>DASTZX010000329.1:0-10376 GCA_035764045.1 Xanthobacteraceae bacterium | reverse complement strand
GAGCGCAGCGCCCCCGACGTGAAGCTTTGCCCGTCGCCGGCGCCGAACGGCGTGTCGGATGCGAACAACATGCGCTCGGGACCGAAGAAGTCGAGCGCGAGCTCGAGCACCTTAGGCACGAAATCCTTGCACGCTGTATCGCAATAGAACTTCTTGAAATGCTCGATGTAGGGGCGCGAGATCTTGTCGGAGAGCTCGACCCCATCTTCTTCACTGCCGGCCCAGCTTCCGATCATCCCGCCCACGTAGTAGGGCACGATGCCGCCGTGATGGTGCGTGATGATGCGGATACCCGGATAACGCTCGAATACGCCGGAAAACACGATGCGATACATCGCGGCCGTGGTGTCGTAGGGCCAGCCGATCTGCTGCCAGAGCTGATACTTCGATGTCGTCTCGTCCGCGTAATCGGGAAGCGGCGGCCGCGACGGGTGCAGCCACAGCATCGCGTCGAGCTCGACGATCGCCTGGTACAGCGGTTCGAAATCCGGGTGGTCCATGCGCTTTGCGGTCGGACCGACCGGCACATAGGCGCCGACGAAGCCAAGCTCCTTCACGGCGCGATGAAGCTCGGCGACCATCGCGTCCGGATCGACGGAAGCGAGCAGCGCGACGCCGCGGAAGCGGCTCGGATGGGCCGATATCACGGCCGCGATCTCGTCGTTCATCATGCGCGCGAACCGCGGCGCGAGCGTTCGATCCCGCGCTACGCGGGGAAAGGCTTCGAGCCAGGGGACCGGCACCAGCACGTGCATGTCGATCTCGTTGCGGTCGAGAATCGCCAGCCGCGCCGCCGGCTCGGTGAGCGCCGGCTTGGACCGGTACATGCGGCCGAGCACAAACGGCTTTCCCTCTTCCTTCTCGAGCGCCGCGAGGACCTTGAGCGAGGAGAAATGGGTATGCGCGTCGATTCGCCGGGACGATGCAACTGCAGGGCGCGCCTCCTGGGCGGCTGCAGGCTGGGCGCCGACCCCGGTCACGATGGCGCCGCCAGCGGCGGCAATCAGCGTCCGGCGGTCGAGGCCGCCCCGGGCCTGCGTGGGGCGCGCAGCCCGGTCCGGCGTTTCGATGCCGCGCTGCGGGGCGCGACCGCCGGAAGACCGCTTACGGCTCATGGGCTGACCCTCGTTTGGCGATGCGATGCGGGCGTCGGCCGCCCGATCGGCGATTATACGGCCCGGCTGCCGCGCGAATAGCACCTTGGTTGGCGTCCAAAGACACGACCCCGCGCGTTCGCCTGCTCCTTCGTCGCAGCTGGGCCCCCTGGATTTTACCGGCCGGCCGGGGCATGGTTCGCCCTAGCTCCGCGAACAAACCAGCGGGGGCCGGCCGCGAAGCGACCGAGCACATGACCTCGATCCGGTCACAGAGGGAGAATCCGAGATGAAGCGTCGTCAGTTCCTCAAGGCCGCCACCGCGGGCGCCGCGGCCGCCGCAATCGCCAAGCCGGCGATCGCCCAATCGATGCCGAACCTCAAATGGCGGTTGACGGCGAGCTGGCCGAAATCGCTCGATACCCTGTTCGGCGCCTGCGAAACGATCGCAAAGTACGTGGCGGAGGCGACCGACAACAAATTCCAGGTGCAGACGTTCGCCGCAGGCGAGATCGTGCCCGGGCTCCAGGTCCTCGATGCGGTGCAGAACGGCACGGTCGAGATGGGTCACTCGGCCCAATACTACTACATCGGCAAGGATCCGACCTGGGCACTGTTCTGCGCCGTGCCGTTCGGCCTCAACGCGCGCCAGCAGAATGCCTGGTTTTATGATGGGGACGGACAGAAGCTGATCGACGACTTCGGCAAGAAGTTCAACGTCAAGTGCCTGCTCGCTGGCAATACCGGTTGCCAGATGGGTGGCTGGTTCAACAAGGAGATCAAGACGCCGGAAGACTTCAAGGGCCTCAAGATGCGCATCGGCGGTTGGGCAGGCAAGACGCTGCAGAAGCTCGGCTGCGTGCCGCAGCAATTGGCGGGGGGCGACATCTACCCGGCTCTCGAGAAAGGCACGATCGACGCCGCCGAATGGGTCGGGCCCTATGACGATGAAAAGCTCGGGTTCCAGAAGATCGTCAAGTATTATTACTATCCCGGCTGGTGGGAGGGCGGCACGACCAACCACCTGCTGATCAATCTCGCCAAGTGGAACGAGCTGCCTAAGAGCTACCAGGCGGTCCTCGAGGCCGCCGCGGGCTACGCCAACGTGGAAGAGCAGGCCCGGTATGACTCCCGCAACCCCGCGGCGTTGAAGCGCCTCGTGGGCGCGGGCACGCAACTGCGTCCATTCCCGGTCCCCGTGATGGAGGCCTGTCTCAAGGCGTCGAACGAGGTCAATGCCGAAACCTCGGCGAGCAATCCGGACTACAAGAAGGTATGGGCCTCGATCACGGCATACCGCAACGATGAATATCTCTGGTGGCAGGTCGCGGAATACACCTATGATTCCTTCATGATCCGCACGCGCACCCGCACCTGATCCGATGCCGGGGCCGGCTCCGCCGGCCCCGGTGACTGCGCCCGGCCGCGACTGCCGGTCTTCGAGCACCTGACGAACTGCTCGATGCGCGTGGTCTCGCCAGCGCCGCCCATTCCGCAGCGATACTATCGACAACCAGCGGCTAAAAACCTGCAGGGCGTGGTCAGCCCGAACTTGTGGTGCCGACCTCACGCGGCTCCGATGTGGGCTTTAGAAATATCGCCACCACACGTACACATGCGCGATTGCAACCGACAGAACCATCATGGGCAGCGCATAATAGGTGTACGTGAGGAACCGAAATGGGACGCCGTTACGCTCCGCGATTCCAGCCACCGTAAGATTGGCGGAGGCGCCGATCAGGGTTCCGTTGCCGCCGAGGCAGGCCCCCAGTGACAGGGACCACCATAAGGGTTCGATCTGATGCGGCCCGCCATAAGCGGGTGCCATGCTCTTGATGATCGGAATCATCGTGGCGACGAACGGGATGTTGTCGATGATGGCGGAGAGAAACGCCGATGCCCATAGGATTGCAAAGGCTGCATTGGCGAGATTTCCTCCCGTTGCCGTGACCAGCTTGTCGGCGGCGAGCTTGAGCAGCCCCCCGACTTCGACCCCGTGCACGACAATGAACAGACCAATGAAGAAGAAAATCGTGATCCATTCGACGTCGCTGAACGTTTGATGGATATTGTGAGCGGCCTTTTCGGAATGATGGGCCCAATTGTCGAGCAACATCAGAACTGCGGCGCCAAACATCGCGATCGTTGCGGGCTCGAGATGCACGCGTTTTGCCAGTATGAACGCGACGATCACTGCGGAAAGCACCAGCAAGGATTGCTTGAGCAGCAGCCGGTCTTGAATAGTGTCCCGCGGCCTCATCGCCCGGACGCGGGCCTCGCGCTCGGGTGTCGCCTTCATTTCTCGGCCCCACAACGCGTGCACGACGAGCGCTTGCGCCGCCATCACGATCAAGATCACAGGAGTGAGGTGGACGATGAATGCGTTGAAATCGAGCCCGACTTGCGAGCCGATCAAAATGTTCGGGGGATCGCCAATCAGGGTTGCCGTGCCGCCGATGTTGGATGCGAAGACTTCGGCAAACAGATAGGGATAAGGCGGCACATCGAGCTCTTTGCATATCGCAAGGGTCACCGGCACGATCAGCAAGACCGTTGTGACATTGTCGAGAAACGCCGAGACAACTGCCGTGGTGATTTGCAGCAGCAGCAGAATGCCGGCTGGATGCGCATTGGCGAGTTTGGCCGACCAGATCGCGGCATACTGGAACATTCCGGAGCGCCGCGAGATCGAGACCAGAATCATCATTCCGGTCAGGAGTCCGATCGTGTTCCAGTCGATCCCTTTGATGGCATCGAACTGATCGAGGACGCCGGCCAGAATCATCAAGCCGGCGCCCACGAGCGCAACGATAGAACGATTCACCTTCTCGGAGATGATGACGCCATAAGTGACGGCGAGAAGACACGTCGATACCCACATGGGGTCAAGCCCGAAAACCACGGCCGCGTGTCCGCTCATGTGTGATTCCCGCTCCGGCCGCTCACAAACCCATGGCAGGCAAGGTCGGGCGAGGACGCACTGGGGCTCATTGAATCTTCGGCGGTTGGCCGAAATCGAGCGGCGGCGGCTCGATGTCCGGAAGCTCGATCTTGATGTCGCTGGGGTTGATGCTGGTGCCGATGCCTTTGTAGTGCATCACCATGGCGGGGAACAGGATCACGAGCACAACCATCAGAACCTGGATAAAGACGAACGGCACGGCGCCCCAGTAGATTTGGCCGGTCGTGACCGGCTGCGTGAGCTTGCCGCTGACTCGGTCGACATAGGGGTCGCGCGGCGCGACCGAGCGCAAGTAGAATAATGCGAAGCCGAACGGCGGATGCATGAACGAGGTCTGCATGTTGACGCCGAGGATGACCCCGAACCAGATGAGGTCGATGCCGAGATGCTCGGCGGCGGGACCGAGCAGCGGGATGACGATGAAGGCGAGCTCGAAGAAATCGAGGAAGAACGCGAGGACGAATACGAAGGCGTTGACGAACAGCAGGAAGCCCAACTGGCCGCCAGGGAGCGAGACGAGCAGATTCTCGACCCAGATGTGCCCGCTCACGCCATAGAACGTGAGCGAGAACACCCGGGCGCCGATCAGGATGAAGATCACGAAGGCGGAGAGCTTGGCGGTCGACTGCACGGCCTGGCGGATGAGGTCGAAGCTCAGGCGGCGCTTGAGCGCACCGAGAATGAGAGCGCCGCTCGCCCCCATGGCACCGCCTTCCGTCGGGGTCGCCACGCCGATGAAGATCGTCCCGAGCACGAGGAAGATCAGAAAGAGCGGCGGGACCATCACGAAGGTGGTCTGCTGCGCCATGCGGGACAAGAAACGGAAGCCGGTAAGGCGCTGGCAGATCCAGTTCACCACCGCGACCGCGAAGGCGAACAGGATGCCGAAGAACATCACGAGGACGACATAGTCCGCGCCGTGCACGGTCGAGCCGTGCAGCATGTACAGGCCGAACGCCGCGCTCGCAAGGGCGAGGACCAGCAGCGACCACAGCCCACGGCTGCCGCTGTCCTCGCGGAATCCCACAGCCTCCTGGGGAAGGCCGGGAGTCGATTTTGGCGAGACCACAGAGACGATGAACATGTAGCCGGCATAGAGGAGGGCGAGCACCAGGCCGGGAATGAAGGCGCCCTCGTACATGTCGCCGACGGAGCGGCCGAGCTGGTCGGCCATGACGATCAGCACGAGCGAGGGCGGGATGATCTGGGCGAGGGTGCCCGAGGCCGCAATCACGCCCGAGGCGACGCGCCGGTCATAGCCGTAACGCAGCATGATCGGGAGCGAGATCAGGCCCATGGAGATGACCGAGGCGGCGACGACGCCGGTCGTCGCCGCGAGCAGCGCACCTACGAAAACCACCGCATAGGCGAGGCCGCCGCGAACCGTGCCGAAGAGCTGGCCGATGGTGTCGAGGAGGTCCTCCGCCATGCCCGAGCGCTCGAGCACCAGGCCCATGAAGGTGAAGAACGGAATGGCGAGGAGCGTATCGTTGCTCATCACGCCATAGACGCGTTCGGGCAGGGCCTGGAGGAAATCGGGCGCGAACAGGCCGAGCTCGATGCCGACGATCCCGAACATGAGCCCAACCGCGCCGAGGGAGAATGCCGCCGGATAGCCGAGCAGGAGAAAGATCACCAGCGCCGCGAACATGATCGGCGCCAGATTGTCGGCGATGAAGGCCATCAGGGCGGACTCCCTTCCGGGTGGGCGCTCAATGCTTCTCGATCGCCTCGACGAGGTGCTCGACCTCGACCTCTTCCGGCGGGCGATAGGACTCGTGCGGATCCGGGATCAGTCCGCGCATGACGGCCGCCCGCTTCACCAGCTCGGACAGACCCTGGAGGAACAGCAGCGTAAATCCGATCATGATGAGCGACTTCGCCGGCCATTGCGGGAGCCCGCCCGCGCTGAAGGATTGCTCGTCGATGCGCCACGATTTCAGGAAAAACGGAATGCCGGTCACGATCATGATGATCGTGAGCGGCAGCAGGAAGAAGGCGTGGCCGACAAGATCGATCCAGTTACGCAGTTTTTTCGGCAGCAGATTGTTCACGATGTCGATGCGGATGTGCTCGTTGGACATGAGCGTCCATGGTGAGCACAGCAGGAAGACGGCGCTGAACAGCACCCACTGCAATTCCAGCCAGGCGTTCGACGACATGTCGAACGCCTTGCGCACGACTGCATTGACGCTGGACACGACGACGGCCGCCAAAATGAGCCAGCTCACCCAGGAGCCGATCCGGCTGTTGAGCGCATCAATGGCACGGCTCGCCGGAAGGAGAGCCCTCAGGAGGTTGTCCACGTCGTTTCCCCTCGGAGCAGGGCGCGTAGCCCGCGCCTCGTTTGCCCCCGATTTCGGACCCGGCGAACCACCTGGTCCAGCCCCACCGATTGTTCCTTAATCCGAAATACCGGTGCCGCCGTCAATTGAAAGTTTGCCGAGCTTCGCGCGGGTTGCGGCGATCTCCGGCGGGTGCTGCGTTTGGCCCGGCCTCACGCACCTGTCGCCCGGGCGTGGGTTCCTGTGTCAGCAAGGATACGGAGCAATGCGCCGCAACGAGGCAACGGCGAACCGACTGAAGAGGGGCCGCGACCGGGCAATCGGGACAGCCGTCGGCGTCGAGCGCGTGTGACCTGGGTTCTTCGAGGCTCATGCCTCGCACGAACCCTTCGGCCCGTGATCGCGTTTCCCGCCTGATGGCCAATTTCAGAATGCGTTGACGGGTTCGTACGTGAGTATCCTCGATCTTCTCCTCGGCCGCAGACTGCTCAATCGCGAATTCGGCCGACGGAAGATCGGTTCATTCGAGGGCGTGCCCGCCATGGGGCTCGACGGCATCGGGTCGTCGTCTTACGGACCCGAGGCGGCGCTCGCGATGCTCATTCCTGTTGGCGCCGCCGGCGCGTCCTATATCGGCTGGATCATGGCGCCCATCGTGGCGCTGCTGTTGATCCTGTTCGCCTCCTACTGGCAGACCATTCGCGCCTATCCGAACAACGGCGGCGCCTACATCGTCGCCAAGGACAACCTCGGCACCAACGCAGGCCTGCTCGCGGCCGCGGCGCTGATGATCGATTACGTGCTCAATGTCGCGGTGGGCATCTCGGCCGGCATCGGTGCGCTCGTATCGGCCGCCCCCGTGCTGCACCCCTACATGCTCCCCCTCTGCCTCGGGGTCCTGCTGCTGATTACGCTCGTCAATCTGCGCGGCACTCCCGATGCGGGGCGCATTTTCGCTCTGCCGACCTACGTCTACATCGTCAGCTTTCTCCTGGTTCTTGCGATCGGCGTCGGCAAGGCCCTGGCGGCCGGCGGCCACCCCGAGCCCGTGGTCGCGCCGCCGCAGCTGCCGCCCGCCACCGAGGCGGTCGGCCTGTGGCTGTTGCTGCGCGCCTTCGCGAGCGGCTGCACCGCGATGACCGGCGTCGAGGCGGTCAGCAATGGCATGAGCGCATTCCGCGAGCCCCCCGTCCTCTATGGACACCGCACGCTGACCGCCATCGTTCTGACGTTGGGCGTTCTGCTCGTCGGCATCGCTTATCTCGTCCACACGTTCGGGATCGGCGCAATGGACCAGGACCAGCCCGGCTATCGCAGCGTGCTGTCGCAGATCGCCGCCGCCGCAGTCGGGCAGGGGGCGCTCTACTACGTGGCGATCGGTTCGTTGCTGTGCGTGCTCATGCTTTCGGCCACCACGAGCTTCGTCGACTTCCCGCGTCTTTGCCGCATGGTCGCCCAGGATGGATTTCTACCGCGTCCGTTCGCGATCGCCGGACGTCGCCTGGTCTTTTCGGTCGGGATCATCTACCTCGCCGTCACGGCCGGGCTGCTGCTGTTCGCCTTCGGCGGCATCACCGATCGGTTGATTCCGCTGTTCGCGATCGGCGCGTTCCTGACCTTCACCCTTTCGCAGGTCGGAATGGTCGTCCATTGGCGCCGCTCGATCCCCCGGGCCCGATCGCAACGCGAGCGCACCGCGCAGCGCGCGCACTATTGGATCAATGCGGCCGGCGCCACGACGACGGGCACTGCGCTCGTCATCATCGTAATCGCAAAATTCACCGAGGGGGCCTGGATCACCATCCTGGTGATCCCCGGCGTGATCGCGCTGCTGTTCACCATCCACCGCTATTACGCTCGCCTCGCCAGCGAGACGCATGGCGGCGCGCTCGCGCTGCGCGATACGCGTCCGCCGATTCTGGTGGTCGCTGTGCAGGAATGGAACCGGCTCGCCGACAAGGCCCTGCGCCTCGCCGTGACGCTATCTCCCGACGTCATCGCCATTCACCTCACGGACCTGGCGGGGCCGCAGGCGGAAGAGCACGCCGAACTCCTGCAGGCGCAATGGCGCCGCGACGTGGAGCGGCCGGCCGCCGAGGCGGGAGTGCCGCCGCCGCGGCTCGTCATCCTTCCCGCCGCCCGGCGCGCCATCCACGAACCGATCCTGAAGTTCGCCGAGGAGCTGGAGCACAAGTTCGGAACCCGGCGCATCGTGGTCATGGTGCCCGAGATCGTGAAGCGTCACTGGTACCAGCATTTCCTGCACTCGCACCACGCCTGGCAATTGCGCCGGCAGCTTCTGCTGCACGGCGGCTCGCGGCTCACGGTCATGAATGTGCCGTGGTACCTGGATTGAGCCTTGGAAGGGGGCGGCCCCAGTGCGGCGAACCCGAAGTTCGCACGATTTCTCGGCGCGTCAGCCGCCGGTCACGCTCATGTGGCGCGCCAGCGCCGGGCGCCGGTGGCGGCGGTCGATGACGAAATCATGCCCCTTGGGCTTCCGGGCGATCGCCTCGTCGATGGCGGCGTGCAGCAGATCGTTGGCCTCGGAGGCGCGCAGCACCGCGCGCAGGTCGGCGGCATCCTCCTGGCCGAGACACATGAACAACGTGCCGGTGCAGGTGACGCGCACCCGGTTGCACGATTCGCAGAAATTGTGGGTCAGCGGTGTGATGAATCCGAGCCGGCCGCCGGTCTCGGCGACCCGCACGTAGCGGGCCGGGCCACCGGTCCGGTAGTCGATGTCTTCCAGGGTGAAGCGCTCGGCGAGGTGCGCCCGCACGATCGAGAGCGGCAGATACTGCGCGAGCCGACCCTCGCCGATGTCGCCCAGCGGCATCACCTCGATGATGGTCAGGTCCATGCCGCCGCCGTGGGCCCATTCGATCAAGCGAACGAACTCGTCGTCATTGACGCCCTTGAGGGCGACGGCGTTGATCTTGACCGCAAGCCCGGCCTCACGCGCCGCATCGATGCCGGCGAGCACCTGGTCGAGATCGCCCCAGCGGGTGACGGCGCGGAACCGGTCGGGATCGAGCGTGTCGAGCGAGACATTGATGCGCTTCACGCCGTGGCCGACCAGCTCGCGGGCATATTTCCTGAGCTGCGATCCGTTGGTCGTGAGCGTGAGCTCGTCGAGCGCGCCGCTCGCGAGGTGACGCGACAGCGATCCGACCAGGGTCATGATCCCGCGCCGCACCAGCGGCTCGCCGCCGGTGAGGCGCAGCTTGCGCACGCCGCGCGCCACGAAGGCCGAGCACAGGCGATCGAGCTCCTCGAGCGTGAGGATGTCCGCCTTCGGCAGGAACGACATGTTCTCCGACATGCAATAGACGCAGCGGAAATCGCACCGATCGGTGACGGAGACGCGCAGATAGGAAATGTGGCGGCCGAACGGATCGACCAGCGCGCCCGGATGGGCGGCGCGGTCGCATTCAATATCGGTCGTCTGGTTCAGGCCATCCATCGTCACGGCGCTCGCTGCCTTGCTCGCGTTCATCCGGTCTTTTGCTATCTCCCCTATATAACGCCTCGGGGCCGGCTTGGGGAGTCTGCGGCCTGGACAAGCGCATGACAAGCCTCATATTTTCCCGCCGTCCGGAATGATCCGCTGCGGCGGGCGGACGCACCCAACAACAGGGCATAAGGCACTGGCGCATGAGCGCATGGCCGACCGAGATCAAGCTGCGGCGCGATCGCGCCGCCCTGGTGGTGAGCTTCGACAACGGCGAGCGCTATGAGCTGCCGGCCGAATATTTGCGGGTGAAAAGCCCGAGCGCGGAGGTGCAGGGGCATTCGCCCGACGAGCGCAAGACCGTTCCGGGCAAGAAGAACGTGATGGTGCTCGAGGTCCATCCGATCGGCAACTACGCGGTCCGGCTGGTCTTCGACGACCTGCATTCGACCGGCATCTACAGCTGGGACTATTTTCTCGATCTCGGCCGCAACTACGAGCAATACTGGCAGGCCTATCTCGACGAGCTCGCCGTCAAGGGACTCTCACGCGAGCCGGCGAAGCGCGGTTGAGCTTGTAGC
>DASTZX010000328.1:0-13205 GCA_035764045.1 Xanthobacteraceae bacterium | reverse complement strand
GCGAGCGTGCGCGCGCAGGCCGCGCCCGATGCGGCCGTGCAGGTCGGAGCGTCCGATCTCGGCGGCGTCGTCCGCGGAGCGGACGGCCCGGAAGCGGGCGTCTGGGTCATCGCCGAGACGAGCGATCTGCCCACCAGGCTTGCCAAGATCGTCGTCACCGACGAGCGCGGGCGCTATCTCATCCCGGACTTGCCGCGGGCGAATTACAGCGTCTGGGTGCGCGGTTACGGCCTGGTCGATTCCCCGAAGGTGCCGGCCGCCCCCGGCAAGGTCCTCGACCTCACCGCCGTGAAGGCGCCGAACGAGTCGGCCGCGGCGCAATATTACCCGCCGATCTACTGGTTCTCGCTGCTGCGCGTGCCCGGAGCGGATGAATTTCCGCTGCCCAGGATCAAAAGCCAGAGCGAATGGCTCAACATCGTCAAGAGCGGCGCCTGCCAGTCGTGCCATGCGCTCGGCACGCCCGGGACGCGCACGATCTCGAAGGCGCTCGGCGAGTTCAAGAATTCGTCGGAAGCGTGGGCGCGGCGCCTGCAGTCGGGCGGCGCGCAGATGTTCATGGCGCGCGACATCGGCCGGCTCGACACTGATCGGGCGCTCAAGCTGTTCGGCGACTGGACAGATCATATCGCGGCAGGCGAGCTGCCGTTCGCCAAGCCGACGCGGCCGCAAGGCATCGAGCGCAACGTGGTGATCACGACCTGGGACTGGAGCCGGCCGACCGCTTATCTGCACGACGTGGTCTCGACCGATCGTCGCAATCCGCGGCTCAACGCCAACGGCCCGATCTACGGCTCGCCCGAGGATTCCACCGACGAGATGCCGGTCCTCGACCCGAAGACGGCGACCGCGAGCGAGGTGCTGCATCCGGTGCGCGATCCGGCGACGCCATCCTCGCGCACCAACTCGATGGCGCCATCGCCCTGGTGGGGCGACGAGCCGATCTGGGACAGCAAGACGCTGACCCACAATCCGATGCTCGATGAGAAGGGCCATGTCTGGTACACGGCCCGCGTTCGTCCCAATCCTAATCCCGCCTTCTGCAAGGCCGGCTCGGACCATCCGTCCGCCAAGGTCTTTCCGATCGATGCCTCCGGACGCAACCTCTCGGTCTACGATCCGGCAAGCGGCAAGTTCACGCTGATCAGCACCTGCTTTCCGACCCACCACCTCAACTTCGGCTCCGATCCCAATCAGACCTTGTGGCTCAGCGCCGGCGTCGCCGGGCCCGGGGTGCTCGGCTGGCTGAACCGCAAGATGTTCGAGGAGACCGGCGACGAGGTGAAGTCGCAGGGCTGGACGCCGTTCGTGCTCGATACCAACGGCAACGGCAAGCGCGACGATTATGTCGAGCCCGGCGCGCCGGTCGATCCCGCCAAGGACAAGCGCATCGCCGTGAACATCTACGCGGTCGCGGTGAGCCCGAGCGACGGCGCGGTCTGGGGCACGGTGCTCGGATCTCCGGGCGGAATCACCCGCACGGTCCCGGGGGCCGATCCGACCCACACGGCGCTGACCGAATACTACGAGGTGCCGCAGCCCGGCTTCGGTCCGCGCGGCGGCGATGTCGATCGCAACGGCGTCTATTGGGTGTCGCTCGCGAGCGGACATCTCGGACAGTTCGACCGCCGCAAGTGCAAGGTGCTCAATGGACCGACCGCGCTCGGCCAGCACTGTCCGGAGGGATGGAGCTTCTACCAACTGCCGGGCCCGCAGCTCCGCGACGTGAAGCAGCCGGGCAGCGCGGAGGCGAGCTACTACGTCTGGGTCGACTGGTTCAACACGTTCCGCCTCGGCGAGAACGTTCCGATCGTGATGGGCAATCTCAACAGCTCGATCTTCGCGCTCGTCGACGGCAAGCTCGTCAATTTCGTCGTGCCCTATCCGATGGGCTTCTTCGCCAAGAACGTGGACGGCCGCATCGACGATCCGAATGCGGGATGGAAGGGGCGGGAGCTGTGGTCCACCTACGGTACCCGCGCCATGTTCCACCTCGAAGGCGGCAAGGAGAACCGGCCGAAGGCCGTGCGCTTCCAGCTGCGGCCGGATCCGCTGGCGCACTAAGGCGGTCAACGCGAGCATCGCTGCGTGGCCGGCGCCTCGGGCGCCGGCCATTCCGCGCTTGACAATCCGTAAGTCATAACTTACGGTAAGTTATGACTTACGAAAATGCACTCTCGGCACTCGCCGATCCGACCCGGCGCCGCGTGTTCGAGCGGCTCAAGTCGGGGCCGCGCGCGGTGGGCGACATCGCTCGCGGCCTGCCGGTGAGCCGTCCGGCGGTGTCGCAGCATCTCAAGGTGCTGAAGGAGGCGGGTCTCGTGGCGGACCGGCCGGAAGGAACGCGGCGCGTCTACTACATCGACCCGCAGGGGCTCGGCGCGGTGCGCAAATGGCTCGACCAGTTCTGGGATCACGCGCTTGCCGCATTCCAGGCGGAGCTCGAGCGCGACGAGGGCGACACGCAAGCAGGGAAGGGCAAATCATGAACCAGGTGATCACCATCGCGCCGGTGCGCAAGACGATCCGCGTGAACGCGAGCGCGGCGCGCGCCTTCGAGGTCTTCACCGCCGGTCTCGGCCGCTGGTGGCCGATCGATCATGGCATCGGCAAGACGCCGCGCAAGAGCGTCGCCATGGAGACGCGGCTCGGCGGCCACTGGTACGAGCTCGCCGAGGACGGCACGCGCACGAATGTCGGCCGCATCGTCGCGTGGGAGCCGCCGCAGCGTTTCGTCATGACCTGGGACATCAACAGCCAGTGGAAGCCGGATACGACGATCGGCTCCGAGGTGGAGGTCCGGTTCATCGCAGAAGGTGCAAACGCGACGCGCGTCGAGCTCGAGCATCGCAAGTTCGAGCAGCTCGGCGCGGAGGGCGGCGCCAAGATGCGCAAGGACGTCGACGGCGGCTGGCCCGGCCTGCTGGAGCGGTTCAAGTCCCACATCGAGACCGCGTGAGCGACCCCAATCCAGTCACATTCGTTCAGCAGTCAGCAAACCGGAGAGAGGAGTACGTTCATGCCCATCGAGCTCTACGCCATGCCGGCGAGCCCGCGCGCCTTCAAGGCGATCGCGGTCGCCAACCAGCTCGGAATCGAATTCACCTTGCGCAAGCTCGACCTGCTGAAGGGGGAGCACAAGACGCCGGAATACAGGGCGTTGAACCCCAATCAGATGATGCCGACACTCAAGAACGGCGACTACGTGCTGTGGGAGTCGAACGCGATCATGCAGTACCTCGCCGGCAAGAAGCCGCAGAGCGGGCTCCTGCCGACCGACGAGCGCGGCCGGCTCGATGTCACGCGCTGGCAGTTCTGGGATCTTGCGCACTGGGATCCGCCGATCGAGACTTTGTTGCTCGAGAATTTCATCAAGCCGAACTTCTTCGGGGTTCCCGAGCGCGACGAGCCCGCCATCGCCAAGGCGACGGAATGCTTTCACCGTGCCGCCGCGGTCCTCGATGGGCAACTCAAAGGAAAGAAGTACGTCACCGGCGACCACATCACGCTGGCGGATTTCGCGCTCGGCGCGCCGCTGCATTATGCGGCTCAGGGTCGGTTCCCGCTGGAGCCCTATGCGGAGGTCAGGCGTTGGCACGCGGGCCTGATGGCGCTGCCGGCGTGGCAGAAGACCATTGCGGAATCCGCATTGCCGCCGGCGCCTGCGGCCGCGGCCTGATCCGCAACCAGCCACGCGGGCGCACTACCGCGCCCGCGTGCGCCGCTTCGGTTCCCGCGCGTGGGAGATCAGGCGCCGCCCACGCCGCGGATCACCTTCCCGGTCCCGCCGCAATACCGGCACGGCCCACCGTTGACGCGCCCTTGACCCTGGCATTGCGGGCAGACGGCCTCTCCGGTTCCGGGCGTCCCGGGGGGCGCTTGATCACCCGGATTGAGAATGGGTTCGCGCGGAATAGCCGGCGACGCCCCTGAATCGGGAGCGCGCCGCTGCGGACGGCTGCTCGGCATGACGGCCTCCTGATGGCTCTCTTACCGCAACGCTCGACGGCGTGAGGTGTTGCGCGACTTACGCCTGGTTCCACGCGATCGCCTGCGCCGGCCGACGCCTTGTCCCGCTCAGGATGACGCGTCGGCCAGGCCTATTTCGGCACGGCGCCGGAAAGGGCGGCGAGCTTGCGCTGATACTCGATCTGATCAGCCATGTACTTGTGATACGCCTCAGGCGAGTTCGGCTGCGCCGGCAGTGTCATGCCGAACGGCTCGAGGCGCTGCTTGAAGGTCGGCGACTCGCGCACCGAGTCGTTCACCGCCTTGTTCAGGGTAGCGATGACGGCGGCGGGCGTGTTGCGCGGCGCCAAGACGCCGACGAAGGCGCTGTGCTCGAAGTTCTTGAAGCCGAGCTCCGCGAGGGTCGGCACATCCTTGATCACCGGCAGGCGCTCCGCCGTCGCAATGGCGAGCAGGCGCACCTGGCCCGAGTTCGCCATGCCGGAGACGCTCGGGAGCCAGACGAAGCCGGCCTGCACCTGGGCGCCTGCGACTGCGGTCGCGGCCGGGCCGGAGCCGTTGTACGGCACCGCGACGATGGTCGTGCCGGCGAGCGAATTCAGCTGCGACACTGCGATCGCGGGGCTCGTCGCCGGGCCGGTGGTCGCCATGTTGATCTTGCCCGGATTGGCTTTTGCGTAGGCGATGAAATCCGCAAAGGTCTTGAACGGCGAGCTTGCCGGCACCGCCAGCACGAGCGGTGGGCCGTCCGCGATCTTCGCGACCGTGGCGAGGTCGTTCTGCACATCGTACGGCACCTTGATGTAAAAGAGGTTCTGCACCTCCGAGATGCCGCTCACCAGCAGCGTATATCCGTCGGGCGCCGCGTGGATGACATAGGACGTGCCGATCACGCCCGACGCGCCGGGCTTGTTCTCGACCACGACCGGCTGCTTGAGCCGCTGCTGCAGCTCCGGCGCCAGCATGCGGGCCGGAATGTCGGTCAGGCCGCCGGGCGCGAACGACACCACGAGCGTGATCGGCCTGGTGGGAAAGTTCTGCGCCTGCGCGCTCGCGAGCGCCGCCGTCGCGGCGAGCGCCAAGGAGGTGAGACGTGCGGTGAGACCTAGAGCCATATCCGGTTCCCCTGCTTTCTTCGCCAAGTTTGTTGAACCCGCCTTATCGTTTGACCATGATCTTTTGCGAAAACCGGCGTCCAACTTTCGGGATCGTGCTTCAGCCGCCGATCGGTTGCCCGCACAGGTTCAGCGCCGTCTCCAGATAGATGCGAGAAGCCTGGACCACGTCGTCGAGCAGGACGTGATCGCCGATCGCATGCATCGAGCGTCCGTTCGCGCTCGGGTGCAGGCGGCCGCCCGGCCCGAACTGGATGCACGGCACATCATAACGCGTCAGGTGGATCGCATCGGAGCCCGGACGGCGCAGGAAGGTTGTGGTCTTTTGTCCCATCACGGACGCCTGCGCGGCCTCCATCGCCTTCACGATCGGCAGGTCCTGGCCGATCTCGAGCGGCGGATCGGTGACAAGGAAGGCGAGCGTGGGCTCGCCGATCGCATGCTGTTGCGCGAAGCGCTGCAACAATGCGCGCAGCGCGCGCTTGACGTCCTCGGCGGACTGCCCCGGCACCGTGCGGATGTCGAGATAGATGCTGCAGTCGTAGGGGTTGCGCGAGAGCCGCCACGGCGCGCCGCCGCGCATGGCGGCGATCGTGACGTGCGCGCGCTCGCCGAGATAGACGTTGTCGTCGCCGAACGATTTGGCCCAGGCGTCGATCTCGTCGCACAGCGCCCGCGCGACCGCGATCGCATTGATGGTCCCGGGCTTGTTGGTGAGTGCCGAATGCGCAACCGTGCCGCCGACCATGATCCGCGCCCAGATGCAGCCCATGTTGGCGGTGCACATGCGCATGCCGGTCGGCTCGCCGAGCAGCGCATAGTCGGCCGTGATCCCGTGCGTGACGAGATGCTTGGTTCCGATGCCGTAGCCGGCATATTCGGACCCCTGGAACTCCTCGATCGGCGCCTTCTCGATCTCACCCACGACGCCGCCGAACGTGAGGTCGCCGTGCAGCTCGATGCCGGACTTGGCGATCGCCTCGAACGCGACCAGGAGGCCGGCGAGTCCGCTCTTCATGTTGCTGGCGCCGAGACCCCAGATCCAGCCGTCGCGGAAAATGCCTTTCGGACGGAAGCCCTCGCCGACGAGATGCGGCTCGTCGCCGCTGTAGGACGTATCCATGTGGCCGGTGAAAAGGAGATTTCGCCCCTCGCCGCGGCCCGGCAGATGTCCGATCGCATTGGGACGGCCGTCCTCGACGAATTGATGCGACGCCTCGATGCCGGCCGTGCGCAGGCGGCCGACGATGTAATCCGCCATCCCGGCTTCCGCGCCGGTCGGGCTGCGGATATCGACCATGTCGATGAGCGTCTGGCGCACCGCCTCGGCGGTGACGTGGCGCGCGGCTTTCGCGCGATCTTCCGCGTTCATGGCGACACCGGATTG
Source organism: Xanthobacteraceae bacterium (assembly GCA_035764045.1). Taxonomy (GTDB): domain Bacteria; phylum Pseudomonadota; class Alphaproteobacteria; order Rhizobiales; family Xanthobacteraceae; genus JAVDCA01. The sequence goes on along the minus strand of DASTZX010000328.1, from coordinate 6,734 downwards.
GCGCGGTTGAGCGGCGGCGCGTCCTTGATGGCGACGCGCTCGACGTTCTCCCAGGCCGAGGCGAACAGGTATGCGGACGCTTGCCGCGTCACGCCGGCGATGTGCGGGGTGAGCAGCAATCGCTGCGCAGCTTCGCCATCGAGCGCGAGCAGCGGATGGTCGGGACCCGGCGGCTCGGTCGAGTAGACGTCGACGGCGGCGCCGCCGAGATGCTGCGAGCGCAGCGCGTCCGCGAGCGCTGACTCGTCGACCACGCCGCCGCGCGAGGCCTGGATCAGCACGGCGCCGCGTTTCATGCGCGCAAGCTCGCCGGCGCCGATCAGGCCGCGCGTCGCCGGCAGCAGCGGCACGTGGAGTGTCACGACGTCGGAGCGTTCGAGAAGCTCGGGCAGCGACAGCGATTGTGCGCCGAGCGCGGTGGCCGCCTGCGGATCGGGCGGCGCCGGATCGTGATAGCAGAGCCGGCAGTTTGCGGCCGCAAACGCCTTGGCGACCGCGACACCGATGGTGCCGAGTCCAACGACACCGACGGTCAAGCCATCGAGGCCGCCCAGGTTCGCGCCGATCAGGGCGGCGCGGAACGCGACGTAGTTGCCGCGCTTGATCTCGTCGCTCGCCCACGCGAAGCGGCGCAGCAGCAGCGAGGCGGCGGTCACGGCATATTCGGCGACCGCACCGTTGCTGCCGCCCGGCACGTTGGCGATCGGAATGCCGAGGCGTGTCAGCGCCGCGACGTCGAGGCGGTCGAGGCCGGCGCCCGTCACCTGCACGAGCTTGAGGCGCGTGCCCTCGAACAGCCTGGCGGGGAGCGGCGGTCCGACCGCCGGAATGACGAGCGCCGCTGCCTGCCGCATGAGGTCGGGCACGTCGGCGTCGACCGGCGCGCGGTAGTCGACCGCAATGGAGGAGGGCGGGAGCGCATTCACGCGGGCGAAATCCGCCTGCGGACGTAGACACAACACGCGGACCATAATTCAAAAGCTCGCGAATTCGGTGGTGCCGGCGCCGACGTCGGCGACCGGGAAGAAGCACAAGAGCACCAGTGTCTCGCTTCCGGTGTTGACGGTCATGTGCTTTTCGCCGACCGGCACCAGCAGGACGTCACCCGGCCCAGCGTGATGGGTGCCGCTTTCCGACTGCATCGCGCCGCGGCCGGAGAGCACGTAGATGCACTCCTCGAATCCGGTGTGCAGGTGCGGGCCGCGCGGCTTGTCGCCGGGCTTGGTGGGCGCGATCTCGACCATGCGGAAGCTCATCTTCGAGCCGATCTTGCCCGACACGAGCTCGCGCGAACGCCGGCCCGGCAGATCGAGCAGCTTCGCGTCGGCGGCGGTGAGCAGGCGCGCCATTACTTCGCCCTCCGGAACTGGCGCAGCTCGGCGGTGCCGCCGCCCTGGACGGCATCGAGCTGGCGGAAGATCTCGGTCGCTTCCTTGGCGATCGAGTCTGCGATGTCGACGAGCATGCGCGCGCCTTTTTCCGCAGTCGCGTGCTGTGGGCTGCCGAACCAGCCCGTCGGCGCGATCGAGCGGATGTCGGTGAGCACCGGCTGGTAGGCGCGCGTGCGGCGCAGCTTGTCCATCTTGTGCCCGTGACTGTGGTCCGACGAGTAGTCGATGCGGTCGAGGTGCACGAGCTCGGGCCGATAGGCGAGCACCGCCAGGGCCTCGATCTCGCCACCGTGGGTGAGACCGTTGCACGAGTGGCCGTAAAGCTCCTCGGCGACGTAGCACGCCTGCACGGTGAGCACCGTCATGCCGTGCTCGCGGTGCAGCGCCTCGGCCGCGATGGCGAGCGACGGGATGTTGCCCTCGTGCCAGTTGAGGATGAGCAGGTACTTCGCGCCATGCCGCGCGGCCGAGACGCAGGTCTCGGTCACGAGCCGCATGTAGGTGTCGGGCGTCAGCGTGATCGTGCCCGCGAACGGCGCGTGCATGGGCGTGACGCCGAGCGGCGTGCCGGGCAGCACGAGGCCGTCGAGCCGCTCCGCGACCGCGTGGCCGATGACATTGGCGGCGAAGATGTCGGTGCCGGTCGGCAAATGCGGCCCGTGCTGCTCGACGCTGCCGGCCGGCAGGATGACCAGCGGGTTGCTTTTGAGCTGCGCCGCGATCTCGGGCTGGGTGAGGTCGACGAAGTATCGGCTAGGCAACATGGCGCGCACCCGTCTTGGCCTCGGCAATCACCTCGGCGATCGGCACGAGCTGGCCCTGCCGGTCGATCGAGCGCAGCGCGGCGTAGACCGCGGCGACCGCGACGTTGCCGTTGTGGGCCGTGAGCTCGTTCGCCTTGCCGGTGCGGCAGCTCTCCGCGAACATGTCGAGCTCGGCGCGGAACATGTCGCTTTCCGGCACTCTCAGCTCCTCGCGCTTGGCGTAGCCGTCCTTGCCGCGTTGGATATAGAGCACCGACTTCTTGTGCAGCTCGGCCGGCGTGTCCCAGGTGCCGAAGTCGATCTCGTAGTGCATCAGGCCCTTTGAGCCGAACACCCGCACCGCGAAGATGCCGGGCGAGGTCCAGCACGAGCCCACATAGCCGATCTTGCCGTCGGCGAACTTGAGCGTCGTCATCGACTGGTCATCGACCTCGGCGCCGACGGGCGAGAGCTTCGACGCGATCGAGCTCGCCGCGACGATCTCTCCCCCGAGATAGTGCAGCACGTCGAATTGGTGGATCGCGAGCTGCGACAGCGGCCCGCCGGGTGCGCGGTCGCGGTACCAGCGCCAGGTCGAGGGTGTGAGCTCGAGCGCCCGCTCGTTGGAGAAATTCGCCTCCATGAATCCGACGCGGCCGAGCTCGCCCGCATCGATCGCCGCGCGGATACTGCGGATGCCGGCCATCAGGCGGGCGCTGTGCCCGACCGTGACGGTGACGCCGTGCTGATGCTCGAGGGCCTCGATCGCGAGCCCGTCCGCGAGCGTCGCCGCGATCGGCTTCTCGGTGTAGACGTGCTTCTTCGCCATCGCGACCCGGCGCGCGAGCGGGAGATGCTGCTCGTTCGGCACCGTCAGGATCACGCCCTGGATCTGCGGATCCGCCAGCATGGTGTCGAGATCGGGGACCGCCGGAACCCCGAATTCGCGCGCGAAGGCGTCGCGCCGCTCGGCCGCGCGGCTGTAGCCCGCGACGATCTCAAAGCGATCCGAGCCCCTGGCGGCCCTGGTCAATACCTTGGCCCATCGTCCGAGACCGACGATGCCGAGTTTAACCTGCGTCATCCTGCCCTATGTCCCTTTTTCGGCGCATTTGTTCGCGGTTGCCGGGGTGGCCTCTAGCACATTTTGCCGGGCGCGAGGGAAGCCTCCGCGGCATTCCCCTGATGCCTCCGCCGCATCCGCCACGCCGCTCTCGACCAGCTTGCCATCGCGCCGGCCTTGGCCTCTACTCCGGCCGCGCTTTCTCGGGAGCGGTCCATGGGTCTCGCGATCCTCATCATCGGGCTTCTCGTCTTCATCGGCCCGCATGTGTTCGTCACGCGCCGCAAGGCGCGCGCCGCGCTGATTGCGCGCGTCGGCGAGTGGCCGTACCGCGGCCTGTTCTCGCTTGTCTCGATCGCCGGGATCGTGCTGATCGCCTGGGGTTTTGCGGACTATCGCGCCCACGGCCTGATCCCGGTGTGGACGCCGCCGGGCTGGACCCGCCACGTCACGGTGGCGCTGGTCTGGCCGGCCATCATCCTCGTCACCGCCGCCTATATTCCGGGCGACATCAAGCGGACGCTCAAGCACCCGTTCCTCGCCGGCGTGAAGCTCTGGGCTGTCGCCCACCTGATCTCCAACGGCGATCTCGGCGGAATGATTTTGTTCGGCGCGATCCTCGCCTGGGCGGTGTTTGACCGCATCTCCCTCAAGCGCCGGAGCGATCCGGGCGCACCGCCGATTCCGGTCGGCGGCCGGCGCAACGATGTGATTGCGGTGGTGGCCGGTACCATCCTCTATCTCGCGCTCGGCCTCGTCTTCCACCCGCTGGTCATCGGTCTCCCGGTGTTCGGCACCCCGGCATAGGGAATCACGTCAATGTCCGCCCAGGCCCCGCAGCGGCGCATCACCGCGCCCGACATCCGTGCCCGCAAGGGCGGCGAGCCGATCGTCGCGCTCACCTCATATCACGCCCACACGGCGCGCATCCTCGACCAGCATTGCGACGTCATCCTGGTCGGCGACTCGCTCGGCATGGTCATGCACGGCATGGAGAGCACGCTGCCGGTGACGCTCGACATGATGGTCCTGCAGGGGCGCGCCGTGATGCGCGGCTCGCAGCGCGCGCTCGTGGTGGTCGACATGCCGTTCGGCTCCTACGAGGCGTCGAAGGAGCAGGCGTTCCTCTCCGCCGCGCGCGTCCTCAAGGAGACGGGCTGCGGCGCGATCAAGCTCGAGGGCGGCACCCGCATGGCCGAGACCATCGCATTCCTGGTCGAGCGCGGCGTGCCGGTGATGGCGCATGTCGGCCTCACCCCGCAGTCGATCAATGCCCTGGGCGGCTTCCGCGCCCAGGGGCGCGATCCGGCCGACTGGGGACCGCACGAGGACGATGCCCGGGCGGTCGCCGAGGCCGGCGCCTTCTCGGTCGTGCTCGAGGCGATGGCCGAGCCGCTCGCCGCCCGCGTCACCAAGGAGGTCCCGATTCCGACCATCGGAATCGGGGCGAGCCCCACCTGCGACGGCCAGATCCTGGTGCTGGAGGACATGCTCGGCCTCTCGCCGCGGGTCCCGAAATTCGTCCGGCGCTACGGCAATCTCGCCCCGATGATCGGGCAGGCGGTGGCGGACTATGCGCGGGATGTGCGCGCGCGCGCCTTTCCGGGCGCGGAGCACGTCTATTCCCTGAAAAAAGACGTGTAACTGCGGCACTTTAAGCATTGAGCGCGATGGCTTTTGCCATCCCGGCGCCATATCTCTATCTTAGCCCATCCGTCGGGGAGGCCTCGGAAAGAGAGGCCGTGGGAGCGTTCCCGGGGGATGAGGACCCGCGCGTTGCGGGGCAACTCCTTCAACAGCCGCGCCCCCTCGAGATCGCTAGACGGCTTGGCCGAAGGGCAAGCCGGTGCGTCCGCGAAAGGCCATCCGTGTCCGATATTTTCGACGAAGTTGACGAGGCAGTCCGCCGCGAACAGTTCATCAAGCTGTGGGAGCGCTACGGCTACCTGATGATCGCGGTTGCGGTTCTGATCGTCGTCGGGGTCGCCCTCTGGCGCGGCTACGATTATTGGCAGACCAAGAAGGCGGCCGATCTCGGAGCCCAGTTCACCTCCGCTGCGATTCTCGCCGAGGAAGGCAAGCACCAGGAGGCCGAGCAGGCCTTTGCGCGCATTGCCGCCCAGGGGACGGCCGGATACCGGGTGCTCGCCCGGCTGCGCGAGGCCGCGGAACTCGCGCAACGCGACCCCAAGGCGGCGGTCGCGATCTATGACGAGCTCTCCGCGAGCTCGGCGACCGCGCAGCCCTTGCGGGATCTCGCCGCCCTGCGCGCCGCCATGCTGCTCTCCGACACCGCGCCATTCGCGGAGCTCAGCCGCCGGCTCGAGCCCCTTGCGGCTGCCGGCGCTCCCTTCCGCCACACCGCCCGCGAGCTGCTCGCGTTCGCGGCCTGGAAGGCCGGCGACACGGCGGCCGTGCAGAAATGGTCGCAGCTCATCCGCGAGGATCCCGACACACCGCCGGCGCTGCGCGACCGCATCGACATCCTCACCGCAGTCGCCGGCGAAGACCGCAAGAGCTGAGGGGAAGCGCCATGCGCATCGTTCGCGGCCTGTTGCTCTCGCTCGTCCTGCTCGGGTCGGCCGGCGTGCTCGCCGGTTGCGACACGATGGAGAACTTTCAGTTCTGGGACACCAAGAAGAAGCTGCCGGGCGAGCGCAAGGATGTCTTTCCGGACGGCGTGCCGGGCGTGACCCAGGGCATCCCGCCCGAGCTCATGAAGGGTTATCAGGAGCCGCAGCAGCAGGCGGTCAATCCGGCGACGACCGCCGCGCAGGAGAGTGCCGAGAAGGTCGAGGCCAAGCCGGAGCAGAAGCCGGAACAGCGGGCGGAGCCGAAAGCCAAGCCGAAACCGAAGCCGAAAAAGGTTGCGCAACCGCGCGCGCCGGCGGCCCAGCCTGAGGCGGCGCAGCCGCAACCGGCGCCGCCGTTCCAGCAGGCGCCCCCGCCGCAGCAGGCGCCCTGGCCGGGCACCCAGCCGCAAGCGCAACAGCAAACCGCGCCCTGGCCGTCGCAGCGCTGACGCTGCGCGGCCGGTGGCAGCAGAGCCGGCGCATGAGCTTTTCCGTCGCCATCGTCGGCCGCGCCAATGTCGGCAAGAGCACGCTGTTCAATCGCCTGATCGGCAAGCGGCTGGCGCTGGTCGATGACCAGCCCGGCGTCACCCGCGACCGCCGTGAGGGCGAGGCGAAGCTCGGCGATCTCGCCTTCACGGCGATCGACACCGCCGGAATCGAGGACGCATCTCCCGACAGCCTGACCGGACGCATGCGCGCGCAGACCCAGGCTGCGATCGCGTCCGCCGATGCCGTGATGTTCCTCGTTGATGCGCGGACCGGCGTGACGCCGAGCGACCGCGCCATCGCGCAGCTCGTGCGCAAGTCCGGCAAGCCGGCGATCCTCGTCGCCAACAAGAGCGAAGGCCGTGCCGGGCAGGCCGGCGTCTACGAAGCCTACGCCCTGGGCCTGGGCGAGCCGGTCGCGCTCTCGGCCGAGCACGGCGAAGGGCTGGCCGACCTCTATGATGCGCTGCGCACG
>DASTZX010000327.1:0-5655 GCA_035764045.1 Xanthobacteraceae bacterium | reverse complement strand
GCGAAAGCGGGCAATCCAGTAGACGATCCTGTTGACGTAGGGTGGGCAAAGGCGCGAAGCGCCGTGCCCACGTGGGCACGCTACGCTGCGCTTCGCTTTGCCCACCCTACGATGTAGAAGTGGTCGCTACTTCCGCGCAATGCCGAGCACGGACGCGATATGGGCGACCTGCGCATATTGCTCCTTGATCGCGGCGGTGTAGGCGTCGACGTCGAGCGGCGCGGCCGGCTGGCCGGTGACCGCCAGTTTTTCGCCGGTCGCCTTGTCCTTGACTGCGGCGACCACGTCGGCGGCGATGCGCCGGCGCAGCTCGAGCGGCATGTCGCGCGGCCCGAGCAGGCCGAGGACGGGGCTCGCCAGCAGCGACGGGAAGCCGGCCTCCACCACCGTGGGAATCTCCGGCGCGATCGGCGATCGCGCCCGGTCGTTGATCGAGATGATCTTGATCTTGCCGGTCTGGGCGTAGGTGCGCATCGCCGCATAGGACTGCATCGAGAGCTGGATCCGGTTCTCGGCGAGATCGATCGGCGACTTGGTGATGTCGCGGTAGGGCGCCTTGGCGATGGCGAGGCCTTGCTCCTTGACGAACCCGTCGAACACGAATTCGGAGAATCCCGGCGCCACCCCGTAGGTGGTCGCGTTCGGCTTGGCGCGCGCCAGCGCCACGAATTCGGCCACGCTGGAGATGCCGAGGCTGGTCGGCACCGCGATGGCGATTTGCACCTTGGCGACTCCCGCAATCGGCGCGAGGTCGGTCTCCGGATCGAAGGTCATGTTGTCGTGCACGTAGCGCTGCACGACGAACAGGCTGCTCGGCCCGAAGTACAGCGTGTGGTCGTCCTTCGCCGACACGACGGCGCCGAGCGACAGGAGGCCGTCGGCACCGGGCTTGCCGTCGATGATGATCGGCTGGCCCCATTTCTGGGAGAGCTTGTCGCTGATCAGCCGCGCGGCGGTGTCGGCGCCGGAGCCCGGACCGAACGGCAGCACGAAGCGCACCGGATGCGTGGGCCACTGCTGGGCGAGGGCTGCCGTCGCGGCGATCGCGTCGACCGCCAGCGCCAGCGCGCCGACCATGGTGAAGCGAAACCAACCCTTGTGCATGACTCCTCCCGGCACGTCCGGACGTTTCGTCCGTTGGCGCGAGCGGCCGCGGCCGCCGGCGCGATCTGCCGGGGATTGGAGCACAGGAAACCGGATTGTCCAACCCGCCGCTGGGCGCGGGCACAAGGGTGGGTTAGCGGCACGCAAGTTGGGGTTGCCCGACTTGCGCCACCACCACGGTCATCGTCCGCGCAAGCGGACGATCCAGTACTCCGCAGCCGATCAATGGGGCACCGCTCGCGTTCCACGAGGTGATGTGAGTACTGGATTGCCCGCTGGAGCCTGCACTCGGACGGCGCGAAGCGCCGATCCGGGTGCGGGCAATGACGCCGAACAACAGCTTGCGCGGATGATAACGGCGGTGGTGGCGGAAGCAGCCAACCCAGGCTAGGGCCGCTGAATCACGCGCCTTCAACTGCCGCGCGACGAACGCCCACACGCTGTCGCGCGCCCTGTCAGTCTGCGGCCCGGGCGCCGCGACCCATTGGCGCACGCAATTCTCCAACGGGTGGAACTCGACGTCGCGGCCGCCCGGCGAATGAATCCGTCGCTGCACGAGCTTCGCAAATCGGCCAATCGGACGAAAAGTTTGATCCAGCGCAAATCTTTGCAATCTCACCTGGCCTAGAGTCGTCGGCGGTTCGGTCGCCGGTCCTTGGAATGGCGGGTCGCCGGGCACGGGTTCACGGATGCGACCGGCAAGACCATGATCGACGTCATCATTGCGCGTGCGCTGCATGTCCTCGCGGTCGTGATCTGGATCGGCGGGGTCTCGATGGCGACGACGGTGGCGCTGCCGGCGGTCCGCCGCGGCGATCTCGGCGACAACAAGCTGAAGGCATTTCAGGCGATCGAGCGCCGCTTCAAGTGGCAGGCGCGCACCGCCATTCTGGTGGTGGGGCTGAGCGGCCTCTACATGACGTGGCGGCTCGATCTGTGGGATCGCTTCCAGCATGCAGCCGCGTTCTGGTGGATGCACGCCATGGTCTGGCTGTGGCTCCTCTTCGCATTCATCCTGTTCGTCGCGGAGCCGTTCATTCTGCACCGCCGCTTCAAGGACTGGGCGACGGCACGGCCCGCGAGGGCGTTCGCCTGGCTCTATGGCACGCACTGGGTGCTGCTGGTGCTGAGCGTAATCACGATCTTCGGCGCAGTCGCGGGGAGCCAGGGATGGCCGATCTTCTAGAGTTTGGAGCGAGGTCATGCGCGACCACGCCGACGCCGCGCGGGCACGCCGGGCGGCTGCCGGCGCGCCGGATCGCCGAAAGCCTCGAGCTCGACATCGCGACGTCGCGCGGCATCATGTTGCGGAAAGGCGAGCGATACCTGCCCGGAAGTCGACACATGGGTGCGGTATGAGGACCTCATTCCAGCGCCAGCCCTCGCCGCCGCGCGCCCAAGTTCTTCAGATAGTGCGCCGCCATTCCGCAAGCGGAGAGAGGCAAGGATGATGCCGAAATCCGGAAATCTCTCCGTTCTGCTGGTGACCACGTGGGCCTTCACGGCCTGTTTCGCGGTGTGGACCATGTTCGGGGTGACCGGCATCCCGATCCGCAGCGAGCTCAACCTGGACTCGACCCAGCTCGGGCTTCTCACCGCCACGCCGGTGCTGACCGGCGCCTTGTTCCGCCTGCCGCTCGGCATCTGGACCGATCGCTTCGGCGGGCGGGGCATCATGCTGCTGTTGCTGGTGGGTTGCGCCGTTCCGCTATGGATCTCGTCCTATGCGACCGCGCTCTGGCAATTTCTGCTGCTCGGCCTCGCACTCGGGCTGGTCGGCGCGTCCTTCTCGGTCGGCACGCCCTATGTGGCGCGCTTCTTTCCCAAGGAGAGGCGCGGGTTCGCCATGGGATTCTTCGGCGCCGGCACCATGGGTGCGGCGCTCAACATGTTCGTCGCGCCGTTCCTGGTCTCGAGCTATGGCTGGCAATCGGTGCCGAAGGTCTACGCGGTCGCGCTCCTCGTCACCGCCGCGCTGTTCTGGTTCTTCTCCGCCCCCGATCCCGGGCCGGGCACGGGCAGCGTGCCGTCGATGCGCCAGCAACTGGCGGTGCTGCGCGATCCCCGCGTGTGGAAATACTGCCAATACTATTCGATCGTGTTCGGCGGCTTCACGGCCCTGTCGGTCTGGATGCCGCAATACTTCAAGAGCGAATATGGATTCTCGATCGCCCAGGCGTCGCTGCTCGCGGCCTCCTTCTCACTGCCGGGCGGCACCTTTCGCGCGGTCGGAGGCTGGCTGTCGGACCGCTACGGCGCTCACAACGTGACCTGGTGGGTGCTGTGGGCGGCGTGGATCGCCTTGTTCCTGATCTCCTATCCGAGAACCGACCTGATCGTGCACACCGTCAATGGGCCGGTCAGCTTCGGTATCGCGCTGTCGCCCTGGTTCTTCACCGCCTTGCTGATGGTCCTCGGCGTCGCCTTCGCGTGCGGGATGGCGTCGACGTTCAAGTACATCGCCGATGATTTCCCGGACAACATGGGGGCCGTCTCCGGCATCGTCGGCATGGCCGGCGGCCTCGGCGGGTTCCTGCTGCCGATCATGTTCGGCGCGATCCTGGATCGGCTCGGGGTGAATTCGAGCTGCTTCATGCTGCTCTACGGCATCGTCTGGGTGTCGCTGATCCTCAACTACCTGACCGAAGTGCGGCGCGCGCCGGTCATGGGCGAGCCGACGGCACTGATGACGGCCGCGAGATCGTAGGGTGGGCAAAGCGAAGCGCAGCGGAGCGTGCCCACCGGTTTATGAGCGCGTGGGCACGGCGCGTTCCGCGCCTTTGCCCACCCTACGTGCCACGAAAGGAAGGACGGCGATATGAGCCAATTTCTGGAACGCCTGACCTACCTGTCGCGGCGGCGCGAGTCGTTCTCGCACGGGCTTGGCGAAGTGCGCGACGAGGACCGCATGTGGGAGGAGGGCTACCGGCAGCGCTGGCAGCATGACAAGATCGTGCGCTCGACCCATGGCGTGAACTGCACCGGCTCCTGCAGCTGGAAGATCTACGTCAAGAGCGGCGTCGTCACCTGGGAGACGCAGCAGACCGACTACCCGCGCACGCGGCCCGGCATGCCCAATCACGAGCCGCGCGGCTGCTCGCGCGGCGCGTCCTACAGCTGGTATCTCTACAGCGCCAGCCGCATCAAATACCCGCTGGTGCGAGGCCGGCTGGTCAAGGCCTGGCGCGAGGCGCGCAAGACGCTCGCGCCCGTCGAGGCCTGGGCCGCGATCGTCGACGATGCCGAGACGGCGAAGTCCTACAAGTCCGCGCGCGGCCGCGGCGGCTTCGTTCGCGCGAGCTGGGACGAAGTCAGCGAAATCATCGCCGCCGCCAACGTCCACACCATCAAGACCTGGGGACCGGATCGCGTGGTCGGGTTCTCGCCGATCCCGGCGATGTCGATGGTCTCCTACGCGTCCGGCGCGCGCTATCTCAGCCTGATCGGCGGCACGCTGCTCTCGTTCTACGACTGGTACTGCGACCTGCCGCCGTCGAGCCCGCAGACCTGGGGCGAGCAGACCGACGTGCCGGAATCGGCAGACTGGTACAACTCCGCCTATATCATCGCCTGGGGCTCGAACGTGCCGCAGACGCGCACGCCGGATGCGCATTTCTTCGTCGAGGCCCGTTACAACGGCACCAAGGTCGTGGCGATCACGCCCGACTACGCCGAGGTCGCAAAGCTCTCCGATCTCTGGCTGCATCCCAAGCAGGGCACCGATGCGGCCCTCGCCATGGCCATGGGCCATGTGATCCTGCGCGAGTTCTTCCTCGACCGGCAGGTCGCGTATTTCCAGGACTATTGCCGCCGCTACACCGACATGCCGATGCTGGTGCGGCTGCGCCGCGACGGCAAACGCTGGGTGCCGGACCGTTATCTTCGCCAGAGCGACCTGCCCGGCGCGCCCGCGTCGACGCGGGCCGCGTGGAAGACGGTCGCGGTCGCCGAGGACAGCGGCTCGCTGGTGATTCCGCAGGGCGCGGTGGGCTACCGCTGGCCTGGCGATGGGGAGCGGGCCGGACGCTGGAACCTCGAAGCCAAGGACGGCGAGACCGGCGCCGAGGTGCGTCTGGCGTTGAGCCTGATCGACCGGCGCGATGAGGTGGCGCCCGTCGCCTTCCCGTATTTCGGCGGCACGCCGCACGAGCATTTTCCCGGGAACGATCAAGGCGGCGATGTGCTCATGCGCAACGTCCCGGTCCGCAAGGTCGCGCTTGCCGACGGCGAGGCGATGGTCGCCACGGTGTTCGACCTGCTCTGCGCCAACTACGGCCTCGATCGCGGGCTCGGGGGCGCCTGCGCCAAGTCCTTCAGCGATGACGTGCCCTATACGCCCGCCTGGCAGGAGCCGATCACCGGCGTTGCCGCCGAGAAGGCGATCGCGGTCGCGCGCGGTTTTGCGGAAACCGCCGAGAAGACCAAGGGCCGCGCGATGGTGATCATCGGCGCCGGCATGAACCACTGGTATCACCAGGACATGGGCTACCGCAGCGTCATCAACATGCTGATGATGTGCGGCACGGTCGGCATCTCGGGCGGCGGCTTTGC
>DASTZX010000326.1:0-15485 GCA_035764045.1 Xanthobacteraceae bacterium | reverse complement strand
ACGATGGTCTCGTCCTGCGGGCCGATGTCTTTCGTCCGATCGAGGACGGCCGCTATCCGGTCATCCTCACCTATGGCGTGTATGCCAAGGGATTGTCCTACCAGGAGGGCTATCCGCACCAGTGGACGAAGATGGTGGAGGACCACCCGGAGATCCTCGAGGGATCGACCAACAAGTACCAGAACTGGGAGGTGACCGATCCCGAGCGCTGGGTGCCGCATGGCTATGTCGTCATCCGCGTCGACTCGCGCGGCGCGGGCTGGTCGCCCGGGCTGATGGACAACAACTCGCCGCGTGAGATCGACGATCTCTATCTCTGCATCGAGTGGGCCGGCACCCAGCCGTGGAGTAACGGCAAGGTCGGGATGCTCGGCATCTCCTACTATGCGCATAATCAGTGGCGCGTCGCCGGCAAGCATCCGCCCCATCTCGCCGCCATCGTTCCGTGGGAGGGGCAGAACGACCGCTATCGTGATTCGAGCTACCATGGCGGCATCCTGTGCGAATTCCAGAAGGTCTGGGCCAAGCATCAGGTCGCCAACATCCAGTACGGGCAGGGCGACCGCGCCCGGAAGAATCCCAACACCGGCGAGTCCGTGGCGGGCCCGGTTACGCTCCCGCCGGAGGAGCTCGCCCGCAACCGCATCGATTCGTTCGAAGCCGCGAAGGAGCATCCGCTCTACGACGACTGGCACCGCGGCCGCTCGGCCGATCTCGCCAAGGTCGAGGTGCCGCTGCTCTCCTGCGCGAACTGGGGCGGCCAGGGCATCCACCCGCGCGGCAATTTCAACGGCTTCATGGAGGCCTCATCGAAGCAGAAATGGCTCGAGGTGCATGGGGAGTCGCACTGGTCCCTGTTCTCGGCGGGCTATGGCCTGGCGCTGCAGAAGCGGTTCTTCGACCATTTCCTCAAAGGGATCGACAATGGTTGGGAGAAGACACCGCCGGTGATGCTCAACATTCGCCATCCGGGCGAGACGTTCGTGCTGCGCCACGAGGACGAATGGCCGCTGGCCCGCACGCAGTGGACGAAGTTCTTCCTCGATCCTGCCGGAATGCGGCTCGGCACCGAACCGCCGGACCGAGCCGCGGCTGTCGAATACGACGCGCTCGGTGACGGCCTGACCTTCTGGATGCCGCCGATGGAGCGCGACACCGAGATCACCGGGCCGATGGCCGCGAAGCTGTTCGTATCCTCGTCCACCCAGGACGCCGACCTCTTCCTGGTGGTGCGCGTGTTCGACCCGCAGGGCAGGGAGCTCACTTTCATGGGCTCGACCGATCCGAATACGCCGATCGCCAACGGCTGGCTGCGCGCCTCCCACCGCCGGCTCGACCCGAGCCGCAGCACCCCATGGCGCCCCTATCATCCGCATGACCGGATCGACCCGCTTGCTCCGGGCGAGGTCTATGAATGCGATATCGAGATCGTGTCGAGCTGCATCGTGGTGCCGACAGGGTGGCGGGTGGCGCTCACGGTTCGGGGAAAGGACTACGAGTACACAGGCGAGGTTTCGCAGTTCGGCCGGCAATTCCACTATGCGACCCGCGGCACCGGCGGAATGACCCACAACGATCCGGACAATCGTCCGAAGGACATCTTCGGCGGGACCGTCACCCTGCACACCGGCGGCCCGCACACGTCCTGGCTGCTGCTGCCGATCATTCCGGCCAGGTAGAGATGGCCGCCGCCCAAGCTCCGAAGCTGGCCTCGTCAGTACTTGAAGGAAACGATCTTGCCCTGATCGGGACCGCCGGCGGATATGCAGATGGGAGAACGATAGAGCGGCGCGACGTAGGACGTGCTCGGCATTTTCGCGCGGATCCTGTCGAACAGCGGCTCGAGACCGAGATCCACCCAGGCGGGCGGGTTGGCATCGTGATGGGCCGGGAGAAAAAGCTTCGGCTTGAACAATTCGATGAACGGCCACGTATAGCCGATCTGCGTGTCGGCGACCGCGTGAACCTGATAGGCGATGATGGCGAGGTCGACCGGTCCGAGCTTTTCCGCAAGCGCCCGGACGCCCGGCGTAATGGGTCCTGCGCTGCCGATGAGCACGGCCTTGAAGCCCGACGGAAGCACGAAACCGTAGGCGAGGGTGCCCTCGGTGATCACCTTGGGATCGAAAGTGCCAAGCGAGCGCACGCGCGCCACCTCCTTCTTCTCCTCGTCCGAGTACGGCGGTGAATCGTTCTGGTAGAGACTGGCATAGATATCGGTGAGGCCGGGTTGGATCGTCGAATGCTGGGCCAGCGCAATTTCGATCGTCGCGTCGCCGAACTTCATCGTCTCGCCGCCTTTGCGACGACGAGCTGCTTGTCCGGGACGCCAAGCTTTTTCGCCGTCTCCACCGTGATCGGGGCGCCGACGACCGGGGCACCGGTCTGCCTGGCGACCGGGCCGATATCGGAAATATGGTCGAAATGGGCGTGCGACACGAAGATCGCTTCCGCTTTGGAGACGTCTGCCGCCTTGAACCCGATATCGTGCGCTCGTGGGGTGCGATCGAAATAGGCGTCGAACAGATATACCTTCTCCTTGTAGGCAAACTCAAAATTGGCATTGCCGAGCCATCGAACGACGACGATCTCTGATTCCCGGCCGGGCAATGGTCCGCCTGTCACGGCGGCCTTGTAGCTGTTGCACGCCTCGGGAAGGTCGGCAGCGAGAGCGGCCCCGCTCAACATCAGGACGGCGCTTGCCACGCGTGCCAGCATCAGTGATTTCGTCATCGGATCCCCGCTCAGCTCACAAGCCGGTCCGATATTGGCAAGTCAGGCTGGCGCCAGCAAGCTCGGGGCGGACCCCGACATCATGAGCGCAACGTCGAAAGCGTTTGGATTACACCGGGCCCACCGCGAGCGGCCGTTTCTGCTCGTCCGATTCCACCAGGAATTGAGCGCGCGCGAGCTGCGGCCTTGAGGAGGCCCCAACCCTAGGCCGGGGCGGCAAGCCCCGTGGACGTCCCCGTGCCCCGTCCGCTGCGCCGGATCCACAAGGCCAGCAACCCGAGCAGAACGGAGCCCATCAGCAGCACCGCGGGGATCGCCCAGTTCCAGAACGCGCCACGGTCGATGATGACGTCGCGCGGATCGTCGGCGCGATAGAGGACGGTCACGCGGTCGCCCGGCCGGTAGCTCGGCGGGTTGGAGCCGATGCTGTCCTTGAACTCGACGGTCTCGTTGCGCTCGGTGCGATAGCGCACGATCGGGTAGTAGTTGTAGCCGCCGTTGCGCCCCGAGCTGTATTCGCTCTTGATGCGAATGACCTCGCCCGGCGCGCGCAGCCCGGATGATTGCAGACGGGCAATATCGCGCGCCTGGTACATTCCAACGGCGAGCAGCATCACGGCGCACGCGCCGAGCACGGGCGCCAACCAGCGGCTGGTCTTGAGCTGCGCCTGCGCCTTTTGCCGTGCCTCGGGCGCGGCGAGGATGCTCTCGATCGGAACGACGGCGGACAGGTCGATCGCGCTGGCGCCGAGGCCGTGCTGCGCCCGCCACTGCGCAATCGACAGCCGCTGGCCTTTTGGAATGAGGATGCGATGCCCGCGCTCCGCGAGATAGACCAGCATGACCAGCGCCATGACCCAGGTCATCCAGGTGATCGGATAGGCGGTGAGCGCGATGTAGCCGAGCCAAACTCCCGGGATCGCCAGGACGAGACCGATGGCCTCCGACAGATAGCTTGTCGCTTCCTGCGCCTGGGTCGGGTCGTGGGGAGAGATCAGCAACGGCACGACGCGGCCGGTCTCCTTGCCGCGCGGTGAGCTCGAGCTCGTGTCTGACTTCGCCTCGTGGGTCCCACCGTCGGGCAGGGTGTAGCGATAGACCGGCGTATATAGCCCGCCGCGCTCCATAACCCCGATGATCGTGCCGGCCGCGCGCTGTGCATGCAGGCGCCAATAGAGCGACTGCCCGAGAAAAAGTCCGGCAAGCCCGAGGCAGGCCAGGGCGCCGAAAAAGAGGCCGACCTGGTTGAAAGCCTGTATTCCGTCAGCGACCAGCGTGAACATGCAGTCCTCCTGGTCTTGCGGACCGCGCAAAGCGGCCCGGTGTCACAGGCACTACGCCGCGCCCGCCTGGGACCTCCGCTCCATCGCGAACAGCCGGTCGACATCGCGCACGCGGACCGGCGGACTGAACAGGAAGCCCTGCATCTCGGTGCAGCCGAGCGTGCGCACCTGTTCCATCTGCCGTTCGGTTTCGACGCCTTCCGCGGTCGTGGTCATTCGCAGGTTCTGCGCCAGCCCGGCGACCGCTCGTACGATCGCCTCCGACTCCTCGCCGCTGTCCATGCCTTTGACGAAGGAACGGTCGATCTTGATCTTTTCGAACGGGAAGCTGCGCAGGTAGCTGAGCGACGAATACCCCGTTCCGAAGTCGTCCATGGTGATGTGTACGCCCAGATTCCGCAACCGGTGCAGGGTGGCGATCGTCGCCTCGGTATTCTGCATGAGCACCGCTTCGGTGATCTCGAGCTCGAGCCGGCCGGGAGAGAGGCCCGACGCGGCCAGCGCATTGACCACCACCGGCATGAGATTGGTGCTCATCACCTGGATCGGCGAAAGGTTGACCGCGACCCGGGTGTGCTCGGGCCATTGCATCGCGTCGTTGCAGGCCTGGCGGATGATCCACTCTCCGAGCTGAACGATGAGTCCGATCTCCTCGGCGAGGGGGATGAATTCAGACGGCGGGATCATTCCGAGATCCGGATGATTCCAGCGCATCAGCGCCTCGCACGATGCGATTGTGTTGTCGGCGAGGTTGACGATCGGCTGATAGTGGACCTCGAACTCCCGATTCGCCAGCGCGCTGCGCAGCGCCAGCTCGAGCTTGCGCCGCGCATGCATGCGCGCGTCCATCTCCGGCTCGAAGAACCGGTACGTGCCGCGGCCCTCCGCCTTGACACGGTAGAGTGCCATGTCGGCATTCTTGATCAGCGTGTCGGGCTCGACGCTGTCGTCAGGCGAGAGCGAGATGCCGATGCTGGCATCGACGATGGCCGTATGCCCGTCGATCTCGTACGGCGCGCGGATCGCGTCGCAGATCCGGGCCGCCAGTTGGGACGTGCACTGCGGGCCCTCGATATCGGCCTGGATGATGGCGAACTCGTCGCCGCCCACCCGCGCGATGGTGTCGGTCTGGCGCACGCAGCCGCGCAGCCGCTGCGCGACCATGCGCAGGAGCTCGTCGCCGACCGGGTGGCCGAGCGTGTCGTTCACCGCCTTGAAGCGGTCGAGGTCGACATAGAGCACGCCGAGCCGCGCGCCGCGCTTGACGCTGGCAAGCGCCTCGCCGAGCCGCTCGCGCAACAGCACGCGGTTCGGCAGATCCGTCACGACGTCGTGGCGGGCCATGTGCGCGATCTTCTTCTCGGCGTCGCGGCGTTCGGTGATGTCCTCGTGCGTCGCCACCCACCCGCCGTTCGCCATACGCCGGTTGACCACCGAGATCGTGCGGCCGTCGGCGAGCTCCGTGATCAGGCGGCTGGTGTCGTCGCGCGCGATCCCGGCGCGCAGCTCCTCGGTGTACTGGTCTGCGTCCCCGGCGAAGGTCCCGTTCGCAAGCCGATGATCGATCAGCTCGCGCAGCGTATGTCCGGGCTGCGCGACCTCGGGCGAGAGAGCGTACATCTGCATGTAGCGCTCGTTGCACACCACGACCCGGGCCGACGCATCGAACATGATGAGGCCCTGCGACATGTTCTCGAGCGCGGCGTGGAATTCCTGCTCGCGCTGGCGCAGCTGGCCGGTACGCTCCTTGACCACCCCCTCGAGCTCGCGATTGAGCTGATCCAGCTCCTCGATCATCTGGGAGATCGAGCGGTCGGTGCGGCGTCGGTCGACGGCCGTCTGCTCGTATTCGGCGCTGACCAGGCGGCCGAGCGCGTCGAGGTCCACCTCGCCGGTGGACCCCCTCGCTTTTTCCAGCTGCCGTACGAAGAGCTTGTTCACCCAAGGCCCCCGACCGCTTCGGTGATCGTCGTCACCGTCATGGTCTGATTATGCAGCTCGCAAACCCCGGAAGCGCTGTGCGGCGAGATTTCGCCGTAGGAGTAGAACCCGAGCCGCGGCACGTCGGTGCCGATCTCGGCGCCTGCCGCCTCGATCTCGTCGGCGACGTGCTGGCCCATCAGCAGCCGGCGCCCGATGCAGCTCACCAGAACGGCGATCTCTGCGCTCTTGCCGCGCTCGCCGAGCTTGGCGCAGGCCTGCTGGGCGGCATTGCCCGCGCCCGCCGAGAGGCGGTCGAAGTTGCCGCGCATCAGCTGCCCGACCCAGCCCTGCGGCATGTCGCCCGCGAAGGTCATCGAGCGCGCCTCGCGATCGACCGCAAGCACGGTGCGCACGATGTCATGGTCCGGCCGCTCCGGGTCGCGGATGCGAAGCGGGAAGAGGAGGGCGGTGCCGGGCAGGCCCTTGATGTCCTCCTCGCCGAGATAGCGCTCGTAGAGATCGAGTGCCGGCTTGCCGTCGAGCTCCAACAGGACGTTGCCGCGCGACTTGGTGATGTGTCGGCGCGGGCCGAACTCATCCCAGCCGCCGGCGCTGCCGTGCCCGATGCGGACGGCGTTGCCGTAGAAGCCGACTGCCGCGACCGTGCGGCTGCGCGGCGCGCAGTTGGCGCCGACCACGGTCTCCTCGAATTTCGCGCCGTCACCCGCGAGCCCGCCGGTCAGCGGGATCTTGCGGCCCACCACGCCGGCGATGCCGGCGACCAGCTCGCTGCCGTTGACATTGAGTCCGTCGGACAGGACGAAGACGCCGGCGAGATCCGGCGCGTGCAGCGCCCGGCCGATCGCCTCGCCGCAGGCGCGCGAAGACTCCGGCACCTTGACCTGCTCGCACGCGAGGCGGAGCGGCGTCGCCTCGAACTTGAGCGCCGCAGCGACGACCTCGTCGTCGGTGATGTCGTGGTTGCGGATCTGGCCGCCGGTGCTGCAACCGAGGATATGAGCGCGCGGAAGCATCTCGCGCAGCTCGCGATATCGCGCGCCGCAGGCGAGGCCTTCGCGGCTGCCGAAATAGAGAACAAGATCGGCGTTATCCACCGTCCCGCGTGAGCTCCAGCCTTTCGGCTTGCTCCATTCGAACTGTTCGACGTGCATTGGGGGCAGCTCCGCCGTGGATGCTCTGGCATGCTACCGATACCGCTAGGGCCTAAAAATTTTGTTATTCCTCGAGTCCTGAAGTAAGGGACCGTCAACCAATTAAAAACGATGGAACCCGAGCCGCCGGCCGGTCAGATTCGCCGCAGCGGATTGGTGAGCGCCAGGAAAAAGCCCGCCGTCGTGAAGGCCGCGATGGTCAGGAACGCGATCCGAAAAGCTGCCGCGATGTCGGCCTGAATCACAGCGCGCTGGTCGGCAGAGAGCGGCGCGGTGAGCGGCCGTCCGTGCTCGACCATTGCGGTGAAGGCGCGGGCGGCATCTGGGTTCCTCAAGGTGAGCACCGCGAACAAGATCGTCGCGACCAGTGCGGTGCCGAGCGCTGCGCCGATCGAGCGTGAGAACTGCACCGAGGCGGCGGCCTCGCCGAGCCGCAACGGCCCCGCCGCGCTCTGTACCGTGACCTGCACGACGCCCATGACGGTGCCGAAGAAAAGTCCATTGAACAGCAGCAGGACGGCGAGCGACGTCGGTCCGACCGCGCTGATCCAGAACGCGAGCGCGACCAGGTTGAGCGTGACCAGCACCAACCCGCCGATCGGAAACACCATGGTGAAGCCGGTCCGGCTCACCATGCGCCCGGTCACGAGCGAGCCGGTACCGATCCCGACCGTCAGCGGGACGAGCAGCAGCCCGGTGCTCGATGGCGACATGCCGCGCACCACCTCGAGGTAGATCGGCAGGAAGGTGATGAGCGACACCAGCGCCGCGCCGTGGCAGGCCGCCATTGCGTCGCTGCGCCAGATCGCGGGCTGACGCAGCAGGCCGATCGGAATCAGCGGGGAGGGCGCGCGAGTTTCCTGGCGCACCAGCAGAATGAGCGCGACGATTCCGACTGCGAACAATCCGCCGGCCAGCGGCAGCGCGCCCATCGCGACGTGCTGAGCCTGTTCCAGCGCGAGCAGCATCGCCGTCACGAAGACGGTGACCAGCAGAAGCCCCATCGGGTCGGCCCGCCAGGTGTCGCGTTCGACCGGCCGGTGAGGCAGCCGCGTGGTGAGCGCGACCGCAATGAGCCCGATTGGCACATTGATGAGAAAGATCGATGGCCAACCGAAATGCTCGGTCAGGTACCCGCCCGCGATCGGGCCGAAGCTGTTGGCCGACACCGCGATCGCCGCCAGATAGCCTTGGTAGCGCGCGCGCTCGCGCGGCGGGATGGTCTCGCCGATCAGCGCCTGCGAGAGCGTCATCAAGCCGCCGCCGCCGAGGCCCTGCAGCACGCGGGCGAGCGTCAGCAACTCGATGGTCGGGGACGCGGCGCAAAGCACCGACGCGACGATGAACACAGCGAGCGCCACATACATGAGCCCGCGCCGGCCGAAAGCGTCGCCCAGCCGCCCGTAGATCGGCGCCGCGATGGTCGAGGCGATGAGGTAGGACACGACGATCCACGAGGCGCGCTCCACCTGGCCGGTCGCCGCGGCGATCGCCGGCAGCGCGGTCGCCACGATGGTCTGGTCGACCACCGCGAGGAACATCGGCAGCATGATCGAGGGAAAAACGGTGAGGAAGCCTGGTCGCTTCCCTCCGGCACGGCCCGAAGGCGTTCTGATCTGGTCGGGCACTGTCTCCAAGCGATGCGTCCTGATGCGCGGATCGTCAGTGCGCCATCAGGACCGGCAAGTTGGCGTTTGCCAGAATATGGCGGGTGGCGCCGCCGAAGATCATCTGACGGAGGCGACTCTGCGTGTAGGCGCCCTTCACCAGCAGGTCGCAGCCCTGCGCCGCCGCATGGTCGAGGATCGCCTCGCCGGTCGTGCGCGTGGTCGGTTTGACGGTCAACGCCGTCGCCTTGACGCCGTTCCGCCGCAGGTGCAGCGCCGCGTCCTCGCCCGAGGGCCCCGGGACGGTGCCGCCTTCGACGGTCAGGACCGTGACCCGGTCGGCGAGTCGCAACAGCGGCAACGCGAAGGCGTTGGTGCGCGCCTGCTCCGTGCTGCCGTTCCAAGCCACCACGACGTTGCGTCCGATGGTCTTCGGCGCGCCCGGCGGGACGATCAGCAAGGGCGTGCCGCTGTCGAACAGCGCAGCCTCGAGCGGCGGCATGCGCGGATCCTGCGCCGAACGGCCGGGCCGGCCGAGTGCGATCAGGTCGAAGCTGCGCCCGTAGCTGCCGATGAACAGATCGTCCTCCGCCTCCTTGTGCGGCCAGCCATAGGAGAGCTTGGCCGACTCGCGAGGGGCGGGCGGCACGTCGTGGCTGCGCATGAAGGTCTCGAAAAAAGTGCGGGCCTGCGCGGCGAGCTCGGCGTCGTGCTCGAAGGCGCCGGAGATCGCGAGGCTCGATACCGGCTCGACCGCCACATAAGTGCCGGCGGTCGGATGAACCGCGAAGCCCTCCATGTAGCTGTCGAAAGTGCGCGCAACCAGCGTGGCGGCTTCGAGAACAGCCGGCATCGCGTCGTGCTCTTCGGTGGGAATCAGGATCGTCTTCATGCTCGCCCGTGCATCAGGATTTTGGGGAACGGATTCGCGTGCCCCCTTTCGATCGGCCGACGATAGCCCAATCGGCGGAGGTGGACCACTGGCGACGCAAACCCCGAATTCGCATACGGCTCGCCGCCGGAGCCCATGCCCTGGACCGGCCCGCGCACCCCATGCGATGCTTGCGGCACACGATGCCCGGACAACGGGCCAATCGATGGAGGATTCTCGCCATGGCGGAGAGCAAGCCGGAGAAGAAATTCGACCGCAGCACGGCCGACATCGGCAACATCGTCAATCTCGGGCACCTCAACGTCAACATCACCGACCAGCGGCTCGCCACACACTATTATATCAGCGGCCTCGGGCTCACCCGCGACCCGTTCCTCAACACGGGGGTCCGCATCATGTGGGTCAATGTCGGCATGAGCCAATTCCATCTGCCGACGGGGGAGCCCAACATTCTGCGCGGGACCACGGGCCTCGTGATCCCGGATCGCGCCGCGCTGCTGGAGCGACTGACCGAGGTCAAGAAGGCGCTCGAGGGCACGAAGTTCTCCTTCCGCGAGACCAACGACGGCGTCGAGACCGTGTGCCCCTGGGGCAATCGCATCGCGGTGCACGAGCCGGATCCGGCACGCTTCGGCCGCGTCGCGCTCGGCATGGCGTATATTGCGTTCGACGTGCGCCCCGGCACCGCGCGTCGCATCGCGCGCTTCTACCGCGAGATCATGGGCGCGCCCGCCGAGGTGCTGGAGAACGGGAAAGGCCCGCAGGCGAAGGTGGAAGTCGGCGATCACCAGTATTTCTATTTCCGCGAGACCGAGGCGCCCGAGATTCCCTACGATCGCCATCACGCGCAGATCTACATCGCCAATTTCTCCGGCCCGCACAAAAAGCTCGGGGAGCTCGGATTGATAACCCGCGAGTTCGACGACTACGAATACCGCTTCCAGGACATCGTCGATCTCGACACGCGCGAGGTGCTGTTCACGGTCGAGCACGAGACGCGCAGCCAGACCCATCCGATGTTCGGCCGCCCGCTGGTCAACCGCAATCCGGCGCAGTCGAACCGCGACTACAAGCCCGGCCACGACGAGGTGTCGTGGGCGCTGAGCTAGGGCACATTAATTCGAGTGCTGCGGCGCGAGTTGCGGGCTAACGTGTCTGCTCCCGGTGGCTGATCGGCCATTCGCCGGCGCCCGGTCACGTGCACCCGTTGCGTGCTAAACTATTGAAGGCATGATTTATTTTTCTCCGTCAGGAAGAAGCTACCTGCGTCGCCAAAAGGGCGCGAAAATTTTTGCGGCACCGGAAGCGACCCTTCGCGTTGTTCACACGGCGCAAATGGTTCCGCGCCAACGTGCATCGGGCGTTGAGGACGGCGAGGGCAGGCAGATGGAGTGCAGTGCGGGTGACGGCTCGTTCGTGAGGGGCGGCTCAGATGCGCGCGCGCGGCTTCGCGCGGCGCTCGCCGCCGGTGGTGCTGCGGCGGCTGTGCTCGCGGCGCTGATGCCGGCAGCGGCCGCCGGTCCGCACAGCAAGCGCGAGCAGCCGCAAAAGCTGCAGGTCCCGCTGATCGCCGTGTCGATCGCGGACCAGCGCCTGACCGTCTATGACAAGGGCCAGGTGGTTGCGCATGCGCCGGTCTCCACCGGCATGGCGGGCCATGCGACTCCGACCGGCATCTTCAGCGTGCTGCAGAAGGAGACCTTCCACCGGTCCAACATCTACAGCGGTGCCCCGATGCCCTTCATGCAACGGATCACCTGGTCCGGGATCGCATTGCATGCCGGCGTGCTCCCCGGCTATCCGGCGTCGCACGGCTGCATCCGCATGCCGGAGGCTTTCGCCATTCGGCTCTATCACCTGACGCAGCGTGGTGCCCGGGTGGTGATCGCACGCCATGTGACGGCCCCGGTGCCGTTCGAGAACGCGCATCTGTTGGCGTTCGCGAAGCCTGTCGAGCGGACCGCGGCGGTCACATTGTCGGACGTGGCCGCCGCCGAGCCGACGGTGAAGACCGCCGAGAGCAAAACGCTTGCTGTGATGTCGGATGCGACCGACCCAAACGCCCACGCGATGGTCGGACTGGCGCCCAAGGCGGGCGGCATCGGCGTTTCAGCGCAGCCGAGGCCAGCCGAATCCTCGGCCATCCCGACGCTGCCGGCGCTCATCAATTCGGTCCCGATCATCCCCACGCAACCGGTCGCGCCGGCAGTGACTGCCCCTGCGACACAGGATGCGCTGGAGCAATATGGTCCGGAACGGCCCCTGCGGGCTGGTCCGATCACGGTGTTCGTCAGCAAGAAGGAACGCAAGGTTTTCGTCCGCAAGGGATTTGAGCAGATCCTGGCCATGCCGGTCACCATCGCCCATCCGGAGACCCCGCTCGGCACTCATATTTTGACGGCAGTGGCCGCCAAATCCGACGGTGCGACCTTCGACTGGGTCTCCATGTCGCTGTCCGGAGAGGCGCCGAGGCGGATCGAGACGCGGCTCGTGACCGACCGGCGCGGCCGGCGGGCAGAGAAGTCCCTCGCCGTTGCTGCGCCGCCGACGGCGGCCGCCGCCGCGGCGCTCGACCGGATCGAGTTTCCCCCCGAGGCGCAGGCGCGCATCGCCTCGCTGATGTCGCCCGGCGCGACGCTGATCATCTCCGATCAGGGTCTCGGGTCGGAGACCGGCACGGACGATACCGACTTCATTGTGCTCACCCACTGAGCGCCACATGGGTTAGCTTGGGTTACCGCGCGGGTTTCCGCGCCGCCCCGCACCCTGCATAATGCCTCCCGCGGTCCTCGCTCGAACGGACCGACGCGGAGCGACACATGAATCTTCAACCCTCACCGCCACGCCCAACGGGGTCACGCGAGCGCACGCTCGATGAGGTCAAGGCGGAAATCCGTCGCCGGGCCGGGCGATTCAGCCCGTTCGAGAGCATTCGCCCGCAGGACGCCGCGACGGTGGCGGATGCGCTCACAAGCCTCGACCGCAATCATTGGGCCGAGCAGTGGTGCAAGGTGGGGCTCGCCTATGAGGCGCAGGCGGACGCGCGCGCGGCCGCAGGCGCCGGCCGGGAGGAGCTCGCAACGCTGTTTCTGCTGGGATTTGATGTGTGCCGCGTCGGGCGCTACCCGGCGCCCACATCGCCGGGCCAGCTCGACGCCTATCGGCACTCGCTGCGGCTGTTTCGCAAGGCGGCGCAATACATCGAGCCGCGCCTCGAGATCATCGAGCTGCCGTTCGAAGGCAAGACGCTGGTCGGCCATCTGCAGATTCCTCCCGGACTCGCCAAGCCCCCGGTCGTCATCCAATGGGGCGGCGTCGACGGGTGGAAAGAGGATCGCCTGCACGCCAGCGGGCTGCTGATGCAGGCGGGCCTCGCCTCGCTCGCCATTGACATGCCGGGCACCGGCGAACATCCGTTTCTCTACGGCGATGACGCCGCCGAGCGGAGCTTCATTGCCTGGATGGACTACCTGGCCCGGCGTCCGGAGCTCGATGCCCGACGGCTTGGTGTGTGGGGCGGCAGCTTCGGCGCCTACTGGGCGGCCCGGCTGGCGTTCGTCGCGGCCGACCGCATCGGCGCCGCGGTCTTTCATGGCGGCAACGTCCACCACGGTTTCCAGAAGGAGTGGCTCGTCCCCGCCTTCACGACCGGTGGTGCGATCTACCTGTTCGGCGCGGCGAGCCTGCTCGACGCGCGCGGCCGCGCGCTCGGGACGAAGACCATGGAGGAATTCCTCGC
Source organism: Xanthobacteraceae bacterium (assembly GCA_035764045.1). Classification (GTDB taxonomy): domain Bacteria; phylum Pseudomonadota; class Alphaproteobacteria; order Rhizobiales; family Xanthobacteraceae; genus JAVDCA01. The sequence continues at coordinate 2,136 of DASTZX010000326.1, read as the reverse complement.
CGCCGTTCCCCGCTTCTCGCTCAAGACCATGGGGCTGCTCGACAAGCCCTCGGCGCCGCTGCTCGCCGTCAACGGCAAGCTCGACGACCAGGCGCCGATCGACGACGTGTACCTCCTGCTCGAGCACGGCAGCCCGAAATCGGCGCGCATCTACCCGGAAGGCCAGCACATGGGCCGCTCGCCCGGCATCCCCTACGACGACATTCTCAAGATGATGGTCGAGTGGCTGCAGCAGCAGCTGACGCGCGCGTAGGATTGAGCGAAGAGACTGGGCAAGAATGGCGCTTCAAGCACTGAAGTGAAGCGCAAGTTCGGGATTGCAGCATTCCGAGCGATTTGCTGATCAAGGATTGTGAACAGCCGATGCAGGTTGTAGCAGAGCGCTCGATCGGATTCCCGATATCATCGATCTCCTTGGAGCCGTTAGTCCGATGCGATCCGGCCGCTCGCCACGAACAGGGCCAGGGCGGTTGCGTTCGATACGTTGAGGCTCTTGATCCGCCCCGGCAGCGCGATCTTCGCGACCGCGTCGCAATGGCTGCGGGTGAGCTGGCGCAGGCCCTTGCCCTCGGCGCCGACGACCAGCGCGAGCGGCGCGCGCAACGGGACGGTCGCGAGGTCGCTCTCGCCCGTGGAATCGAGTCCCACCACGAAGACGTTCTTGTCCTTCAGCGTTTCGATCGCGCGGGCGAGGTTCGTCACCGTGACGAGCGGCACGTGCTCGAGCGCGGCGGACGCGGCCTTCGCCAACACGCCGGTCGCCTCCGGGCTGTGCCGCGTCGTCGTGATCACGGCCTCGACCGCGAAGGCCGCGGCCGAGCGCATGATCGCGCCGACATTGTGCGGATCGGTGATCTGATCGAGCACGAGCACCAGGCCTTTCGGCGCGAGATCCTCGAGCGCCGGCGCCTCGAGCGGATCGGCTTCCGCCAGGATCCCCTGGTGCACGGCCTCGGGACCGGCGAGTGCCGCGATCTCCTCGGGCCGGGCCAGGGTCGGGGCGATCGGCAGCGTGAGGCCGCTTTCGGCGAGCCGATGGATCACATTCTCGGTCGCGAGCAGGCGATGGAAGCGGCGCGCCGGGTTCTCCAGCGCCGCGCGCACGCTGTGCCAGCCATAGAGAATGACTGAGCCTTCGCGATCGCGCGGCGGCGCGCGCCAGGGCTTCCCTTTGGAATGACGGTCCTGCGCCTTGTCCCGCTGCCAGGGCCGCTCGGGACGGCCGCCCTGCGGCGCCGCGGCCTCGGCGCGCTCGCCATGACGCGCATCGCGGTCGTTGTGGCCGCGCTCCCCGCGGCTGTCGGAGCGGAACTTGGGCCGCGATTTGCGGGGATCGAAGCTGCGCTTGCGCATGACCGGGCTTCTCCCACGCGGCGCCGCGATTGGCAATTTGGCTGAGCGCTTGCGACGCGCCGGGCTGATCGCCACATGGTTTTGCGGTTGACACCCGCGCGCGCCCTCCGCATAAACGCGGCCCGCGGAAATCCTTGCCCGACACGGGGATTTTCGCGTTTGTTTTCAGCGCATGGCCGGGCGACGCGGACGCCGGTTCGCCGGTCCGGAGCATGCGCCATCGGAGTGTTCGGGGGAGTGTCCCGAGCGGCAAAGGGGGCGGACTGTAAATCCGCTGGCTATGCCTTCGTAGGTTCGAGTCCTACCTCCCCCACCAGCCTTCGCGCCCTACGGGCGCTTCGGCTCGGCAAGCCTTCACTGCGCGAAGGCTGCCGCGCCGACTCGTCCGCCGTAGCTCGAAGAGCGAAGGCGGAAGCCTGGGCGAAGGCGGGCCTGTCTCGCCGAAGCCTTGGCGAAGGCGGACGCCAATCGTGTAGTGTCTCCTCTGCGCGGGTGTAGCTCAATGGTAGAGCAACAGCCTTCCAAGCTGATGACGAGGGTTCGATTCCCTTCACCCGCTCCAATCTTCGCGTGCTGACCGGCGCTTCAAGAAAGGCCGGGCCGCGGCCGCAGCCGCGCCCCACACGAGATTTGCACATCTCAGAAGCGGCAAAACCCATCAGCCGCCGGCGCGATGGCGCCAGCGATTCCCGACAGCACCAGCACTTCCCAAACGATTACGATCGCGCCCGGAGTTTATCGGAGATGTAGAAGGCCAACGGTGTCACGACGAAGATCAGGCCC
>DASTZX010000325.1:0-7815 GCA_035764045.1 Xanthobacteraceae bacterium | reverse complement strand
GCCCTCAAGGTCGGATCGACCGACCGGCGGATCGAGGTGCTGCGCCGTGTCACCAGCCTGTTCGTCAACAATGCGAAGAACTACACCGCGGACCAGGCGGCGCTGTTCGACGAGGTGATCGGCTGGCTGGTCAAGGAAATCGAGAGCACGGCGCTGGTCGAGCTCAGCGGAACACTGGCGCCGATCGCGACCGCGCCCCCGGAGATCATCCGGCGCCTCGCCTGGGACGACAAGCTGGAGGTGGCCGGACCGGTGCTCGCCAGGTCGGAGCGACTGAGCGACGGCGAACTCGTCGAGCTGGCAAAGTCGAAAGGGCAAGGGCACCTCGCGCAGATCGCCGCGCGGCCGTCGCTCAACGAGGCCGTGACCGACGTCCTGGTCGAACGCGCGGATGCTGACGTGGCGAAGACGCTGGCGCAAAATACCGGCGCGCGCTTCTCCGAGACCGGATTGTGGGAGCTCGTCAGGCGCGCCGACGGGGACGACGCACTGGCGGAGCGTGTCGCGGCACGATCGGACCTGCCAACCTACCTGTTCCGGCAGCTCGTCACCCAAGCCGCCGACAAGGTGAGGCAGAAGCTCCTGGTCTCGGCGAAACAGGGCACGCGACGGGCCGTCGAGCAGGTCCTCGGCGACATTTCCGATCGTTACCGGAAGGCGGCGCTGTCGCGCGATTATGCGGAGGCTCAGCGCAAGGTCGGCGCCCTCGGCCAGGACACCGCGCGCATCAAGCTCGAGGTCCTCGGCTTCGCCCAGAACGAGGAACTGCCGGAACTGATCTTCGCGCTGTCCGTCCTGAGCGCGGTCCCGGTCGAGCTGGTCGAGCAGCTCATGCACGAGGGCGACAGCTTCGGTCTCCTGGTGCTGTGCAAGGCAACCGCCATGGACCTGACCATCCTGCACGCCGTCTTGGCGGCCCGTCCGGGCCCGGCCTTGTCGGCCGAGGAGCTCGACGAGCTTTCGGCCACCTACCTCAAGCTGTCGATCACGTCCGCCCAGCGCGCGCTTCGGTTCTGGCAGACGCACAGGAAATTCCAGCCGCGATCCGGGCCCGCCGGCAAGGGCAAAGCGGAAGATTCGTTCGGCGCTCCGGCTGCGTGACGCGGTGTAGATGAACGCGACGCAGATCTTCTGGTCGCCGTGGCTCGCGTGGGGCAATTCCCTGCTAGGGTCCGGCGCGGCCCCGCGGCTGTCGAGGCCCAGCCGCGAGACGCGCCCGCATCGCATGGAGACCGAGGAGCGATAGTTCTGCGTTCTGCGCCCCCCGGACGCCGGGGGCGTCTATTTCACGGCGCCGACCGTGAATCCCGCGACGAACCGATCGACGAAGAAGTTGTAGATGATCGCGATCGGCACGCTCGCGATCAGGCAGGCGCCCATCATCGAGCCCCAGAAATACACGTCGCCGCGCACCAGGAAGGTCGGCACGCCGACACTCACGGTGTAGCTCGACGAGCTGGTGATGAACGTGACGCCATAGACGAATTCCTGCGTCACCAAGGTGAAAGCGAAAATGATCGCGGTGAACACGCCGGCGACCGAGACCGGCAACACCACCTTGACGAAGGCGCCGACCCGGCTCAGACCGTCGATCAAGGCGGCTTCCTCCAGATCGCGCGGGATCGCCTTGAAGAACCCCATCAGCAGCCAGGTGCAGAAGGGCACCGTGAAGCTCGGATAGACCAGCACCAGCGACCACAGCGAATCCTGCAGCCCGAGCGCGGCGATGATCCGGGAAAACGGGATGAACAGGATGGTGGGGGGGACCAGATAGGTGAGGAAGATCGCAATCGCGAGGTTCTGCGACCAGGCGCCGGTCATGCGCGCGAGCGCATAGGCCGCGGGCAGTGCGAGCGCCAGCGTGATCGCGACGACGACTACTCCGACAAACGCGGTGTTGAGCAGCCACTGCAGATACTGCGTCTGGTCGAACAGGACCTGGAGATGCTGCAGGGTCGGCGAATCGTTGAACAGATAGGGATTGTTCGCGGTGTTGTAGAGATCCTGCGTCGTCTTGAAGGTCGTGATCAGCATCCAGTAGAACGGGAAGGCGAGAAACGTCACGAAGAAGATCAGGATCGCGGCATGGCCGGCGCGCTTCGCCGACTGGCTCGCGACTCTCGCTGCGCGTCCCATCAGACCACCTCCGCGCGGCGCGCAAAGCGCAGGAAGAGAATCGCGACCGCCGCCAGCACCGGGAACAGGAACAGCGAGATCGCGGCGCCGCCCGCGAGGTCGCCGCCCTGGATGCCGGTGAAATAGGCCCAGCTCGCGAGCACCTGCGTGGTGTCATAAGGGCCGCCGCGGGTGAGAACGAAGACCACGATCAGATCCGTGAAGGTGAAGATGATGCCGAACAAAAGCGCCACCAGCGCCACCGGCATCACGAGCGGAAGCGTGATCTCGAACAGGCGCCGCCAGAAACCCGCGCCGTCGACCTCGGCCGCATCGTTGATGTCGTGCGGAATCGACGAGAGTCCGGCGAGGATGATCACGGTCGCCAGCGGCAACAGCCGCCACACCTGCACGATGATGATCGAGGCCATCGCAAGATACGGCTGGCCGAGCCAGATCGGCCAGAAGCCGGGCGGGAAGATCCCGACCGCCCGCCCGGTCCAGTTGATCACGCTGTAGATCGAATCGAAAATCCACAGCCAGCCGATGCTGCCGAGCGAGATCGGGGCGACCCACGGCAGCAGGATGAGCAGGCGGACGAGCCATTTCCCGCGGAAATCGACGCTGAGCGCCAATGCCAGGACGTTGGCGAGAACGAGCACCAGCGCCTGCGATACGGCGGTGAAGATCAGCGTGTTCTCGAGCGCGACCCAGAAGGTCCGGCTGGCGATGATGCGGTGGAAATTCTCCAGGCCGACGAACGAGAGCTCGCGGCTCCCGACCGTCGCGTTCGAGAGGCTGTAGTAGATCGAGAGGAAGAACGGAAATCCGACCAGCGCCACGATATAGAGCACGGCGGGCGCGAGCATGACCGGCCACAGCCAGCGCTCATTGTCGATGAGGCGCGTCCATCCGGCGCCCCTCCCCACCTTCGTGGCCGTGGGTGTCGGATCTCGCATCAGCGGCCGCCCTTGTCCAGCCGCTGTCCGCTGGTCCGATCGAAGCGCTCGATGTCGCGCCGCCGGACTGCGAACTCATGGCGTTCGCCGGCGGCGATCGCGGTGCGGATGTTGGTCGGCATCTTGGCGATGACGATCGTGCCGGGATCGCGGCCCTCGATCACGCCGTACACGAGGCGCTCGGCGCCGAGATATTCGATGCGGTTGATGCGGAATGGAAAGACGACGTGATCGTCGCCGCCCTCGATGCCGCGCGGAAGGAACGCCTCCGGCCGAAATCCGATCACGCCGGACGCGCCGTCGTCGATCAGATTCATCGGCGGCGAGCCGATGAAGGTCGCGACGAATGTATCGACCGGACGCGTGTAGATGTCCTGGGGCGTACCGACCTGGCGCACCTTGCCGCGCTCCAGCACCGCGATCCGGTCGCCGAGGCCCATCGCTTCCGCCTGATCGTGGGTGACGTAGATGGTGGTGGTCGCGAGCTTGCGCTGGAACTGCTTGAGCTCCTCGCGTGCCGAATTTCGCAGCTTGGCGTCGAGGTTGGACAACGGCTCGTCGAGCAGGAAGACCGCGGGCTCGCGCACGACGGCCCGCGCCAGCGCCACCCTCTGACGCTCGCCTCCGGAAAGCTGGCGCGGCTTGCGGTCGAGAAACCGCTCGATGCCGAACATCCGCGAGGCCCAGTCGACCCGTCTGGCAATCTCGTTCTTCGGCATGCGGACGGCACGCAGCGGAAACGAGATGTTCCGCTTGACCGTGAGATGGGGATAGAGAGCGTAGCTCTGGAACACCATGGCGATGTTGCGGGCGCGCGGCGGCCGGTCGGTGACGATATTGCCGTCGATGACGATGTCGCCCGCCGTCGGGCGCTCGAGCCCGGCGATCATGCGCATCAAAGTGGTCTTTCCGCAGCCTGACGGGCCGAGCAGGACGAGGAATTCTCCCTCGTGGGCGAGGAGGTCGATGCCGTCGACCGCTCGCAGGCCGTCAAAGGATTTCACCAGATGGCGCGCTTCGACTGTCGCCATTGAAGGTCTCCGCCGACTTGAACGCGATGATCTGACGTCCGCCGCACTGCCGGGAGCCGGCGTTCGCGGCCGGTCGCGGGAAACCCGGCCTGCCGGGACTCCCGCGACGCGCCCTCGCTACAGGGGGACAACGCAATGAGATGCGGAATCGAACCAGATCAGATCATGCCCCGGTCCTTCCACTTCGCCCAAATCTGCTTCATCGATGCCTCGGCCTGATGCATGGCATCTTCCGGCGTGGCGGTGCCGGTCGCCGCCTTCGCGAACATGGTGTTGACCACCCAGGTGTTGAAAGCCTCGTCGATCGCGGCGGTAGCGTAGCCCGGATAGCCGACATTGGTGGCCCAGGTGAGCACGTCATCGAGCACGGCGTATTTGTCCGGCGGGGTGGCGCGCGGATCGTTGCCGACGAGCTGCTTGAGGTCGGGCACCGTGGGTGGGAAGCATGGGAAGTTGTAGTACTCGCTCGCCACGAAGCCCTTGTGGAAATTGTCGATGTAATCCACCAGGAACTGCTTGGCGCCGTCGACGTTCTGCGCGAATTTCCAGACGACGTAGCAGTCCATGACGTGCTCGAGACCGATCCGCCGGACCGGGCCCTGGGCGGCCTTGGCCAGCAGGATTTTCGATCCGATCGGCATCTTCTTGGTCTCGGCCTCGCGCGTGACCGAGATTGCATTGAGGACAACGGACGATCTGCCGGCGAGTATCGCGCGATTGTTCGAGGAGGGATCCCAGGAGAGGACCTCGGGCGTCTCGCACTCCTGGTACAGCGCCTTGACGAAGTTGATCGCGTCCAGCGTCTGCTTGGAGTTGATCGTGAGGTTGCCCTCGGCGTCCTGCTCGCTCGAGCCGAACGAGTACATGATGGCGCGCATCGCCATCGCGGTATCGAGCTCGGCGGACAGCCCGATCCCGGCCGGAATTCCGCTCTTGTCCTTGATCTTCTTGGCGCCAGTGCGGATGTCGTCCCAGCTGTCGGGCGTCATCCCGATCTCGCCCCACAGGTCGGAGCGGTAGTTGATCGGATCGGGAACGAAGCTGTCGGAAAACGCGAAATATTTCTTGGTTCTCGGATTGTAGGTGCTCTTCACGGCGAGATCGATCGGCTTGCCGTGCCGCTTCGCGCACTCGTCGTAGACCTCCTTCATGTCCACCACCTGATCCTCGTACACCGCGGGCGGCGAGAGGAACATCACGAGGTCGTGCCCCTGCTGCGCCGACACCTCGGCGGCGGCGCGCGACGGGATGAGACCGAGATTGATGTTGTCGACGGTGACGTCGGTGTCGTTCTTCTCTCCCCATTGCTTGACGTATTCGGTGTTGAACCATTTGTCGTAGGCGGGAACGAAATGGCTCCACTGCAGGATTTTCAATGTCTTCTTGGCCGCATGAGCGGGGCGGACGCGGAGCAGGGGCACGGCGCCGACAGCCAGGGCGGTGCCAGCAGCGGCCTTGATCACGTCACGGCGGGTGGCGCCGCGGCGAGAGCGGGTGGACGTTTCCATGGTGAGCTACCTTTCGCGATGTCGCCGGCGGGTAGCGTCCCGGCCCACTGAAGCGTCCGGGTGCGCCCCCGTCGTCCACCCCCCGTCATCAGCGGTTACTGGTTCGGATATAGGCCGTCGCGTTTGCGCAGCGAGGTGCCCGCAAGGGCCTTTTCATCGCAGGCGACAAGGTGCCGCGCTTCGCGAGCCCCAGATCGAGTCGGTCTCGCGATCGGGTCACGGCGTCCGGCTGCGCATCGGTATGCGGGAGCGCCCGATTGCGCCGCGCAGCGAGGTCGTGCGCCGTTCGTCGTACGCCACGGTGGTCCACGCCGAGACGGTCGCGCCAACGGTTTGCGGCTGACCAGGTTGCCGTCACTGCCGAACTCAGGCGGCGCTTTTTCCGCCCGTGGCGGCGAGCGGCGGCTTACGGAGGGGCACCACGACACGAAATCTCGAGCCCCGCCCGGGAGAAGAGCGCACGCAGAGCTGATGCCCGAGCGCATCGGCGGCGGCCCGGACAATCCAGAGTCCCAGGCCGAATCCTCCCCTCTGCGGATCGAGTTGCTGGAATTCCTCGAAGATGCTCGCGATCCTGTCCTTCGGAATTCCGACTCCCGTGTCGTAAATCTCGATCCAAAGATCGCTTGCGCGACGGCGACAGCCCAGCAGGATGCCGCCGTGGTCGGTGTATTTGATTGCGTTGCCGAGCAGGTTATCCACGATCGTCCTGAGCAGCATGGGGTCGCTCACGATCACGGCGTCGATTGCCCGCACAACGAGGCTCAGCCCCTTTTCACCGACCTTGCCCGACCATCGCGCCGCGGCCTCCTTCAAGAACGGTTCTGCGGAGAACGCCTCCCGATTCATCCGCAAGCTCTTGTCGCGCATCCGCGCGACGTTGATGAGCATATCGAGCTCATCCGTCAGCCGCTGGACCGCCCTTTGGGCGCGCTCGACGTGCTGTTTTTCGGAAAGATCGAGCGATCTCCGGGAAAGCCCGTGAATTGCAGCCAAAACGATTTGCAGCGGCTGCCTGAGATCATGGCCGGCAGCGGCGAGAATCATGTCCTTGAAATGAATGGCATTGGCCAACTGCGTGTCGCGCGCGCGCAATGCGTCCGCCATCCCATCGAAAGCCGCACCCAGATAGCGCAGCTCCTCGGGCCCTTCGCGGAGCTCGGCGCGTGCCGCATAGTTTCCGTTCCGCCACGCTTGGGCGGCGGCGGTCAGACGCTCGATGGGGCGACGTACGAATCTCACCCCGACGATCCAGGCGATCAGCAACGCGAGCACGACACTGATCAGCCCAAGGCTGATGCTGCGCCACGCCGCGGTGTAGATGGGTGCGAAAGCAACGTTCCGATCGACGCCGAACAGGAGATAGAGATTGGAAGGCGGCAGCGTGACGGGAACATATCCATAGATGGTCGGGCGGCCTTGATCGTCATCGAGCTCAACGACGCCCGGGAGACGGGCCCGCATCGTCGCGAGGTACTCGGGTCGCACCTTATCGCCGACACGCGAGCGTCCCTGCGGCAGATCCGCCAAGATGATCCCGTCGCCGTCGGTCACGATGAGCGATTGTCCCGGCGCGAACACGGGCCGCTGCAAGTTCCTGGCGAGCCAGTCGAGCGACAGAAAAGCGGCCACGACGCCGACCTGATCGGGGCCGTCCCGGAGCGGGGCCCCGAAGGGAAGGACCCCGTTTCCGGTCAGGCGGCTCCTGAGATAGCCCCCGACGGTGAAACCCGCGCGAGCCCGAGAGAAGAATGGACGATCCGCGATCGAGACGGCGGCGGGATGGGGCAGGCTGCTGCACACGACCTTGCCGCTGAGGTCGGCTGCGGCGAGCACGACGTCGTGCGGATACCCGCGGGCCAGCTCTTGCAGCGTCCTGTCGCACTCGCCGGATTGCAGGGAATTGACCGACGGAAATTGCGCGACAGCGCTGAGCAGTCGCCCGAGGCCGGTGACGGTTTCGTCGAGCTCGGTGTTGTAAACGTCGGCTCTCGCCTGCGCGAGCTTGCGCACGTCCTCATGGCGTTCCCGGTACAGCAGGACGGTATTCGCCACCTCAGCGCCGAACGCAGGAAGGAGGACGAGCGGCACAATCAACGCAAGGCGCTCGAGCATGTTCATTGCGGCCCTCCCCGTCTTGCGCGAATTCGAGCCGGCCGACGATGATATGCTCAGCTCGGTCGATCCTGCAACGTTCGACGA
>DASTZX010000324.1:0-4945 GCA_035764045.1 Xanthobacteraceae bacterium | reverse complement strand
CCCGACGACTTCGGCAAGGTCATGGCGAGCGAGGTCGCCAAGTGGAAGAAGGTGGTCGAGTTCTCCGGCGCGACGGTGGACTGAGATTGCTTCTGCGATTCCGCATCGCGAACGAAGCGCGAGTCTAAAGCTCGAGTCTTTGTAGTGCGTCATTGCCCCGCGCAAGCGGGCAATCCAGTATTCACGGCGCGCCGATGAGATGCCCGTAGCGCATTCGATGCGCGGGGAAGTAGTGCATCGTCCGCCTGCGCGAACGGTGGCTGCATTCGGAACTTGAGACACTCGCCGAAGTCATAACCCTGAGTAGAGCGCGTGCCAGCCATGCAAATTCTTGACCGTCCGGCGGAGCGGGAGTACGCTACCTGAAAAGTTTCTCGCGCTCTGACGCGATAACATTTGCCGGAGAGTGTCCGAAAAGCGAGGATCCGGACACTTCAACGAGACAGTCGAAGCCGCTACCTGCCCTTATTTGCGATAACGCGCCGCGCCGGAGCGTTCGCAACCGTGCGCGTGGAAGCGAGTTGCGTCTCATGCGTCTTGTCCCGCCGAAGCCGTCGAACGTCCTCGCGGTCTTTCTCAGCAGGGGCCGCGGTCCAGACCACACAGAATCCGATTCCACGTCGCACGATCGCGTGCAGCGACGACTTGCCGCAATCCTGTTCGCCGATGTCGTCGGATACAGCCGGCTCACCGCTCAGGACGAAGTCGGAACCTGGCGTCGCTTGCAACGCATCTTGCGCAACGTCGTTCGGCCCAACGTCCAGGCGCACGACGGCCGCATCATCAGCATCGCCGGCGACGGCATCCTCGTGGAGTTCCCGAGCGCCGTAGAAGCGGTCTCCTGTGCGATCGCGCTTCAGCAATCGATGCAGCTGATCAATGCCGCCATAACCGACGCCCAACGCATCCAATTGCGGGTCGGCATCAATCTCGGCGACATCATGATCCACGGGCACGACCTGCACGGCGATGGGGTGAACGTCGCGGCCCGCCTCGAGCCGTTGGCGGACCCGGGGGGCATCTGCATCTCGGCCACCGTGCATGAGCACGTGCAGGCGAAACTTCCTTATCCGTTCGAGGACCGCGGCGAGCAGCGGGTCAAGAACATCTCGACTCCGGTGCGGATCTACATGATCGGGCCGGACACCATCGCGCAGCTGCCGGTCGCCGTCGCGGCGGCAGGCATGCGCAAGCAGTTATGGCGCTGGTGCGCGGCGGCGCTCGCGATCGGGCTCCTCGGCGGCGCGGCATTGTGGACGCCGTGGCTTAATCTTCCGCCGAGGGAGATGGCGCGCGTGCAGACGGTTGCGGCGGGCCCGCCTCCCACCGCACCGGCCAGGTCCGCCCCGCCGTTGTCCATCGTGGCGCTGCCGTTCACCAACTTGGATCGGGATCCGGAGCAGGACTATTTCGCTGAGGGACTCACCGAAGACCTGACCACTGACCTGTCGCGAATTCCCGCCTTGTTCGTGATCTCGCCGACCACCGCCCTCACATACAAGGGAAGCTCGCAGGATGTCCGGCAGATCGGGCGCGAACTGGCGGTGCGCTACGTGCTGCGCGGCAGCGTGCGCCGGGCCATGGAGTCGGTGCGCATCAATGCGCAGCTGATCGAGACCGACAATGCACGGCAGCTTTGGGCGGACCGGTTCGAAGCGAAGATCGCGCAGCTCGGGGCCATGCAGGACAGCGTCACGCAGCGCATTGCCGACGCCATGAATGCCACCCTGCTGGATGCGGAGAGCCGCCGTATCCAGCACGAACGGCCCAACAATCCCGATGCGGTCGACCTGACGATGCGGGGCTTGGCGCGCCTCAACAGGCCGTCGAGCCGCGACAATGCGCAACACGCCCGTGAGCTTTTCGAAGAGGCGTTGCGCCTCAGCCCCGATTATCTGCCGGCGCTCAACGGTCTCGCCCAGGTGATGCTCGTGGAATGGGGGTCGAACTGGTACAGCGGCTCGAGCGAGGCGCATCTGCAGGCGCTCGAGCAAGTCGTCAACCGCGCGCTCGCAATCAAGCCCGACGACGCCATGGCCATCTATCTCTATGGCTACGTGCAGAAACGGCTGCACAGGAACCTGGATCAGGCCTTGGTCGCCTTCGAGCGCGCGACCGCCCTCGATCCCAATCTCGCGGTGGCGCAGAATTATATCGGTCAGATCAAGGTCTTTCTCGGCCGTGCCGACGAGGCCGCCGAGCACACGCTCAAGGCCATCCAGCTCAGCCCGCGCGATCCGCAGCTGGCGGAATGGTATTATCAAATGGCGATCATCCAGATTCATCAGCAGCATTACGACGAGGCGGTCGAGTGGGCGCGGCGCGGCGTGCAGACCAATCCCAATCTGCGCTACCCGTATCGCGTGCTGGCGGCGGCGCTTGCCCTTTCGGGACGGGTCGAAGAGGCGCGCACGGTCGCCGCGGAGTTGCGGCGCCGCTACCCGAAAGAGTCGATCAGCGCATTCCGGATGCGCGAACAGTGGACCGCCCCGGTCTACCGGGCTGGACAGAAACTCGAGATCGAGGGGATGCGGCTCGCGGGCATCCCCGAGTGACACGCGCGACCGCGGCGATCGCGTGATCTCCAAATCCCTGCGCTGCTCTCGCCATGGCGCCCTCCGCGCCCTGTCCGCTGTCACGCGAACGACCATCGACGCCATCCGAATGCGTCGGCGGCGCTAGTTCGGCGCTGAACCCCGGTGTACGATCGGGCGAAGAAATGGTTGCCCGGAAGGAGTTCTTGCGTGCGGGACAAGGCAAAGAAAGCGCATGACCTTCGCAGTCATCGCTGGCTCGGCGTCAACGACCTGCGCGCCTTCGGGCATCGCTCGCGCCTGCGCCAGATGGGCTATGACGCACCCGACTGGGCCGGCAAGCCGGTCATCGGCATCCTCAACACCTGGAGCGACATCAACGCCTGCCACGGCCACCTGCGTGCGCGCGCCGAGGACGTCAAGCGCGGCGTGCTGCAGGCCGGCGGATTGCCGATCGAGCTGCCCGCGATGTCGCTCGCGGAGCCGTTCGTCAAGCCGTCGACCATGCTCTACCGCAACTTCCTCGCCATGGAGGCGGAGGAGCTGCTGCGCAGCCATCCGATCGACGGCGCGGTGCTGATGGGCGGCTGCGACAAGACAACCCCCGGCCTCGTGATGGGCGCGATCAGCATGGGCATCCCGGCGATCTACGTGCCGGCCGGCCCGATGCTGCGCGGCAACTGGCGCGGCGAGACGCTCGGCTCGGGCTCGGACGCGTGGAAATACTGGGACGAGAAACGCGCCGGCAACATCAGCGACCGCGAATGGGACGAGATCGAGGGCGGCATCTCTCGCTCTTACGGCACCTGCATGGTGATGGGCACCGCCGCCACCATGATGGCGATTACCGAGGCGATGGGCCTCGCGCTGCCGGGCGCCTCTTCGATCCCGGCGCCGGACGCGAGCCACGCCCGCATGTGCGCCGCCGCCGGCCGCCGCATCGTCGACATGGTGTGGGAGGACCTCACCCCGGCGCGCATTCTCAACTCCGCGGCTTTCGACAATGCGATCCGCGTGCACATGGCGATGGGCGGATCGACCAATGCGATCATCCATGTCGTCGCCATGGCGCGCCGCGCGGGCATTCCGCTCGATATGGCGCGCTTCGACCAGATCTCGCGCGAGGTCCCGGTGCTCGCCAACATCCGGCCCTCGGGCAAGTACCTGATGGAGGATTTCTACTACGCGGGCGGCCTGCGCGCGCTCATGTCCGAGCTCTCCGAGCTGCTCGATCTCGGCTGCCTCACGGTCTCGGGGCAGGCGCTGGGCGAGACGCTGCGCGGCGCCCAGGTCCACATGCGCCAGGTGATCCGGCCGCTCGCCGATCCGGTCTCGACCGCCGGCGCGACCGCGGTGCTCACCGGCAATCTCGCGCCGCGCGGCTGCGTGATGAAGCCGCCCGCGGCCGATCCCCGGCTGTTGAAGCACCGCGGCCCGGTGATCGCCTTCGAGGACTACAACCACATGGCGCGTGAGGTCGAGCGCGACGATCTCGACGTCACGCCCGACCACATCCTGGTGCTCAAGAATGCCGGCCCCAAGGGCGGCCCGGGCATGCCCGAATGGGGCATGCTGCCGATTCCCAAGAAGCTCCTCAAGCGCGGCGTGCGCGACATGCTGCGCATCTCCGACGGGCGCATGAGCGGCACGAGCTACGGCGCCTGCATCCTCCATGTCGCGCCGGAAAGCTTCGTCGGCGGCCCGCTTGCCGTCGTCGAGACCGGCGACGAGATCGAGGTCGACGTTGCGGCGCGCCGTATCCATCTGCATGTCTCGGACGTGGAGCTCGCCAGCCGCCAGGCGGCGTGGCGGCCGCCGGCCCCGCGCTATCCGCGCGGCTATGGGGCGATGTTCTCGGCCCACATCGGCCAGGCCGACGAGGGGTGCGACTTCGACTACCTGCTCGCGGGAGAGAAGATTCCCGAGCCCGAGATTCACTGAGCGGAGGGCGTAGGACGGGTTGAGCCAAAAGCGAAACCCATCGATCGCTTGTCGCGAGGCGGCCTCGATGGGTTTCGGCCTGCGGCCTCAACCCATCCTTGTATTAGCGCTATCTGAGCTCACAACAGCCGCTGCATCACCAGCGCATCGACGTAGCCCAGGCGCGGGTGATGAAACGCCTCCTTCAGGCGCCCGACGATCGCGAATCCGAGGCTCTGCCACAGCCGGACGGCGCCGTCGTTCGTGGCGACCACGAAATTGAATTGCATCGACCGGAACCCGCGTGCGCGCGCATGATCGAGCGAATGGATGCCCATGGCGCGGCCGATGCCGCGGCCGGCCGCATCCTCCGCCGTGACGTATCCGCAATTCGCCACGTGCCGGCCGCCGCCTTGCTGATTGGGCCGCATATAGTAGGTGCCGACCACGCGGCCCTCTTTCTCGGCGACGAACACCTCATGGACGGGGGA
>DASTZX010000323.1:0-14449 GCA_035764045.1 Xanthobacteraceae bacterium | reverse complement strand
TGGCGAAGACCGAGCGGCCGCACTAAACATCCTCTTCCCGTCACCCTGAGGCGACCGCACGAAGCGCGGCCCTCGAAGGGCGACGGCCGATGCGGGTGCTACGGCGTTTGTGGAGAGTCTCCGGCCGATCATCCGAGGCTCGCGCAGCCTGTCATCGGGCCGGCCGAAGGCCGGACCCGATTGGCTCGCGCCTCAGGATGACGGAGCTATCGAAGGCGAATTGAAGAAGCGCGCTGTGTCTCTGACCGACGACAAAAGATCGCAAGAAAACGACGCGGCGGCGGCGCCGAAGGTGAGCTTCGTTTCGCTCGGCTGCCCGAAGGCCCTGGTCGATTCCGAGCGCATCATCACCCGTCTGCGCGCGGAAGGCTACGAGCTCACCCGCCGGCATGACGGCGCCGACCTGGTCATCGTCAACACCTGCGGCTTTCTCGATAGCGCCAAGACCGAGTCGCTCGAGGCGATCGGCACTGCGCTGGCGGCGAACGGCAAGGTGGTCGTCACCGGCTGCATGGGCGCCGAGCCCGAGAGCATCACCGAGCGCTTCCCCAACGTGCTCGCCGTCACCGGCCCGCAGCAATACGAGAGCGTGCTCGATGCGGTTCATCGCGCCGCCCCGCCGCGGCACGATCCGTTCGTCGACCTGGTGCCGCCCGAGGGCATCAAGCTCACGCCGCGCCACTACGCCTATCTGAAGATTTCCGAGGGCTGCAACAACCGTTGCAGCTTCTGCATCATCCCGAAGCTGCGCGGCGACCTCGTCTCGCGCCCCGCCGCCGACGTGCTGCGCGAAGCCGAAAAGCTGGTCGCCGCCGGGGTGAAGGAGCTTCTCGTCATCTCGCAGGACACCTCGTCCTATGGGGTCGACCTGAAATATGCGTCGAGCGCCTGGAAGGACCGCGAGGTTCGCGCCAGGTTCATCGATCTCGCCCGCGCGCTCGGCGACTTCGGCGCGTGGGTTCGCCTTCATTACGTCTACCCCTACCCGCACGTCGACGAGGTGATCGCGTTGATGGCGGACGGCAAGGTGCTGCCCTATCTCGACGTGCCGTTCCAGCACGCCTCGCCGGAGGTGCTCAAGCGCATGCGCCGGCCCGCCGCGCAGGAGAAGACGCTCGAGCGGATCGCGCGCTGGCGCGAAATCTGCCCCGACCTCACCTTGCGCTCGACCTTCATCGTCGGCTTTCCGGGCGAGACCGAGGAGGATTTTGCGTTCCTGCTCGACTGGCTCGACGCGGCCGCGCTCGATCGCGTCGGCTGCTTCAAGTACGAGCCGGTGCGCGGCGCCGCGGCGAACGAGATCGCGCAGCCGGTGCCGGACGACGTGAAAGCGGAGCGCTACGACCGCTTCATGCAGCGCCAGCAGGCGATCTCGGCGAAACGCCTCAGGCGCAAGATCGGCACGCGCCAGCCCGTGATCATCGACGAGGTGGGCCCCAGCGTCGCCAAGGGGCGAACCCGGGGCGACGCGCCGGAGATCGACGGCGCCGTCTATGTGTCTGCGCGGCGGCCGCTGCGGGTCGGCGAAATCGCGACGGTGAAGATCGAGCGCGCCGACGCCTACGATCTGCACGGCACCGCTGTCGGGTTTTAGACCGAACCGACTTTTGAGTCAGCGTTCGTACGATAGCGATCAGCACGCGACATCATTCAGGAACATGCGCGTGTAGCCGGCGTTGATCCTGCGTCATTTACGCAGGCACAGCGAGATTGCCGTGAATCCCAGCCGGCGGGAATTCCTTGCTTCAACCGCGGTCGCCCTGTTCATCGTGCCCGACATTGCTCGTGCCGCGATCGTCAAGGGCGGGCTGCCCTGGAAGCCGGGCGCCGGCGATCCGCCGACCCCGGTCAGGCCCGGTCCCTGGCTTTATTTCACCGCCGACGAAGCCGCGGCCGTCGAAGCCCTCGTCGATCGCCTGATCCCGCCTGATCCGCAAACACCCGGCGGCAAGGAATCGGGCTGCGCCGTGTTCATCGACCGCCAGCTCGCCGGGCCTCAGGGCCGCTACGAGGGGCGCTACATGAGCGGCCCGTTCCAGAAAGGCACCAAGCAGCAGGGCGACCAGACCCCGACGACCCCGGCCGAGCACTATCGACAGGCGCTCGCCGCGCTCGATCGGGCGTGCCGCCAGAAATTCAACGGCAAGCCGTTTGCCCAGCTCGCCGACAACGACAAGGACGAGGTCATCAAGGGACTCGAGGACGGGTCGTTCAAGCTCGAGGGCACGGACGGCAACGACTTCTTCAAGGCTCTGCTCAAGGACACCCAGAACGGCTTCTTCGCCGATCCGATCTATGGCGGCAACAAGGACATGGTCGGCTGGAAGATGATCGGCTTTCCGGGCACGCATTACGATTATCGAGAGTGGGTCGAGCGTCACAACGAGCGCGTGACACTGCCGACCGTCAGCATCGCCAGCCATCCGAACTGGTCGCAATGACGCGCGTTGCGCGCTGACATCGCTCGCGTGCGCGAATTGGAGTAACGGTATGGCGCACAAGCTGCCCGCGAAGGATGTCGTGGTGATCGGTCTCGGCTGGACCGGATCCATCCTGTCGTACGAGCTCGCCGACGCCGGCCTCGACGTCGTTGCGCTCGAGCGCGGCCCCTGGCGCGACACCGCGACGTCGTTTCCCATCTCCTACGCGCAGGACGAGCTGCGCTTTCGCATCCAGCACGACATGTTCCTGCGCCCGGCGCAGTCGACGGTCACCTTCCGCAACAATCGGAGCCAGACCGCGCTACCGGTCCGCCATCTGGGCGCATTCATGCTCGGCAACGGTGCGGGCGGCGGCGGCCTTCACTGGAATGCCGAGACATGGCGCTTCCTTCCGAGCGATTTCGTCCTGCGCACCCATCTCACCCAGCGCTACGGCGCGAACTTCCTCCCCTCCGACATGACCATCCAGGATTGGGGCATCACCTGGGACGAGATCGAGCCGCACTACGACAAGTTCGAATATCTGTGCGGGACCTCGGGCACCGCCGGCAACCTCAACGGCAATATCCAGCAGGGCGGCAATCCGTTCGAGGGGCCGCGCTCGCGGCCATACCCGACCCCGGCGCAGAAGCAGCCGTTCAGCCATACGCTCTACGCCAAGGCGGCGAGCGAGCTGGGCTACAAGCCCTTTCCGCAGCCCTCGGGAAATCTGTCGGAGGCGTACACCAATCCGCTGGGCGTGAAGCTCGGCCAGTGCACCTATTGCGGATACTGCGAATGGTTCGGCTGCGCCAACTATTCGAAAGCCAGTCCGCAGACGACGGTCCTGCCGGCGCTCGTGCGCAAACCCCACTTCGAGGCCCGCACCGAGTGCGAGGTCACGCGCATCAATCTCGACTCCTCCCGCAAGCGGGCGACCGGCGTCACCTACGTCGACACCTCAGGCACCGAGTGGGAGCAGCCCGCCGATCTCGTCATCCTGTGCGCCTTCCAGCTCTTCAACGTCCAGCTTCTGCTCCTCTCCGGCATCGGTCAGCCCTACGATCCCAACACCGGCGAGGGGCACGTCGGTCGCAATTTCACCCACCAGACGATGTCCGGCGTGATCGGCTTCTTCGACAAGGACAAGTACAACTTCAACCCGTTCGTCGCCTCGGGCTCGATCGGCATGTGCATCGACGAGTTCAACGGCGACAACTTCGACCACGGACCGCTCGGCTTCGTCGGCGGCGGGTATCTGGGCCAGGTGCAGACCAATGGCCGGCCGATCGAGACCACGCCGCTGCCGCCGGACACGCCCGCCTGGGGCGCGAAATGGAAGCAGGCGCAGCGCGACAATTATCTGAGCGCCGTCACCGCGACATCCGGCTGCCATGCCTCGATGTACAGCTATCGCGAAAACTATTTCGACCTCGATCCCACCTACAAGGATCGCTTCGGCCGGCCGCTGCTGCGCATGACCATGGATTTCCACGAGAACGAACTGAAGATGAGCGCGTATCTCACCGACAAGTTCGCCGAGATCGTGCAGCACATGGGCGCCAGGCAGGTCGTCAAGCACTACCGCAAGGGTCCCTACGATGTGACCGCGTATCAGACATCGCACCTGTGCGGCGGCGCCATCATGGGCACCGATCCGAAATCGAGCACGATCAATAAATATTTGCAGAGCTGGGACGTGCCGAACCTGTTCGTGCAGGGCGCCACCGCCTTTCCGCAGAACGCCGGGTACAACCCGACCGGTACGGTCGGGGCGCTCGCCTATTGGTCGGCGGCCGCGATCCGCTCGCAGTACCTCAAGAATCCCGGGCCGCTCGTCCATGCATAGCGCAAGCAAAATCGCCGCCATTCTCTGCGGGCTCGCCGTGATCGCGCCGGCCGCCGCGCGCGCGGCGACGCGCGTCGACCCTCAGGACTTCGAGACGATCGAGCGCGGCCGTTATCTTACCGTCGTGGGCGACTGCGCCGCCTGCCACACGCTGGTGTCCAGCGGGCACCAATTCGCGGGCGGACGGCCGGTCGAGACGCCGTTCGGCACGCTTCTCTCGCCCAACATCACACCCGATCCCGAGACCGGCATCGGCGCCTGGACCGACGACGAATTCGTCAATGCGCTGACCAAGGGAACGGGCCGTCAGGGCACGCGCCTCTATCCGGCGATGCCCTACACCTACATGACCAAGGTCTCGCGCGAGGACGCGCTCGCGATCCGCGCCTACCTCAACACCGTTCCGGCGGTGCGCAACGACGTGAAGACCAATCAGTTGCCGTTCCCGTTCAACATGCGTTGGGTCATGGCTGTGTGGGACGCGCTGTTCTTCAAGGCTGCGCCGTTCGAGCCGGTCCACGACAAAAGCCCGGAGTGGAATCGCGGCGCCTATCTGGCGGAAGGCCTCGCCCATTGCGGGCTATGCCACACGCCGAAGAATTTCCTTGGCGCCGACACGGGTCAGAAGCTGAAAGGCTATGCGCTGCAGGGTTGGTTCGCGCCGGACATCACCAACGACCAGCGTCGCGGGCTCGGCGGCTGGTCGGTCGACGACATCGCCCAATATCTCAAGACCGGCCACAACCGCACCAGCGCGGCCACCGGGCTGATGTCGGAGACAGTCTCGCTCTCGACCTCCCATATGACCGACGCGGACCTCAGGGCGATCGCGACCTACTTCAAGGATCAGGCCGGCCAGCAGAAGGATCAGAAGGAGACGCGCGCCGACCCCAAGGACGCGACCATGACGATGGGCAAGAACATCTATGCCGACGAATGCTCCGGCTGTCATACGCCGAACGGCAAAGGCACCCCCGACATGTTCCCCTCGGTCAACGGCTCGCCGGTCGTGCAGCAGACCGATCCCACCACCATGTTGCGTGTCGTGCTGCGCGGCGCCCGCAGCGTCGGCACCGACGGAGCGCCGACCGCGCCCGCCATGCCGGCCTTCGGCTGGTACTTGAACGACGACCAGGTCGCTGCCGTCGTCACCTACGTGCGCAATGCGTGGGGCAATTCGGCCCCGCCGGTCGACGCCGGCGACGTCGCCAAGGCGCGGAAGGACTTCATCCAGCGCAGCGATTGACCGCCTTGGCGTGCGAGCCGCCGATTTCGCCCACCACCTTGACGATGGCCTCCGTCAATCGTGCCAGCTCCTCCTCGGCGATCGTGAACGCCGGGGTGAGATAGATTGTCGATCCGAACGGCCGCACGAACACGCCCTCGGCCACGAACCGGCTTCGGAGCGCCTCGACATCCTCGATCCGGTCGAGCTCGACGACGCCGATCGCGCCCAGCACCCGCACATCCGTCACGCCCGCCATCCCGCGGCACGGCGCCAGCCCTCGCGCAAGCTGGGCCGAAATCGCGCTGACTTGCGCAAGGCGCGGCTCGCCCGCGAACAGGTCGAGCGATGCATTGGCAGCCGCGCAGGCGAGCGCGTTCGCCATGTAGGTCGGCCCGTGCATCAGCGCCTGCCTTGGATCGTCCGACCAGAAGGCATCGAATATCGGCGTGCGGGCGACGGTGGCGGCGAGCGGCAAGGTCCCGCCGGTCAGGGCCTTTGAGAGGGTGATGATATCGGGCGTCACGCCCGCCTGCTCGCACGCAAACATCGATCCGGTGCGCCCGAATCCGGTGAAGATCTCATCGAAGATCAGCAGGAGCCCGTGCTGGTCGGCAAGCCTGCGCAGCCGCCGCAGCACGTCCGGATGGTGGAAGCGCATTCCGCCCGCCCCTTGCGCCAGCGGCTCGACGATGATGCCGGCGAGCGATTCCGCCTCGCGCTCCAGCACGGCCGTCAGTGCGGCGGTGCTCTCCTCATCGTCCGGCAGCGCGACATTGACGTGCTGGGGGAGGAGGCCGCGGAACAGCGCATGCATGCTGTCGCGCGGATCGCTCACCGCCATCGCACCCGTCGTGTCGCCGTGATAGGCGCCGCGGAAGGTGACGAACCGGCTCCGCCTCCCCTCTCCGCGATTGCGCCAGAACTGCAGCGCCATCTTCAGCGCAATCTCAACCGCAACCGAGCCGGACTCGCAAAAGAACACACGATCGAGATCGCCGGGCAGCAGGGCCGCGAGCCGGCGCGCCAAGGTGAGCGCCGGCTCGTGCGCAAGCCCGCCGAACATCACATGCGGCATGATCCCGGCCTGCCGGATCACCGCGTCGCGAATATGGGGGTGATTGTAGCCGTGGCAGGCCGTCCACCAGGACGCGATGCCGTCGATCAGCTCGCGTCCGTCCGCGAGCACGATCCGGCATCCATGCGTGCCGGTCACCGGCAGCGGCGCCGCCGCGGTCTTCATCTGGGCATAGGGCAGCCAGACATGCGCCAGGCCCCCCGCGAGCCATTCGGTGGGCGCAGCCGAGCCCTCTCTCTTTTGCCAGCCATCGTTCATGGGCCGCATATTGCATTGGCGGGCACGCCCGGTCACGCTACATGCGTGATCCAGAATTGCCCGCCGGCCAGATGATGGATTCGCTCGACCGCTTCGCCGCCGCCAAGCTCGCCGCCCTCGATCGCGGCGGGCTGCGCCGCAACCTCGCTGAAACCGCCCGTGGCGCGCTCGCTGTGGAGCGCGGCGGCCGCCGGCTGCTCTCGTTCTCCTGCAACGATTACCTCAATCTCACCCAGCATCCCGCCATCAAGGCAGCCGCGGTCGCGGCGATCGAGCGCTACGGCCTCGGCTCAGGCTCCTCCCGCCTCGTCACCGGCAACCATCCCCTCTATGCCGGGCTCGAAGCCCGCCTCGCGCGGCTCAAGGGAACCGAAGCGGCCTGTGTCTTCGGTTCCGGCTTTCTGGCCAATACCGGCATCATTCCGGCTCTGATCGGTCCGGACGACCTCGTCCTGCTCGACGAGCTCTCGCATGCCTGCCTGTGGGCCGGGGCGCGCCTCTCGCGCGCGACCGTGCTGGCGTTTCGCCACAACGACGTCGGACACGCCGAGGAGCTGCTGCGCGCCCATCGCGCCCATCACCCGCGGGTGCTGCTTGCGACCGATGGCGTGTTTTCCATGGATGGCGATCTCGCCCCGCTCGTCGAGCTCGGGCATCTCGCCCGCCGCTACGACGCCTGGCTGCTCTCCGACGACGCGCACGGCATTGGCGTGGTCGGCGGCGGCCGCGGCTCGACCTTCGCGGGGGCGCGGCCCGCCGACGTGCCCTTGCAGATGGGGACCTTGTCGAAGGCGATCGGCGCCTATGGGGGCTATCTCTGCGCGTCGCGCGCCGTCATCGAGCTCATGCACAATCGCGCTCGCACGTTGATCTACTCGACCGGCCTGCCGCCCTCGGTCGTCGCCGCTGCGCTCGCCGCCCTCGACCTGATCGAACGCGATCCCGCTTACGCCGCCCTGCCGCTCGCCAAGGCCAAGACCTTTACCCGCCGCGCCGGCCTTGCCGAAGCGCAGAGCCCGATCGTCCCCATCGTCCTCGGCAGCGCGCAGGCCGCACTCGCCGCATCACGGCGGCTGGAGGGCGAGGGCTTTCTCGCCGTGGCAATCCGTCCGCCGACCGTGCCGGAAGGGACCGCGCGTCTGCGGCTCGCCTTCACGGCGGCGCATCCGGACGAGGCGATCGCCCGGCTCGCCGACCTCGTGCGCGCGCGCGTGCCCGCATGAGCGCGTATTTCATCACCGCAACCGGGACCGACATCGGGAAGACCTTCGTGGCGCGCGGGCTGATCGGCGCGCTCATCGCCCGTGGCCGTCAGGTCGAAGCGCTCAAGCCGGTCGTCACCGGATTCGAGCCGACCGAAGCAGCCGGCAGCGACAGCGGACTGCTGCTGGCCGCGCTCGGACGTCCGGTCACGCCAGAAAACTTGGCGCGGGTATCGCCCTGGCGCTTTGCCCTCCCGCTCGCCCCCGACATGGCGGCTGCGCGCGAAGGCCGGCGTGTCGACTATGGGGAGATGATCGAATTCTGCCGCTCGGCCGTGGCGGCAAGCCCTGACCCTCTGCTGATCGAAGGAATCGGCGGCGTGATGTCGCCGGTCCACCCCGACCACACGGTGCTCGACTGGATGGCGGCGCTCGGGCTTCCGCTCATCCTTGTCGCCGGCAGCTATCTCGGGACGATCAGCCATACGCTGACCGCCCTCGATGCGATCACCCGTCGTCGTCTTGTCGTGGCATCGCTGGTGATCAGCGAGAGCGCCGGCAGTCCGGTACGGCTCGGCGAGACGCGCGATGCCATCGCCAACTTCGCGCCGAAGCTGGACGTGGTCGCCCTGCCCCGGCTCAGTGGCCGGCCGTCCCATCCGACGCTCGATCGGATCGCGGACCAGCTCTGACGTCGGCCTTCGCCGAGGTCACGGCTGGGTCCACCCGATCTTGGCCA
The DNA here is from genome assembly GCA_035764045.1 of Xanthobacteraceae bacterium. GTDB lineage: Bacteria > Pseudomonadota > Alphaproteobacteria > Rhizobiales > Xanthobacteraceae > JAVDCA01. The sequence continues at coordinate 5,678 of DASTZX010000323.1, read as the reverse complement.
TGGCCTCGAGGGTCCCCTCGAGATTGACCAGCATGTGGAGCACGATCGTGAGCCAGGTCGAGCCGCTCTGCCACCGGAGCCAGCCCAGCAGGAGCCCGGTCACGAACACCTGGCCGATGCCGAGCCAGTCGTATTGCACGTGCATCCCGGCCCAGATCAGCGAGATCGCCACCACGGCGATCACGCCGCGCATGCCGGGTCCGACCCAACCGCGAAACAGGAACCCGCGAAACATGATCTCCTCGCCCGCCGGCCCGACCACCACGACGGCGAGCACCAGCGGCAGCAGCCAGCCCTGCGCCCGCGCCGTGCTGTAGGATTCGGTCTGGAAGGAGGAGACGATCTCGAGCCCGGCGAGCCAGCTCGCCCCGTCGATCGCCGCCACCAGCGCCACGACCGCGAGCAGGCCGATGACGAAGTCGCGCCACGAGAACGGGATGAGGCCGAGATAGTCGAACGGATGGGCTCCGGCCCGCCAGCGCGCGACCGCGCCGAACAGCACGATCTGCACCGGATTTGTGACGAGCGTCACCAGCGCCACCAGGATGCCGTCGTAGATCGTCCCCTCGCCCGCCGGCATCTTGCCGGAGAGCAGGATGATCACGAATCCGACCGCTTGCGCGATGAGGAAGACCAGCACCGCCCATCCGAGGGTCGCGCCGATGCCCAGCCGCCTCTGCCCTGCGGGCGGGGGCGGCGGCCCGGTCGGCGCGGCCTCATCGGGATCGGGATGCGGCCGGTCGATCACGGGAGAAGGATCGACGAACCCGTGGTCTTGCGGCTCTCCAGATCGCGATGCGAGCGCTCGGCGTCCTTGAGGGCATATTTCTGATTGACCGGGATCTTGACCTTGCCGCCGCCGACCATGCGGAAGAGATCGGCCGCGATATCGAGGAGGTCGGCCCGCTTGGCGGCGTACGTGTTGAGCGTCGGGCGGGTCGCGAACAGCGAGCCTTTCTGCTGCAGGATGTTGATGTCGAACGCGGTGACCGGCCCGGACGCGCTGCCGAAGCTCACGAACATGCCGAGCGGCTTGAGGCAGTCGAGCGAGGCCGGGAAGGTCGTCTTGCCGATGCCGTCATACACCACCTCGCACAGCGAGCCGCCGGTGATCTGCTTCACGCGCGAGACGAAATCCTCCGACGTATAGAGGATCGTATGGTGGCAGCCGTTCGCCTTGGCGAGCTCCGCCTTTTCCTTCGAGCCGACGGTGCCGATCACATTGGCCCCGAGCGCGTTCGCCCATTGGCACAGGATCAGCCCGACGCCCCCGGCCGCGGCATGCACCAGCACGTTCATGCCCTTGCCGACCTTGAAGGTGCGGTTGACCAGATATTCGACCGTCATGCCCTTGAGCATCATGCCGGCCGCCTGCTCGTAGGTGACCGAATCGGGCAGCTTCACGGCGCGATCGGCCGGGAGGTTGCGCTCGCTCGCATACGAGCCGAGCCCCACCACATAGCCGACCCGGTCGCCCACCTTGATGTCGGTCACGCCCGGCCCGACCGCCGTGACCTCGCCGGCGCCCTCGTTGCCGGCAACGAACGGCATCCCGACGGGCGACGGATAGAGGCCGCTGCGGAAATAGGTATCGATGAAATTCACCCCGCAGGCATGCTGCTTCACCCGCACCTGCCCTTGCCCGGGCGGAGGCAGCTCGATGTCCTCGAAGATGAGGACTTCCGGGCCGCCGTGTTTGTGCACCCGCACCGCTGCTACCATTGCGATCTCCTGAAGATTGGCTCGGAAAAGCCGAATTGCCGGACGGACCCGCCGTCGGGGCGGCGATCATAGGAATTGACGGGGACGGCGCAAGGGCATGCGGCCGGTCATGGTCCCTTGTGTTTCCGTGCACGCGCGGCGCGCCGCCGCCGCCGCTGCGCCAGGATATTGAGGGCCTCGACCCCGCCCGCGAATGCCATCGCGAAGTAGATATAGCCGCGCGGCACATGGACATCGAAGCCGTCGGCCACCAGCGCGACGCCGATCAGCACCAGGAAGGCGAGCGCGAGCACCTTCGTGGTCGGATGCGCGGTGATGAAATCGGCGACCGGGGCGGACGCCGCATACATGATCGAGACCGCGATGAGCACGGCGGCGATCATGATGCGGATGTCCCGTACGAGCCCGATGGCGGTGACGATCGAGTCGACCGAGAAGACGATGTCGATCACGACCACCTGCAGGATCACCGCGGACAGGACAGCCCGGCCCGGCGCCGGCGGCGCCTCGTCGCGGCCCTCGACCGTGCCGTGCATCTCGTGCGCCGCCTTGGCAATGAGAAACAATCCGCCGCCGATCAGGATGATGTCGTGCCACGAGAACGCGTTGCCCAGCACTGTGATCACCGGCTCCCCGAGCCCGATGAGCCAGGTCAGGCCGAACAGAAGCGCGATGCGGAAGAGGAGCGCGAGCGCGAGGCCGATCTGCCGCGCCCGTCGCCGGCGCACCGGATCGAGGCGCGCCACCAGCACCGAGATGAACACGACGTTGTCGATGCCAAGCACGATCTCCAGCGCGCTCAGCGTGATCAGCGCCGCCCAGGCCTGTGGATCCGTCAACAATGCGGCCATCAGGGCTCCGGAACGGTGCCGTCATCGCCGCGGAACAGCCCCGCGGCAACCACGTAAAGGCCGATCGCGCACAGGCCGACCGTGACCCAGACGCCGGGCGCCATGTCGCGGGCGACCGCGATCAGGGCGAGCGCCGCCCAGACCCCGAGCAGCACGATGTTGAGACGACGCAACCGCTTGACCCGCATGGGATGCAGGAACGGGAACGGCACGAAGGTGAGCGCCAGGAGGAGCGCGATGACGGCGGCGGCGAGCCAGGATGGCGGCCGCAGCAGCAGCAGATAGAAGGCGGCGCAGTTCCATAGCGCCGGGAAGCCGCGGAAGTAGTTGTCGTGCGTCTTCATGCGTCGATCGGCGAAATAAAGAGCACTGGTGAGCACGATCGCGACCCCCGCCGCAGCGTCGAGCGGCGCCGGCAGCACGCCGCTGCCGGCAATCGCATAAGCCGGCACGAAGACATAGGTGAGGAAATCCACCACCAGATCGAGGGTCTCGCCCGACCAGCGCGGCAGCGTGTCGCCGATACGAAAGTAGCGGGCCAGCGGCCCGTCGACGGCATCGACGATCAGGGCAATCCCCAGCCACACGAACATGGCCGACCAGCGTCCATCGGCCGCGGCCTTCATCGCCAGGAAGGCCAGCGCCGCGCCCGAGGCGGTCAGGACATGGACCAGGAACTCCGCGCGCAGGGGACGGTCGGGCATCGAGTCAGCCGCCCCGGCCGAGCCGGCGGATCGCGGCCAGGCACCCGGCAAATGCCCGGAACACGCTGCTGGAAGGCAGACGCTCGCCCCGGCCACATCGATTCGTCGACACGCGTGTTTGCTCCTTCGCCCGGATCGTGACCGATTATAGCATGGCCCCGTCGCAGCTATTAACCGACCGAGCGAGACCGAAGCCGCCCCTGCGCGTTCCTGCTAAACCTTGTCATGGCGCGGCCGTCGCGGCGCCGAACCAGAGTTCCGGGATGGCTTCCCTACGGAGCGAGCACGAGGCCGAGGTGGCGGTGGTGGGCGGTGGGCCTGTCGGGCTCACGGCCGCGATCGCGCTTGCCGTCGCGGGCGTGCCGACCGCGCTGATCGCGCCCGCGCCGAAACAAGCAGACAACCGGACCACGGCCCTGCTCGGCGGGTCGGTGAATGCACTCGAGGCGATCGGCGCCTGGACACGGTGCCGGGCCCAGGCAGCGCCACTGCGCGCCATGCGCATCGTCGACGACACGGACCGCCTGTGGCGCGCGCCCGAGGTGCGCTTCGATGCGGCCGAAATTGGTCTCGAGGCATTCGGCTGGAATGTGGAGAACCGACACCTGCTCGCGGCGCTCGACGGCCGGGCCGCCGAGATGCCGGAGCTGCTTCGCATCGAGGACCAGGCACGCGCCGTCGAGAGCGGTGATGCCGACGTGACGATCCGGCTGGTCGAAGGCGGCGCGCTCACGGTTCGCCTCCTGGTCGCGGCCGACGGCAGCCGCTCCCTCTGCCGCGCAGCCGCCGGGATCGAGACCCGGTCGCACAGCTATCGGCAGACCGCCGTGACCTTCAATCTCGGCCATGCGCGCCCGCACCACGACATCTCGACCGAGTTCCACACTGCCCATGGTCCGTTCACCCTCGTGCCGCTCCCGGGACTGCGGTCGAGCCTCGTCTGGGTCGTAGCGCCGGATCAGGCCGAACTGATTGCGCAGACCGAGACGCGCACGCTCGAGGAGGAGATCGAGCGCCGGTCGCATTCGATCCTCGGCAAGATCACGCGCGAGCCCGGTGGGGGCGTCTTTCCGCTCCGGGTCGAGACCGCGCACCGGTTTGCGGCACGGCGGATCGCGCTCGTCGGCGAAGCCGGTCACGTGATGCCGCCGATCGGCGCGCAGGGACTGAATCTCGGGCTGCGCGACGCAGCGACCATCGCCGAGCTCGTGGCGGCGGCACGGCGCCGGGGCGGCGATGTCGGCGGCAGCGAGCTCATCGATGCCTATGACCAGCGGCGCCGCGCCGACGTGACCAGCCGCACCGTCGCGGTCGACCTCCTCAACCGCACCCTGCTCAGCGATTTCCTGCCCACGCAAAGCCTGCGCGGTCTCGGCCTCTATATGCTCGACCGCATCGGCCCGCTGCGGCGCGCCATGATGCGCGAGGGCATGGCGAGCGGCGCCGGCCAGCCCCGCCTCATGCGCGGCGAGGCGCTGTAGGGATCAATGCAGGAGCGCTGGCGCCAGCGCGTGCGCCTTCACCAGCCATAGCACGGCGGTGGACGCAAAATGGCGCCAAAAGCGGCTTGGCGGCGCCTCCGGCTTCAACTACTTGAGGTGCGAGACGGAGACAGCGCATGAAGCTGCCGCGCAATTTCTTCAAGCCGCTGGCGATCGGCGCACCCGCGCCGCTGCGCGAGCTGCCGGTGCGGCTCGAGCGCATGATCCATTTCGTCCCGCCGCATGTCGAGAAGCTGCGCGCCAAGGTTCCCGATCTCGCCGCCCAGGTCGACGTCGTGCTCGGCAACCTCGAGGACGCGGTGCCGGCCGACGCCAAGCTCGCGGCGCGCGCCGGATTCATCGCCATGGCCGAGGCGCACGATTTCGGGACCACCGGCCTGTGGACCCGCATCAACGTGCTCAACTCGCCATGGGCGCTGGACGACGTGACCGAGATCGTCGCCGCGGTCGGCAACAAGCTCGACGTGATCATGCTGCCCAAGGTCGAGGGCGTGTGGGACATCCATTACCTCGACCAGCTGCTCGCCCAGCTCGAGGCGCGGCACGGCGTGAAACGGCCGATCCTCATCCATGCGATTCTGGAGACGGCCGAAGGCGTGAATAATGTCGAGGCGATCGCGGCCGCCTCGCCGCGCATGCATGGCGTGAGCCTCGGCCCGGCCGACCTCGCCGCCTCTCGCGCGATGAAGACCACCCGGGTTGGCGGCGGACATCCGGACTACGTGGTGCTTGCCGATGCCGCCGCGGATGCGCCGCGCGCAAGGTCGCAGCAGGATCTCTGGCACTACACGATCGCCCGCATGGTCGACGCCTGCGCAGCCGCCGGCATCAAGCCCTTCTACGGACCGTTCGGTGATTTTTCCGATCCGGATGCGTGCGAGGCCCAGTTCCGCAACGCC
>DASTZX010000322.1:0-12719 GCA_035764045.1 Xanthobacteraceae bacterium | reverse complement strand
GCCGGTATTCTCCTGTTTTTGAGCCGGCTCGTTGACGCTCGGCCGATTGCATTGGTCGTACTCCTCGCGCTGACCTCTGCGTACTGGTGGATCGCGTCGGTCGGCGTCTGGCGCAGCGCCGGCACTTATTGGATATCTCCGATATGGATGAGGCGGATCTGGGCCGGGGCGGCAAGGGTCGTCGTCATGACATACGTTGCGGAAGTTGCGTTCGGTCTCGCGAGTGGGGAAACCTTCGAAGTGGTCCAGCGCATGATGGCCGACGAGTTCTAGATCACAGCAAGCCCTCGAACCATCAAGGCCGGATGAACTCGCCGATCACCGCGCTGGCCGCCACCCGGCGCTAGTGGGACCAGCCACGGCCGTGTGCCACTTTCTTCATTGCGTGACAGCGACCAAAGCAGCCTTCTGAAACCCGACCAACTGTTCGTCCTTGGTCACGGCTTTCGAAGCGTCGGCCTTCATGTCCGAGACGACCGAGAACATGACGAAGCCGCCTTTTCTGCGCGGCACGATGAAGTAATGGGCGAGACGGGCGCCATCACTGTCCTCGCAGGAGGCAAAACCCCGGAACACGACATCGCTATCGACGAGCTCGCTCATCCGACCCGACGCAAACTTTCCCTTGCATTCCTTTGCATCGGCCGCGACGACGGCGGCAGCGACGTCCAGACCTTTTGTTTCCCCCTGACTCGGGATTATCCGGACCAATCCTGTCGCCTCATCCGATCGCCAAGCCGCGCCAAAAGATGCCACGGACGCCGGGGTTTCCTCGCGGTTCAGGACCCGCGGGTTGCGAAGACCACTTCTCAAAATGAAATTCGAGGCAAGCTCGATGGCTTCTATTTGAAGCCCGGGCGATGCGTTCGGCGCGTCGGCGCGCAAGCTGCTGCTGACAGGCGCAGAGCCCGTTTGCGGCGTGGCAAGCTTCAACGTGAAATCGCCCGCAGCCTTCAAGCCCCGTTGGTTCACGATCCTGACGCAGTTCACGAGTGTCGGGAGAAGGACTGCCGTTCCGTTCAGATTGAACTGGAAGAGCTGGCCTTGGGCCACTGCGGACATCTGTCGCGCGCCGCGAAACTGCGAGACCAGGGACGAGGCTGCGGGCATGGGCACAACGACCAGGCCTCCGCTTCCGACCCTTCCGTAGACGTGAAACTGATCCCTGCCGTCGAAAGTCAGGTCGATTGGAAATGCTTGCCCGGGCTGCAGTCGCCAAGACGGATGAGTGAACCCGAGGCCCCACTCTCCGTTCGGTTGGACGATCACCATGAAATAGATGCCGCTCTGATACGGTGCGCCCGCGACGCATCCGGAGAATTTTCCAGTCGCATCGTTCGTGTAGGCTCCGCCACTCCATTGGCCCACATGCACGGAGCCGAAAGGGCCGGCTGCGCTGGCCGGCGCAGCGAGCGCCAGGATTGCGGCCACAGGCAAAACGACGCGCCGTTTCATGATTGCCCCCTCCCCAAAGACTAAACTCAAATAGCATACCACCTAAACGTGTCTGATGTCAGGGGCCCCGGTTCATCCTGCATAATGAGGATTCGCAGCAATTCGGATGCGCGCCGGCAATGCCATCAGGATCCCGCTAAACAGGTCCCGAGCAGCAATCAAGGCCTGCAGACCGTGCGTGATGATGTCTATGGCAATTGCGCCGACGATCATGGCCCGCCGTAGGCGCGCGCGGCGTGAGGACGGACAGCGACGCTCAGCAGCTCAGACCGAGAAGTGCGAGCGGCCTCACGCCGCTCTCACGCCACCGAGGCGACCTCGTCCGGCTGCGCCTCGCGGCCGACCGCCGTCGCATAGGCCGCGATCGGCATCGGCCGGCCGACCAGGAAGCCCTGTATCTCGGAGCAGTCCTCGGCGGTCAGGAAGGCGAGCTGCTCGTGCGTCTCGACGCCCTCGGCGATCACCGGCAGGTCGAGGCCGCGGCCGAGCCCGATGACGGCGCGCACGATCGTCGCCGACTGGCGGCTGGTCTCCAGGCTGGAGATGAATGACTGGTCGATCTTGATGCGGTCGAACGTGAAGGCCTGAAGATTGTAAAGCGAGGAGTAGCCGGTGCCGAAGTCGTCCATGGCGATGTGCACGCCGAGCAGCTTGAGCCGGCGCAGGATGGTGAGGCCGCGCATGAAATCGTCCACCAGCACGCTTTCGGTGATCTCGAGCTCGAGCCGGCCCGGCGCGAGCCCGGTCTCGAGCAGCACCGAATGCACCAGGCCGGGCAGGTCGCCGTGGCGGAACTGGAGCGGCGAGAGGTTGATGCCGATCTTCAGCGGCTTCGGCCAGCTCGCGGCCTCGCGGCAGGCTTGGCGCAGGACCCACTCGCCGATCGCCCCGATGAGCCCGCCCTCCTCGGCGGCGGGAATGAACTCGGCCGGCGGGATCATCCCGCGAGCGGGGTGGCGCCAGCGCAGCAGCGCCTCGAAGCCGGTGATCTCGCCGTCGAGCCGCGCCTGCGGCTGGTAATAGACGAGGAGCTCGCCGCGCTCGATCGCCGAGTGCAGGTCGTGCACCAGCAGGCGGCGCTCGCGCAGGCGCTGGTCCATGTCGGCCTCGAAGAAGCGGATCGAGCCGCGGCCGCCGCCCTTCGCGCGGTGGAGCGCCGCGTCGGCATTGCCGATCAGCGAGGCCGCATCCGTCCCGTCGGTCGGGAAGATCGCGATGCCGATGCTCAGGCCGACATGCAGCCGATGCTCGTCGATCGAGAATTCCTCCGCCGTCGCCGCCATCACGCGCTCGGCGAGCTCGCTCGCGCCGGCCGGCTGCGCGGTCCCGCTGGCGATGATCGCAAACTCGTCGCCGCCGAGGCGCGCCACGAACGCCCCGCCGGCCGCGCGGGCGAGTCGCTCCGCGAACGCACTGAGGAGCTTGTCGCCGACCTGCGGGCCGAAGACGTCGTTGACCTCCTTGAATCGGTCGAGGTCGAGCGAGAGCAGCGCGAAATCCTCGTTCGCCGCGGTCGCGCGCTCGAGGGTCGCGGCAAAGCATTCGTTGAACGAGGCGCGGTTCGGCAGATCGGTCAGCGCGTCGAACTGCGCGAGATGGGCGATGCGCGCCTCGGCGCGCTTCCGCTCGGTGACGTCCTGGAGCACGTTGACGAGGTATTGCGGCTTGCCGTCCGGTCCTGCGATCGGCATGCGGGATGAGACCACGAGCCGCATCCCGCTGCCCGGCATCTCGACCGGGCGGGCGTCGAAGGTGAGCCGCGCGCCGGCCGCGAGCAGCTGCCGGTCGCGCTCCTCCATGTCCCGCGCCAGCGCCTGCGGGAAGATCTCGCCGGCGGTGCGGCCGAGCATCCGCTCGCGCGGGATGCCGAAGAACGCCTCACCCGCCCGATTGAGCAGGACGTAACTCAGGTCTTGCGCGTCCTTGACGACGATCGTCGCCGGCACGTTCTCCAGCACGGTATCGAGGAAGTTGCGCGTCTTCTCCAGCTCCTGGGCGGCGCGATGGCGATCGGTGATGTCCTCGTGCGTCACCACCCAGCCGCCGTTGGGCAGCGGCTGGCTGACCACCAGAATCACGCGGCCGTCGGCGAGCTCGAGGGTCCGCGTGCTCGGATTGCGGTCGCGCAGCTGCGCGTTGGTGAGCTCGGCGATGTACTGCTCCGGATCGGTGGCGAAGAAGGTCCCGTTCTGGATCCGGCTCTCCACCAGCTCGCGCACGCTGCAGCCCGGTTTGATCACGTCGGGCGAGAGCCGGTACATCTGCAGATAGCGGGGGTTGAACAGCACGAGACGGGCGCGGGCGTCGAACATGTTGACGCCCTGGACCATGTTGTCGAGGGCGGCATCGAGCAGGACATTGCGGTTCGACAGCAGCGCCGTGCTGCGCCGGTCGATCAGCCCCGCCACGATGCTCATGCCGAGCACCGCCGCGGCCGCGCCGGCGATGGTCAGCGCCAGCATCTGCGGCGACAGCATCAGGCTGCTCATCACCCGCGCCGGGTCGGGAACGATGAGAGCCGCGCCCATCGCGGTGAAATGATGCGACACGATCGCCAGCGTCAGCAGCACTGCGGCGGCCAGCGAGGGCAGCGCCCGCTCGCTCGCGCGCGCGACGGCGGTGGCCGCGGCGCCGAACATGATGCCGAGCGCAATCGACGCGGTTACGAGCGCCGGGTCCCAGTCGATGTGGCCGGGCAGCTCGACGGCGGACATGCCGAGATAATGCATGCAGGCAACGCCGCCGCCCACAATGGCGCCGCCGGCCGGCGCCGCGCCGCGCCAGGTGCCGTACACCGCGAGGGCAAGACCGCCGCAGGTGATCGCGATCGCGACGGCGAGCGACAGCGCCGTCAGCGCGACCCCGTAGCCGAGCACGACGCCCGGATCGTAGGCGAGCATTGCGATGAAGTGCGTGGCCCAGATTCCGCAGCCGGTGGCGCCGCCGGCGGTGGCGAGCCATGCCCGACGCGCCGTGCCGCTCGCGGCCATCGCGCGATGCAGCAGGCTGACCGCCGCATAGCTCGCGAGAAAGCAGATCACGCCCGCAAGCGCGACGAGACGCAGATCGTGATCATCCGTCAGGCAGGTCAGAACGCGGAACATTTCGGGCCTTCGACGCGGACCGGCGACGCTACCCCGCCGAGTGTTAGTTTGCCGTTACCCGCCGGAGCCCGAGATGACGGCAGGCGCCGGCGTTAACGATCTGTCAACCCTGCGGGCGGGCCGGCCCCGGGCGCGGTCCGCGCCGCATAAGGAATTGCAAGGTTCTGGCGCTATTTCCCGGTGCTTACGCCGGGACGTCCATCATGCGGGGCAGCCGCCAGCCCATTGAGCATCGCCCGCAGCCGGGGCGGCAATCCGCCGCGCCGGCAAGGTCGTCCGCCGCCCGGCTGGCCGGCCGGTGGCAGCGCCTGGCGCGGCTCCTCCCCATCGCCATTGCCATCGCGATCGGGCTCGCGGCGCTTGCCGCCGTCAGTATCGATCGGATCGCCGCCACAAGCCTCCCGGTCGATCCCACGACGATGCTGCTCACGGCCCTGCTCGCCGCGGCGTGCGGCGCGCTCGGCTGCATCGTCGGGCGCAACCGCGCACTCGAGGCCGAGATCGAACGGCTGGAAGCGCAGGTCGAGGACCTCTCCGACCGCGCCTGGGCGATCAAGGAGGCGGAGGAGCGGGCCAAGAGCTTCCTCGAGGCGCAGGGCGACGTGATCGTGCGGCGCGACGGCGACGGCGCGGTCACCTACGCCAATGACGCGTTCTGCACGCTGGCGGGCTCGGAACGCGAAGCGCTGGTCGGCAGCCGATTCGAGCTGCCGGTCGTGGCGCAGGGCGAGATTGCGCTCGGTCCCGACGGCACCCGCATGCATGACCAGAAGATCGACACCGCCGATGGACCGCGCTGGATCGCCTGGCGCGAGGTGGTGGTGCGGGCGGAGGAGGACGGACCGACCGAGACGCAGAGCGTCGGCCGCGACGTCACCGACCGCGCGCTCGCCGAGAGCGCGCTCGCCCAGGCCCGCGACCAGGCCGACGCGGCCAACCGGGCCAAGAGCCGCTTCCTCGCCATGGTCAGCCACGAGATCCGCACCCCGCTCAACGGCATCCTCGGAATGGCGGACCTGCTGCGCGACACGGCGCTCACGCCCGAGCAGACGACCTACGTCAAGGCGGTCAAGACCTCGGGCGACACCTTGCTGTCGCTGATCGGCGAGATCCTCGACTTCACCAAGATCGAGGCGGGCCGGCTCGAGCTCGAGGCTCGCCCGTTTGCGCTGGCGACCGTGATCGAGGAAGTGGTCGAGCTGCTGGCGCCGCGGGCGCAGGCCAAGACCATCGAGATCGCCGCCTTCGTGGACGACCGGCTGCCCGCGCAGGTGATCGGCGACGCGACGCGCCTGCGCCAGGTCCTGCTCAATCTCGCCGGCAATGCCGTCAAGTTCACCGACGCGGGTGGCGTCGCCGTCACCGTTGAGCCCGGATCCGTGCCGGGCGAAGTGACGTTCCGGGTGCACGACACCGGCATCGGGATCGCGGCCGACGCGCAGGCGCGCATCTTCGCGGAATTCGAGCAGGCCGACGGGGGCACGACACGCCGGCACGGCGGCACCGGCCTTGGGCTCGCGATCTCGCAACGGATCGTCGAGCGGATGGGCGGGCGCATTGCGGTCGAGAGCGCGCCCGGAGCGGGCGCGACATTCGCGTTCACGGTCGCGCTGCCGGCCGCCGCGCAGCAGCCGGGCGCCGGCCCGGCGCCGCCGCGGCTCGATGCCGCCGCCGTGCTGATTGCGGCGCCGCAGGCCGGCGTCGCGGCTGCGCTGGTGGCGCGCCGCCTGACCGGCTGGGGCGCCGATTGCGGTCTCGTCGACGCAGCCGAGAGCGCGCTCGCGCGCCTGCCCGAGCGGGCGTGGAGCGCCGTGATCGTCGACCGTGCGCTCGGACGGGCCGCGACGGAGGGCATCGCGCGCCGCGCGCGGGCGGCGCAACGCCGCATCGTGCTGATCGCCCCCGAGCACCGCGATGAGCTCGTTGCGCTCAAGGAGGCCGGATACACCGGCTATCTGGTCAAGCCGGTGCGCGCCGCTTCGCTTGCGGCGCGGTTTGCCGCCGATCATGCGGCGTTCGAAAGCGCCGACGCGCCGCCGGGCGCCGACATGCCGCCGCGCGACGGCGTGACGAGCCACGCGGGCGCCGGCCTCGCGATCCTGGTCGCCGAGGACAACGAGATCAACGCGCTGCTCGCCCGGGCGCTGCTGGCGCGGCTGGGCCACCGCCCGACGATGGCGACGTCCGGTGCGCAGGCGTTCGCGGCGTGGCGCTCCGCGCAGGCTGCGGGCGCGCCCTATGACCTGATCCTGATGGACGTGCACATGCCGGAGATGGACGGGCTCGAAGCGACACGCCGCATCCGCGCCGTCGAGGCTGCGAGCGGCGGCGGCCGCATCCCGATCGTCGCGCTCACCGCCAATGCGTTCAGCGACGACCGCGAGGCGTGCCTCGCAGCCGGGATGGATGCGTTCCTGACCAAGCCGCTCGATCGCGAGCGGCTCGCCGAGCTCCTGGCGGCGCAGCGAGTGACGGCAGCGGCGTAGCGCCGGCTCGGAATACGAGCGTCATCGCCCGCGAAAGCGGGTGATCCAGTACTCCGTTTCGGAGGCGGTGATTACTGGATCGCCCGCTTTTCGCGGGCAATGACGCAGAATGTGCAGAGAGATCGGGCGCGCCACCATCTCACAGCTTCCGCAGCGCGACCTCGTCGACGCCGTGGCTCTCGCCCTTCTTCAGGATGAGGTCGGCGCGCTGGCGGGTCGGCAGGATGTTCTCGTTCAGATTGACCAGGTTGATTTTGGTCCAGATCGCGGTGGCGACCTCGATCGCTTCGGCATCGGTCAATTTCGAATAGCGGTGGAAGTACGACTTGGGATCGCTGAACGCGGTGCCGCGCAGGGTGAGGAAGCGGCTCACGTACCAGCTCTTGAGCACCTCCTCGTCGGCGTCGAGATAGACCGAGAAGTCGAAGAAGTCGGACACGAAGGGGATCGCCTCGCCTTCCTTGGGCAGGCGGCCGGCCTGCAGCACGTTCAATCCTTCGACGATCAGAATGTCGGGCCGGTCGATTTCCACCCAGTGGTTCGGCACCACGTCGTAGACGAGATGCGAGTAGATCGGCGCCCGCATCGGGCGCCGCCCAGCCTTCACGTCGGCGAGGAAGCGCAGCAGCGCAGGCAGGTCGTAGCTTTCCGGAAAACCCTTGCGATCCATCAGGCCTTCGCGCTCGAGGACGGCATTGGGATAGAGAAATCCGTCGGTGGTGATGAGGTCGACCTTCGGCACGTTGGGCCAGCGGGCGAGCAGGGCCTGCAGCACGCGCGCCGTGGTCGACTTTCCGACCGCGACCGAACCGCCGATGCCGATGATGTAGGGCATCTTGGCGTCCTCGGTGCCGAGGAAGCGCTGCTGGACCAGAAACAGCCGCTGGGTCGCCGCGACATACATGGAGAGAAGCCGCGACAGCGGCAGGTAGATCTCCTCCACCTCCGACATGTCGAGCCGATCGTGCATGGAGCGCAGCCGGGTGACCTCCTCGGAGCGCAAGGTCATCGGCGTGTCCTCGCGCAGCGCCGCCCATTCGGCGCGCGAGAACGTGCGATAGGGAGAGAGTCCGTCGTCGATGCGCTGTTCCATGGAGATCTGTCGTGTTTTGCGGTGATCCGATCCGAAAACCCGCCTCCGCCCTTTCGGGATCGCGCAGCCTAGTCCGGCTTGCGCGACGCCTTTTCCTCGAGCCCCGAGCGGGCCGTCCGGGCGGCCAGCGCAGTCTCGACCTCGGCGAGCGTGACCCCTCGGGCGCGCAGCATGACGAGCAGATGATAGACGAGATCGGCGGCTTCGCCGATCAGCCGGTCGCGGTCCTCCGAGACGGCGGCCAACATGGTCTCGACGGCCTCCTCGCCGAACTTCTTCGCGCATGGCCCGATCCCGCGGTCGAGCAGCCGGCGGGTGTAGGACTCCTCGGCGCTCGCCCCGGCGCGCTCGGCCACGCGCTTTTCCAGATCATGCAGGGTGAAGCTCGTCATGCGCGTCCTTTTATACCAAACCCGTTAATTCGTCATTCCGGGGCGCCGCGCAGCGGCGAACCCGGAATCCAGCCTCAAATGCCGAGGTCGCATGGATTCCGGAGCGCTCACGCGTCGAGCCGCATCGGCAGACCTGCATGCGCCATGTGCTGCTTGGCCTGGCGGACCGTGCATTCGCCGAAATGGAAGATCGAGGCGGCGAGCACCGCGGTGGCGTGGCCGTCGCGGACGCCCTCGACCAGGTGGTCGAGATTGCCGACGCCCCCCGAGGCAATCACCGGGACCGGGACCGCATCGGCGACCGCCCGGGTGAGCGGGATGTCGAATCCCTTGCGGGTGCCGTCGCGATCCATCGAGGTGAGCAGGATCTCGCCGGCGCCGAGCGCCACCACCTCGCGCGCATAGGCGATCGCGTCGATGCCGGTCGGCTTGCGGCCGCCGTGGGTGAAGATCTCCCAGCGATCGGGTGCGCCCGCGGGCGAGACCTTCTTGGCGTCGATCGCGACCACGATGCACTGATCGCCGAACTTCTCGGCCGCTTCCTTGACGAACTGCCGATTGCTCACCGCCGCGGTATTGATCGAGACCTTGTCGGCCCCCGCCCGCAGCAGTGCGCGGATGTCGTCGATGGCGCGCACGCCGCCGCCGACGGTGACGGGCATGAAGCAGGCCTCGGCGGTGCGGCGCACCACGTCGAGCATGATCCCGCGGTTCTCGTGACTCGCCGTGATGTCGAGGAAGGTGAGCTCGTCGGCGCCCGCCGCATCATAGGCAACCGCCGCCTCCACCGGATCGCCGGCGTCGCGCAGGTTGACGAAGTTGACGCCCTTGACGACGCGGCCGTCCTTCACGTCGAGGCAGGGAATGACGCGGACCTTGAACATGCGGCCTTTCCGGAAAGCGGCCCGGCGCCGGTCGGGGCGGGCAGAGGCGTCGAAGGCGTGGAGATAGCGCGCCCGACCTGCGGTGTCGACCGCCGCCCGGCGCCGGACACGCGCGGCTGATGTCGATGCTCTTCATCTCGAGCACGCGGACGCGATGGTGAACGAATGCTTGCGCGACGCCAATCGTGTTGCGGCGCACCAACGCGGGACAAAATCGTCCCACGATTGTGAAGACCGGTTCCGGCGGCGCGTGCTAGCATTGCGGCAGGTCGGTCGAGCGCGAGGCGTGGCTCGTTCTGGGGTGGCATGGGGGACTGCGGGCGCGCGGCCGCTTGGCCTGAACCATCATGTTCAGGAGACGCTTCATGTCGCAGACCCACATCTTCGTCGGCGCGGAGACCGTGCGATCCGCTCCCGCCATCCGCCATATCGCGCCGGCCGATCTGTTCGATGCGCTCGCCCGCGGGTGGGACGATTTCGTCGCCGTGCCGAGCCATGCGCTGTTTCTGTGCGCGATCTATCCGATCCTCGGCATCGGCATCGCCGGGCTCACGCTGGGTTTCGCGGTCTTCCCCCTGCTCTTTCCGCTCGCCGCCGGTTTCGCGCTGATCGGTCCGATCGCGGCGGTCGGCCTCTACGAGTTGAGCCGCCGGCGCGAGGCGGGCGTGCGGGTGTGGGCGACAGACGCCCTCCACGTGCTGCACTCGCCCTCGATCGGCGCCATCGTGGCGCTCGGGGCGCTGCTGATGATCATCTTCGTGGTGTGGGTCGCGACGGCGAATGCGATCTATGTGGCCAATTTCGGCTATGCGGCGCCAGATTCGGTGAGCCAGTTCGTGCATGAGGTGTTCGAGACCCCGCAGGGCTGGAGACTGATCGTCATCGGCAACGCGGTCGGCTTCCTGTTCGCCGCCCTGGTGCTCATCATCGGGGCGGTGTCCTTCCCGCTGCTGCTCGATCGCGACGTCGGCGCCGCCACCGCGCTCGTGACATCGCTGCGCGTCTTCCTCGCCAACCCGCTCACCATGGCGCTGTGGGGGCTGATCGTCGCCGCGCTGCTCTTCCTCGGCTCGCTTCCCGCCTTCGTCGGGCTCGCGGTGGCGATGCCGGTGCTCGGCCACGCCACCTGGCATCTCTATCGCAAGGCGGTCGAGCCCGATCCGAGCCCGCGGCCCGAGTACCAGCCGCGCGACAACGCCGGGCGCTACGCGGCGGATTTCCCCGCGGTGCTGCTGCCGTGGTTCCGGCAGGATCGGTAGTCTTCGACGTCAGCAATCTCACGTCCGCGCGAGAGGGCCGATCGGCCTCCGCGCGGACTCTCATTTCCGCAGCTGCGATTTCAGCGCTGAGATGACGTCCTTCAATTGCGAAGCATCCCCGGTCGTCCGCTGGACGAGAAGCGCTCCCTGCAGGGCGCCGAAGACAAGCCGGGCTGTCTTCCCGGCGGACTCGGCCAACTTGAATTCGCCGCGCGCGGCCCCCCGGTTGAGGATCTGCGTGAGCCACTGTTGATGCGATTTGAAGAAACGGGCGACACGCTCGCGCAATTCGCGCGGCAGCGCCAGCATCTCGCCAGACAACGCGCCGCACAGGCACACACGGTCGGGCGTCGCGGCGAACGCCGCATAGGGCTGCACATAGTGCTCCAGCATCGACATCGACGTCGCCGACTCGTCGCGAGCGATATTTTCCATCGCCTCGTCGAATTTCCGCGCGTAGCGATCGATGACGGCGATCACCAGATCGGTTTTCGATTCGAAGTGATAGTGGATGCTCGCTTTCCTGATCTTGAGGACATCGGAGATATCCTGATAGCTGAACGCGCTACAGCCGCGCGTCTGGATCAGATGCTCCGCCACATCGAGTATCTTTTCTGCGGTCTTCGAGGGCAGCGCAGGCGCAAGCTTCGCGCTGCGCCTTACGGGCCCCGGCCGAGATGTCCCCGCTTTGCCCAAAAGACTGCTCCTTCGTGCGAGCCAAACTTGCTGCGCGATCCGGCGGGGCTCCTGATCCACGTGCCGGCGCCATAACGACCACGCTCGTCGGCCAGCGTGCCCGTCAGCAGGAAAATTTCCTCGCCGCCATCGCATTCTGCCGCCGACAAGGTAGTTCCTGCAGCCAGTTTCTCCAACGTCACCCGCTCGCCGTTTTCGAGCGAAACATACAGGAGCTGCGTTTGATGGCCCTGGATTCCCGATTTCTCCCAGGCCGCCCGAGTGGTCTCAACGACGACACGACGCTTCTCCGAGGCCGGCATCTGGCGCAGCTTGACCAGAATGGTGCAGCCAGGCGCCGTGCGTGGTGAATGCAGGCTTCCGGGCGGGTTTCGCACATAGGTCCCTGCCGGGTAATCCCCGTGCTCATCGGAAAAGACCCCATCGAGCACCAGGAACTCCTCGCCAAGCGCGTGGCTGTGGGCCGGGAAGACGCTGTTCGGCGCATAGCGGACCAGCGACGTGGCGCGGGCGACCTCACCGCCGATACGATCGAGAAGTCGGCGCTCGACACCGGTCTGCGGTGACGGCCGCCAGGGCAAGTCGTTCGTGTCCACAACGACGCGCCTGGTGAAATCAGCATTGATCAATTCGTCCATCGGCCGCTCCCGAGATCGTGATTGATTTTTCGCTTGTATCTTTTTAGCCTACCTATTAGTAGGTAGATTGTCAACGGGCCAGTCGACAGAGGTCCGAGCAAACCGGGGAGGATTTGGATTTCACCAGGAGCGGCAACTTTCAGCCAACTGGAGCGCACACGATGAGCCTCTGCGGGAAAGTTATCGTCATCACGGGTGGTGGTTCGGGACTGGGCGCGGATGCCGCCAAGGCGTCCCGCGCGGCGGGAGCGAGCGTCGTCCTCAATGGCCGGCGCGAGGACAAGCTGGCGGAGATCGCCGCGAGCATCGATCCGAGCGGCAAGAATGTCGCGTATGTCGCCGGCGACATCGGCGACCCGAAAATCGGCGCACGCCTGGTCAAAACGGCATCCGACAAGTTCGGCGGCGTGGACGTACTTTTCAACAATGCCGGCGTGTTCGCGCTGAAGCCATTCACGGAGGTGACCCCGGACGACCTGGGGGAATATTTCAACCTCATGGCCGGCTACTTCATGGTCACTCAGCAGGCGGTCGCCGAAATGAAAAAACGAGGCGGAGGCGCGGTCATCAGCGTCGGGTCGATCTGGGCCATGCAGGGCATCGGCGCAACGCCGTCCAGCGTGCCCTCGATGGCGAAAGGCGGCATTCATTCACTCACGCGTGCGCTCGCGATCGAGCTTGCGGCGGACAAGATCCGCGTCAACGCGATCGC
>DASTZX010000321.1:0-12524 GCA_035764045.1 Xanthobacteraceae bacterium | reverse complement strand
TATTGGTGAAGCACCGTGTAGACGATCGCCAGGAGCGCGATGGTGGTGCAGGCCGATACCGCCTCGAGCCAATTGTTGCGCAGCGTTGCCATAGACGCCTCCCTCGCGTTTCGCCCAGTGCGCCGCGGGCCAGGGCCCGCTGCACGAAATCAACCCACGACAGGCGCTTAGGTTCTGGGGCTCGGCAGGGTGCGCATCAAAGAAATTTGGATTCCGGGTTCACGGGCGCAGCCTGTGTCCCGGAATGATGCAAGCGGCGATCAGAATCCGCCCGCGCTGAAGCTCAGGCGCCGGGTCTGGTCGAAGCTCGCCTGGGTCACCGGAACCGCGTAGTCGACGCGGATCGGGCCGAACGGCGAGGCCCAGATCAGGCCGGCGCCGAACGAGGAGCGGATGGTGCCGGCGCCGCCGGCACCGAAGGATTGCGACAGCGACGGCCCCTGCCCGCCCCAGACGCTGCCAGCGTCGGCGAAGACCGCGACCTTGAGGGCGAAATCGGACGGCAGATAGGGAATCGAGGTCTGCACCTCCGTGCTCGTTCCCCAAAAGGCGGTACCGCCGATGTTGTCCATGGTGCTGCCGGGCGTGAGGTCGCGCGGGCCGATGCCGTTCGGCGCAAAGCCGCGCACGAGCCACGGGCCGCCGAAGAAGCGGTTGAGCAGCGGCACGTTCTGGCCGCCCCACGGCGCCACCAGGCCGCTTTGCTCGCGCACCACGCCGACCGTGTCGGGCGCGATCTCATGGTAGTAGCGCGCGTCCTCGGTGGACTTGACGAAGTTCACGTCCCCGCCCAGGCCCGCGACGTCCTGCTTGAACTCGGCATGCAGGCCCTCGGTCGGGCTCCTGCGGTTGTCGAGCGTGTCGTAGGCGAGCGTGTAGCCGACGAGCGAGACCCAGGCGGGGCCGGCCGCGGCGGCCTGCGCGACGGGCAGCGACACGGTCGCGGGGTCGACGTTCGAGCCGAGGCTGACGCTCTGATTGAAGATGGAATAGCGCAGCTGCGCGCTCGTCTCCTCGGTCAGCGGCAGGCCGAGGCTGAAGGCGAGGCCGTAGGTGGTGCTGCCATAGGACTGGTAGCTGCTCTGCGTGGTCTGCTTGCCGAACAGGTCGGCGCCGAGCGACATCTGCGTGTCCATCACATGCGGCTGGACGAAGCCGAGGTCGAGCGACCTGGTGTACTCGCCGTAGGTCAGCGCGATCTTCGCCGCCTGCCCGTTGCCGAGGAAATTCTTGTCGCTGAGCTTGACGTCGCCCAGCACCCCGTCCTGGGTCGAATAGCCGACCCCGAAGGCGAAATCGCCGGTCTGCTGCTCGACGAGGTCGATGTCGACCACCACGCGGTCGGGCGCCGAGCCGGGCGCGGTCGTGATCTTCACCGTCTTGAAGAAATCGAGCGCCTTGAGGCGGCGCTCGGCGCGGGCGATCAGCGCGCTGTTGTAGGCGTCGCCCTCGGCGATCTCGAGCTCGCGCCGGACCACGAAATCGCGCGTCTTGGTGTTGCCGCGAACCTCGATGCGCTCCACGTAGCGGCGCTGCCCGGGCTCGATCATGAACATGACGCCCACGGTCTGCCGGACCGGGTCGCGATCGGAGACGGCGTGCACCGACGCGAACGGCGCACCGCGCTTGGCGAGCGCAAGCGTGAGATCGTCGACCGTCTTGTCGACGATCGCCCGGTCGAAGACGTCGCCGGCGCGCGCTTTGAGCGTGCCCGCCAGCGTGCGGCCGTCGATTTCGGGCACGCGCGACTGCACGTCGACGGCGCCGAACCGGTAGCGTTCCCCCTCGTCGACCGTGAAGGTGACCACGATCCCCTTTGCGGCCGGATCGAAGGCAGCCTGCGCGGGCTCGACCCGCGCGTCGGCATAGCCGTGGTCGACGTAAAAGCGCTGCAGGAGATCGCGGTCTCCCTCGAGCTTGTCGGCATCGTAAATGTCGTTGCTGGTGATGAAGCTCAGCACGCTGTGCTGCCCGGTCTTCATCAGGCCGCGCAGGCGCGCGGCCGCATAGGCGTGGTTGCCGACGAAGTCGATGCGCCGCACCGTGGTCTTCGCGCCTTCCACGATCTCGAACACGAGGTCGACGCGGCCCTCGCCGTGCGGGATGGTGCGCGGCACGACCTTGACGTCGAAGCGGCCGCTTCGGCGGTAGAGCTCGGTCAACCGCACCACGTCCGTCTGCACCGTGGCGGGGACGAGCCCGCTGTGCACCTTCGAGGTGACCTCTCCGGCGAGCTGCTTGTCCTTGATGCCGGAATTGCCCTCGAACGCGATGCGGTCGATCACCGGCGCCTCGACCACCGTCACGGTGAGGCCGTGCCCGGTACGGGCGATCTGCGCATCGCTGAACAGCCCGCTGGCATAGAGCGCCTTGAGCCCGGCATCGACCGCCTTGGCGTCCAGCACTCCGCTTGGGCCTGGCACGAAATAGCCGCGGACGGTCGCGGCGTCGACCCGCCGGGCGCCCACCACCGTGATGGCGTCCGCCACGGCCGGCTCGGCTCCGCGGGTCGGCCGCTGGAGGCAGGCGGCCAACAGCGCGAAGCCGAGCACGGCCGTGGCGGCAAGCCGCCACCCCCCCGTGCGAGCCAGGGCGCCCTGATCCATGGTTACGATTGTCCCCTCCACCGTGGATGCCCGGGAGGGGAGCCCCGCGAGCCGGCGAAACCATGACGAATTGCGTCAGATTGCGAGGCATTCTGGGGGCGGGGCCGGCTTGACACCCGGTCCGGCCGGACCGAGCGTTGCGGCAGCCCCGGGAGACGCCCATGGACCTCATCGCGGATCGCGGCCGACGGGTCTCGGTCGAGGAGCTCAATACCAGCCGGCTGCTCGCCCATGCGCGGCGCCAGGCGGAGCAACGCAAGCTCGATGACGTGCTGATCGCCGACGTCGACAGCCACCATTACGAGAACGAGATCTACGACGAGTTTCTCCCGTTCATCGAGAACGAGGTGCTGCGCCAGCTCGTGCTCGCGGGCCGGGCCAAGGGCCGCCAGACCCTCATGCCGACCCAGGTCAGCTTCCAGGACATGGGCGGGCGCATCACCCGATATCCGATGCGCTCGACCGAGAAGACGGACGGGAAGCTGCGCGACGTCGAGCTCGGCCACCGCTGGATGGACGCGATGAGCGTCGACTATGCGTGCCTCTTTCCCACCATGCTGCTCGCGATCGGCCTGCATCCCTCGACCGAGATGGAGATCGAGCTGTGCTGGGCCTACAACCGCTGGCTCACCGAGCAGGCGCTGCCGGGCGCGGACGGGCGGTTCTACTCGATGCTGTGCCTGCCGTTCTCCGAGCCCGACGAGGCGCTGCGCCACATCGAGACGTTCGGGGCGCGCCGGCACGTCACCGGATTCATGATCACCTCGGTGCGCAGCCTGCCGGTGCACCACAACGCCTACATGAAGGTCTATCGCGCGCTCGAGGAGCGCGGGCTCGCGCTCTGCTTCCATTCCGCCATCAACATCGGCGAGCCGGTGTTCAGGAGCCTCAACCGCTTCGCCTCGGTGCATGCGCTCGGCTTCCCGTTCTACAACATGCTGCATCTCACCAACTGGGTCACGAACGGGCTCGGCGAGCGCTTTCCGAAGCTGCCGGTGATCTGGATCGAGGGCGGGCTCGCCTGGATCCCGTTCCTGATGCAGCGGCTCGATCACGAGTTCATGCTGCGGACCTCCGAATATCCGCTGCTGCGCAAGCGGCCGAGCGAGTACATGCGCGACATGTACTACGCCTCGCAGCCGATGGAGCGGGACGATCCCGCCGCGCTCGAATGCACCTTCCGCATGATCAATGCGGAGACCCAGCTGATGTACGCCTCGGACTATCCGCACTGGGACTTCGACCTGCCGAGCACCATCTGGGACCTCCCGTTCGTCTCCGAGAAGGCCAAGCACAACATCCTCGGCGGGACCGCGGCGCGGCTGTTCAAGCTGCCGCCGCGCAACGAGCGGCAGCGCCGCAACCTCGAGCGCTTCGGCAATCTCGTGGCGTGACGGCCATGATCTCGCGCACGGCGCCTTTGCTCCCTCGCCCCGCGAAGCGGGGAGAGGGTCGGGGTGAGGGGCTCTTCCCGAGCGTTATGACTCGCGGCGACGCCCCCTCACCCGGAATTCCTCGCTCCGCTCGGAATTCCGACCTCTCCCCGCAAGCGGGGAGAGGTGAACGCCCGCGCCGAGCAAGCGGCAAAGCGTGGCTCGCGATCGCAGCACTGCTCCTCACCATTCCGCTCCGTTCGCTCCACGCCCAAGACTCCGTCGCCGCGTTCTACCAGGGCCGCCAGGTCAACCTGATCGTCGGCTATGGCCCGGGCGGCGGCTACGATCTCACGGCGCGGGCGCTGGCGCGGCATCTCGGCCGCTTCATTCCGGGCCGGCCGTCGGTCGTGGTGCAGAACATGGCCGGGGCCGGAAGCCTGCGCGCGGCCAACTATCTGTTCGAGGCGGCGCCCAAGGACGGCGCCACGATCGCGGTGTTCGGCAGCGACATCGCGCTGATCGGGCTGCTCGAGACCAATCCGGCGGCCCAATTCGATCCGCGCCGCTTCACCTGGCTCGGCTCCTCTTCGAGCTTTGCCAATGACGCCTACGTGCTGATCGTCCGCGCCGACGCCAAGTCGCCTACGCTTGCGGCGGCGCGCCGTCCGGGGGCGGCGCCGATCCTGCTCGGCGGCACCGGCGAAGGCGCGCGCGATGCCGACGTGCCGAAGATCCTGCGCGATGCGCTCGGGCTTCCGATCAAGCAGGTGCTCGGTTATCCGGACTCGCCGTCGTTGCTGCTGGCCGTGGAGCGCGGCGAGCTCGAAGGCCGCATGTTCGACTTCTCCTGGATCAAGACGAACCGGCCGGCCTGGTTCACGCGGGACAGCGGCTTCAACGTCCTGGTCCAGTTCGCGCGCAAGACGCGCCATCCCGAGCTGCCCGACGTGCCGACCGCGCGCGAGCTCGCTCCGGACGAGAACGCGCGTGCCCTGATCGCGTTCGCCGAAGCGCCGCTGCTCGCGATGGCGCGTCCTTTCGCGGCCCCGCCGGACGTACCGGCCGAGCGCGCCAAGGCGCTGCAGGACGCTTTCATGGCCGTGCATCGCGACCCGCAGTTCCTGGCCGATGCGGCGAAGATCGGCCTCGAGATCAGCCCGATCGGCGCCGCCGAGATGGCGCGCGCGATCGACGGACTGGGGCGGGCGCCGCCTTCGGTGCTCGCCTACATGCGCAAGCTCATGGCGCGGCATTGAGGCCGCGCGCGGCCGCGAGGGTTGCGGCGCCCCGGCTGACGGCCTATGTGGAGGCATGGCCGCGGGCGCACGGCTCCCACGGTGCAGGAAGACCGGCCATGAACCCGACCGTTCCCGGACAGATGGTCAAGGCCGCGCGCCCGGCGACGGTCGCCCTGGTCGCCGTCATCGGCGCACTGCTGATCGGGACGCTCGGGCTGTGGGCGCACTACGGCACCGCGGTGTTCTACGAGACGATCCTCGCGGGCATCAACGCATGCTTCTGAGGCGGACAAGGACCTGACGCATGACGGCGGCCCAGTCGCGGCTGATGCTGATCCTCGGCGCGTTCGCAGCCGGCCTGCTGCTGTGCGCCGCAGGCCTCACTCTGATCGCCGGCCCGAAGCTCTCGGCGTCGGTCGCCCAGTCGGCCCGCATCGGCGGGCCGTTCCGGCTGACCGACCAGAACGGCAAGGTCGTCACCGATGCTGACATGAAGGGCAAGCCGTTCCTCGTCTTCTTCGGCTTCACCCATTGCCCCGACGTCTGCCCGACCACGCTGTTCGACGTCTCGGAGGTCCTGCGCAATCTCGGGCCCGACGCGGACCGCACCGGGGCGCTGTTCATCACGGTGGATCCGGAGCGTGACAATGCCGCCTCGCTCAAGGACTACCTGGGAAGCTTCGATCCGCATTTGCGCGGGCTGACCGGCGATCCCGACGCGCTCGCCGCGGTCGCCAAGGAATATCGCGTCTACTACAAGAAAGTGCCGCTCGAGGGCGGCGACTACACCATGGACCACACCGCCATCGTCTACCTGATGGACAAGGACGGGCGGTTCGTCTCCCCGTTCAATCTCAAGCGCAAGCCCGAGGCCTCGGCGGCGGAGCTGCGCAAGTATCTGTAAGCCGCGAGGTTATGCCTCGCTCGTCATTCCGGGGCGCGCCGAAGGCGCGAACCCGGGATCGATCTCCATGTGTGGCTGGATTCCGGATAGCCGCGCGCTCGCGCGGCTTCCGGAATGGCGCCTGACGGCGTCAATTCGGCTTGACCAGCGCCTCGCCGATGGTTTCGGTCAGTGACTTGCGCGCCACCATCAGGCATTGCGCCGACATGGTGTCGATCTTGCCGATCTCGACGATCAGGTAGTCGAGCATGGCAACGATCGCGAGGATATCCCGCTCCGGGATGAGCTCGGGTTCCTGTGATTCGGCGGGAACTGGATGTGGCATGAGGGTCACCGGGTCTCGTTCACAGATACGGGGCCGTTCAGCACGTCTGAGGCAGGGTCGATCCAGCGCTCCAGGCCAGGCTCGGCGACGGCCGAATCCTGGCACTGCCCGATCTTTGCCTTGCGGCGGCGCCGGCGCAAGGCATTTGGAGCGGCCATCCTATTCTCCAGCTCGAGACGGGCGCTGCGCAGGAGCAGCACGAAGCGTGGGAGCCTCAGTTCGGCGCCCTCGATCATCGCGTAGTCGAGGAGCATCTCCAGTGCTCGAATGTCGGGCCCATGCCGTTCGCCGGCAGACCCCTCGGGTCGTCGTCCCATTCCCGCACCTCCCTGGCTGAGTTCCGCCGGCCGGTGTCTTGTCGGGCCGTCCGGCGGCTGTTGTCGCGTGTTGCGGCGGACGTCGGGTCAGGCCGCCTGCTGCTCGGCGCGCCGGCGCCACACCACGGGGAAATCCGGACCGCTCAGCGGATCGCCGTCATTGAGACGGGTCGTATGGTGCAACTGCTTGGGCGCCCACGGACGGGTGCGGAACCGGATATCGTCGCCGCAATAGCGCAGCGATGCGGCCCGCCGGACCTGATAGCGGGTGTGATTGCCGCCCGTCCCGTGGATGGTCCGGTAGTGGTGCACGATGACATCGCCGGGTTCCACGTCGAAATGCACGATGTCGTAGTCGGACAGGTGACCCTCGATGTCGGGCAAGGGCTCGCCCTGCGCGCCGGGAAGCGGCGTCTGCGACACGAACACATTCGGCTGATAGAGCTTTCCGTCGCGGTGCGAGCCGCGCACGTATTGCATCACGCCGCCTTCGAGCGTCACCGGATCGACCGGGATCCACAGCACGCAGCACTGGTCGCCCTCGATCTCGAAATAGGTGGCGTCCTGATGGAAGGCGGTGCGTTCGCGGGTCTGCGGTTCCTTGACGAAGATCTGGTCGCCGAAGAAGTTCACCTTCTCGGAGCCGAGCAGCGCGCCGGCGATCTCCGGCACCGCCCCGCTGAGGCAGAAGCGGCGGAAGTCGCGCAGCCGCGCCGCGATCCCGGTGTCGAGCAGGAAGCTGCCCTTGGCCGGCGCTTGATCGAACAGCAGCGGCTTGCCGCTCGCCTTCATGTATTCGACGATCCCGGCGACGTCGTGCTGACCTTCGCTCGTCGCCTCGAGCAGGGCGCGGTCGTCGGCCTCCACCGCCTTGGTGAGTGCGCTCAGGTCGTAGCCGCTCGGGCTCTGGCCGAGCGTCTGCACCGCCTCGTCGATGGAGCGCCGCAGCGTGTTGACCCCGGAGAGGTCAAGCACGCCGCGCAGCAGAACGACGCCCGCCACCTTGTAGGCGGCGATTTCATCCTTGGTGATGGGTCTGGCGAGCTTCCTCATGAAATCCTCCGGTCGAGTTTGCGTTGCGGTCATGACAGGTCAGTGAAAAAGCTGGGACGGCGCGCGGCTGCGGATGCGCTCGAACTCGGGAACCGGCTCGGCGCAGCGGTCGAGGCCCCCATAGGCGCGCACGTCCTCGAGCACCTGCAGCGTCACCGGCCAGCGGATTGCCATGCACTCGCCGCCGCCGGGCGTCCGACGGCCGCCGCCATAAGGATGCGAAAGGCCGAGCGGGATGGTCTGCGGGGTGAGCTCGAGATAGCTCGGCAGCGTCGTGGTCTCGATGACGGTCTGCAGGAACGACAGCTTGCGGCGCAGGCTCCATTCGAGCATCGCGCCGATGATGCGCGCCTTGGCGACGCGGTTCTCGTCGCGGCTCTTGCGATCCGGCATGACGATGTAGCGCGTGCACTCGTAGATGTCGGGCGCGCGCAGCGCATCGCCGGTCTCGACCAGGTGCGGGAAATAGTCGGCGAGCAACGAACAGGTCTCGCTCGGCGCGATCCGGATGCTGCCGCGGACGACCTCGTCCTCGTTGAGATCGAGAAAATAGACCGCCTGGTCGGTGTCGTATTGATCGACCTCGCGGCCGTTGACGCAAGGCAAGGCCCAGCCGCGCCGCTTGACGAAGATGTCGTAACGCAGCCGGAAATGCTGATCGAAATAGTCGGGGCACCTCCGGCGATCCGCCCCATTGAGAACGATGATCATCCATCACCTCCGTCCATGACGGAGGATTCAGTCATCGCCCCGACTTGCGGTATCCTAGGTTCTTAGGAGGGGGCCGGCGCCGTACGCCGGCCGAGGCTCAAAGGGCGGGAGGCTCGTGTCCCGATTCCGAAGCTCGCAGGCACACCCACAGCGAGCTCCGAGCGAACTTCCGGGTCGCGGCCCTAGAGCGAAATTTCGCCGAACCGCAGGGCCTGGACCACCGCGTAGGTTCGCCGGAACGCATCGAGCTTCTGCTTGGCGTTCTCGACGTGGCTGGTCACGGTGGTGGTCCCGATCGAGAGGATGTCGGCGATCTCCTCGTCGGTCTTCCCGGCCGCCACCCA
The DNA here is from genome assembly GCA_035764045.1 of Xanthobacteraceae bacterium. GTDB lineage: Bacteria > Pseudomonadota > Alphaproteobacteria > Rhizobiales > Xanthobacteraceae > JAVDCA01. The sequence goes on along the minus strand of DASTZX010000321.1, from coordinate 3,650 downwards.
CTGCATGATCTCGCGTTCCCGCGGCGTCAACGGCGTGTGCGCCGGGACCTCGCGCTGGTTCCTCAGGACGGAGCGCTTGAGCGCCTGGTCGGAATAGATCGCTATGATCTCGAGCGCTGCGCGCGCCCGCGGGGAGAGGTTGGGCTCGAGACCGCACGGGCAGAACAACGACATGGCGCCGGAGAGGCTGGCGATCGGGATGGTCATCCCGTCCCGGGCGGCGAACTCGCGCCCCTCGTCCATGATCGCCTTCTCGGCCTTGCTGAGATCGCGGCCGGTCCGGATGTCGCCCCAGGAAAACGGATACACATTGCGCCGAAGCTCGGTGATGACCGGGTCGCGCACCACGTAGTTCTTCTCGATGTATCGTTCGACGAACTCCCTGGGCCGGGTGTTCATCAGGATGCATTGTTCCGCTTCGCGTCCCGGGCCGGGCAGCGAGATGCTGCTGACGTGGGTGAGGCCGAACCACTCGAGCTCCTTGACGACCAGCCGGCAAATCTCGTTGTAGTCCGTGAGCTGCTGCAGGCGCTGCACGAAATCCAAGGCTCGCTTGCCGTATTCGTCGTGCTCGAAGGTCACTGCCCCCGTCCGAAACAGTCAGATCGCCAGTGCCGCGAACCCGAAGTTCGCACATCGTCTGCGGCAAACGCGACTGCGAACTTCGGGTTCAAAAGCCGCACTGGCATCATAGAATTGGTAGTATCCCCTGGATTCCGAAGTTCGCATCAGCAATCGGGACACTACCGTGGTGGCGCGCGGTACTCTAGGGTTGACGAAAAGGGATTGTCCAGACCCGCCGAACGTGCGCAGACCATCGCGGCGGCACCACCGATCGGCCTGATTCTCCTCTATATGACGGATTCCAACATCCGGTCCTGCATGTCCCTCATGGTCCAGTCATCCAGCGCGCGAAAGCCCGGGCGCATCGGCCCGCTCCTCGCGATTCTCGTCGCGCTTTGCCTTCCGGCGGCGATCGCCGGCCTGACGCGGCCGGCCGCCGCGCAATCGCAGGCGCCGGTGCAGGCGCAGCCGGCCGTGGCCGCAGCGGTGCCCGGCTTCTGGGATCCACGGCGACGGCCCGAGCGGCCCGATCTCGGACGCATCTCGGTGATCCGCTTCATGACCGAGGTGGACAATCCGCCGTTCGACTATGCCGGACCGGACGGCAATCCGGTCGGCTTCAACGTCGATCTCGCCCGCCAGATCTGCGAGGAACTGCACATCGCCTGCACGGTGCAGATGCGCCGCTTCGACACGCTGATCGACGCGCTGAACGACAATCGCGGCGATGCCGCCATCGCCTCGATCTCGGTCACCCCCGACACGCGCAAGCGGGCCGACTTCAGCGATCCCTATTACCGGCCGATCGCCCGCTTCGCGGTGCGTGCCGACGGCAAGCTCGACGACGTGCGGCCGGAACGCATCGAGGGCAAGAAGGTCGCAGTGGTGGCCGGAACCGCGCATGAGCAGTACCTGCGCAACCAGTTCACCGAAGCGGAGGTGCACACCTATCCGACTCCCGACGCGGCGCGCGAGGCGCTCCGGCGCGGCGAGGTCGATCTTCTGTTCGGCGACGCGTTCGGCCTCGCCTTCTGGCTCAACGGCACGGATTCGGGCGGCTGCTGCGCGTTCGCGGGCGGCCCGTTCGTGGAGAGCCGCTACTTCGGCGAAGGGGTCGGCGTCGCGGTCAAGCGCGGCAACGACACGCTGCGGCTGGCGATCAACTGGGCGCTCTTCCGGCTGTGGGAGAAGGGCCGCTTCACCGATCTGTGGCTGCGCTATTTTCCGATCAATCCGTATTGATGGCCGCGCGACGTGAGCCCTTCTCCCTCTTCCCGCAAGCGGGGAGAGGGTCGGCGTGAGGGGCGCTCGGTTTTACCGAGGCAACGACTCGCGGCGACGCCCCATCAGCCGACCGCGCTTCGCGCGGTCGACCTCTCCCCGCAAACGGGAAGAGGTGAAATGCGCGCCCCTTTCTCGCCACCGCCCGCCGGGCTAAACAGGGCCATGTCCACGGTCGCCGCACCCTCCGCCGCACTGCGCGAGCTCGCCGAGCAGTCCAATGCCTGGCCGTTCGAGGAGGCGCGCAAGATCGTCGCCCGGCTCAAGCGCCGTCCCAAGGACGAGGTGATCTTCGAGACCGGTTACGGTCCATCCGGGCTGCCGCATATCGGCACCTTCGGCGAGGTGGCGCGCACCACCATGGTGCGCCACGCCTTCCGGGTGCTGACCGACGACCGGATCAACACCCGGCTGATCGCCTTCTCGGACGACATGGACGGGCTGCGCAAGGTGCCCGAGAACGTGCCCAACAAGGAGCTGCTGGAACGCCACCTCGGCAAGCCGCTCACCGAGGTGCCCGACCCGTTCGGCACCCATCCGAGCTTCGGCGAGCACAACAATGCGCGGCTGCGCGCCTTCCTCGATCAGTTCGGCTTCGAATACGAGTTCATGTCCTCCACCACCTGTTACAGGGCGGGCCGCTTCGACGCCGCGCTGCTCACGGTGCTGGAGCGGTTCGACGCGGTGATGGAGATCATGCTGCCCTCGCTGCGCCAGGAGCGGGCGCAGACCTATTCGCCGTTCCTGCCGATCTCGCCCGCCACCGGCATCGTGCTGCAGGTGCCGATCCTCGCCCGCGACGCCAAGGCCGGGACGATCACCTACGAGGATCCGGCGACCCGCGAGCGCGTCACCACGCCGGTCACGGGCGGCCGCTGCAAGCTGCAATGGAAGCCCGACTGGGCCATGCGCTGGCTCGCGCTCGGGGTCGACTACGAGATGGCCGGCAAGGACCTGATCGACTCGGTGAAGCTGTCGGGCGAGATCTGCCGCGCGCTCGGCGGGCTGCCGCCGGAGGGGTTCAACTACGAGCTCTTCCTCGACGAGCAGGGGCAGAAGATCTCGAAGTCGAAGGGCAACGGGCTCACGATCGAGGAATGGCTGCGCTACGCCAGCCCGGAAAGCCTGTCGCTGTTCATGTATCGCGAGCCGAAGGCGGCGAAGCGGCTCTATTTCGACGTGATCCCGCGTCACGTGGACGAATACCAGCAGTTCCTCGAGGCCTATCAGCGCCAGGACGGCAAGCAGCGGCTGAGCAATCCGGTGTGGCACATCCATTCGGGCGAGCCGCCGGCGCCCGACGTGCCGATCTCCTTCACCATGCTGCTCAACCTGGTGTCGGCGTCCAATGCGGAGAACGCCGAGACGCTGTGGGGGTTCATCGGCCGCTACTGGCCGGGCGTCACGCCGCAGTCGCACCCGAAGCTGCGCCGCCTGGTCGAGTACGCGATCCACTATTTCCGCGATTTCGTGCTGCCGGCAAAGCGATTCCGCGAGCCGGACGCGAGCGAGCGCGCCGCGCTCACCGATCTGCGCGATGCGCTGGCGCAGCTCCCGGCCGACGCGACCGCCGAGCAGATCCAGGAGGTGGTGTACGAGATCGGCCGCCGGCCGCCCTTCCTCGACGAGAAGAAGAAGGCCAAGGACGGCAAGCCGGGCGTGTCGCTCGACTGGTTCAACATGCTCTACCAGGTCCTGCTCGGCCAGGAGAAAGGCCCGCGCTTCGGCTCGTTCGTCGCGGTGTACGGCGTCAACAACACGATCGACATGATCGACGGCGCGCTGGCGCGCTCGGCGTGATCAGG
>DASTZX010000320.1:0-20056 GCA_035764045.1 Xanthobacteraceae bacterium | reverse complement strand
TGTCGGCCTCTATGGCTGCCCGACCACGGTCAACAACGTGGAGACCATCGCGCAGGTGCCGGACATCATGCGGCGCGGCGCCGCCTGGTTCGCCTCGATCGGCCGGCCGAACAACACCGGCACCAAGCTCTATTGCATCTCTGGTCATGTCGAGAAGCCGTGCAACGTCGAGGAGGCGATGGGCATTCCGCTGCGGGAGCTCCTGGAGACGCATGCGGGCGGCGTGCGCGGCGGCTGGGACAATCTGCTTGCGGTGATCCCGGGCGGCTCCTCGATGCCGCTGGTGCCGGCCGCGCTGTGCGGCGACCTCAAGATGGACTTCGACGGTCTCGCGGCGGTGAAGTCCGCGCTCGGCACCGCCGCGGTGATCGTGATGGACAAGTCGACCGACATCGTCCGCGCGATGGCGCGTATCTCGTATTTCTACAAGCACGAGAGCTGCGGCCAGTGCACGCCCTGCCGCGAGGGCATGGGGTGGATGTGGCGCGTGCTCACCCGCATGGCGGAGGGGCGTGCGCAAAAGCGCGAGATCGACATGCTGTTCGACGTCACCAAGCAGATCGAGGGCCACACGATCTGCGCCTTCGGCGACGGCGCGGCGTGGCCGGTGCAGGGGCTGCTGCGGCACTTTCGGCCCGAGATCGAGCGGCGCATCGACGAGTATGCGGCAAACCCGCATCCCGAGCCGGTGCGGGTCGCGGCGGAGTGAGAGCGCAATGAGCAAGCTCATCGTCGACGGCAAGGAAATCGACGTCCCGCCCGAGTTCACGCTGCTTCAGGCGTGCGAGGCGGCAGGGGCCGAGATTCCGCGCTTCTGCTTCCACGAGCGGCTCTCGATCGCGGGCAACTGCCGCATGTGCCTGGTCGAGCTCAAGGGCTCGCCCAAGCCGGTGGCGAGCTGCGCCTGGGGCGTGCGCGACTGCCGGCCCGGCCCCAAGGGCGAGCCGCCCGAGGTCTTCACCAAGACCAAGATGGTCAAGAAGGCGCGCGAAGGCGTGATGGAGTTCCTGCTCATCAACCATCCGCTCGACTGCCCGATCTGCGACCAGGGCGGCGAATGCGACCTGCAGGACCAGGCCATGGCCTACGGGGTCGACCACACCCGGTTCCAGGAGAACAAGCGGGCCGTCGAGGACAAGTATCTCGGCGCGCTGGTCAAGACCTCGATGAACCGCTGCATCCAGTGCACGCGCTGCGTCCGCTTCGCCACCGAGGTGGCGGGCGTGCCGGAGCTCGGCGCGATCGGCCGTGGCGAGGACATGGAGATCACGACCTACCTCGAGCGTGCGATGGTCTCCGAGCTGCAGGGCAACGTGGTCGATCTCTGCCCGGTCGGCGCGCTCACCTCCAAACCCTATGCCTTCGTGGCGCGTCCCTGGGAGCTCGGCAAGACCGAGTCGATCGACGTCATGGACGCGCTCGGCTCGGCGATCCGGGTCGACACCCGCGGCCGCGAGGTGATGCGCATCCTGCCGCGCAACAACGACGACGTGAACGAGGAATGGATCTCCGACAAGACCCGCCACGTGGTCGACGGGCTGCGCGTGCAGCGGCTCGATCAGCCCTATGTGCGCACGGGCGGGGCGCTCAAGCCGGCGACGTGGAGCGAGGCCTTCGGGCGGATCGCCGGCGCGCTCAGGAGCGCCGAGCCGGCGCAGGTCGGAGCCATCGCGGGCGATCTCGCGAGCGTCGAGGAGATGTTCGCGCTCAAGGACCTGATGACACGGCTCGGTTCGAGCAACATCGATTGCCGCCAGGCGGGCGAGGCGCTCGATCCGCGCTGGGGACGGGCGAGCTACCTGTTCAACGCCACCGTCGCCGGGATCGAGAAGGCCGACGCGTTGCTCATCGTCGGCTCCAATCCGCGCCGCGAGGCGGCGGTGCTCAATGCCCGCATCCGCAAGCGCTGGCGCGCCGGCCCGTTCCCGATCGGGGTGATCGGCGAGCGCGCCGACCTGACCTATCCGTACCAGTATCTCGGCGCCGGACCCGAGACGCTGGCCGAGCTCGCGGCGGGACGCGGCGATTTCGCCGGCATTCTCAAGGAGGCCAAGAACCCGCTGATTCTTCTCGGCACCGGCGCGCTGGCGCGCCCCGACGGCGCTGCGGTAGCGGCGCTCGCGGCCCGCGCCGCGATGGCGCTCGGCGCCGTCAAGGACGGCTGGAACGGCTTCTCGGTCCTGCACCATGCGGCGGCCCGGGTCGGCGGGCTCGATATCGGCTTCGTGCCCGGCGACGGCGGACGCAGCGCCGCCGCCATGGCGGCGCAGGGCGCGCTCGACGTGCTCTTCCTGCTCGGCGCCGATGAGATCGAGGTCGCGCCCGGGGCATTCACGGTCTACATCGGCACTCACGGCGACCGCGGCGCCCATCGCGCCGACGTCATTCTGCCCGGAGCGACCTACACCGAGAAATCCGGCCTCTACGTCAACACCGAGGGGCGGGTGCAGCTCGCCGACCGTGCCGGCTTCCCGCCGGGCGATGCGCGCGAGGACTGGGCGATCCTGCGCGCGCTGTCCGACATCATCGGCCACAAGCTGCCCTATGATTCGCTCAATGCCCTGCGCGCGAAGCTGTTCGCGGAGCATCCGCATCTCAAACGGGTCGACTCGATCGCGGCCGGCAATCCGGCCGACATCGAGAAGCTCGGTGCGCGGAGCGGCAAGCCGGGCAAGGCCGCGTTCCGCTCGTCGGTGCAGGACTTCTACTTCACCAATCCGATCGCGCGCGCGTCCGCCGTGATGGCCGAATGCTCGGCGATCGCGGAAGGCGCGACCCGCGCGGCCGCGGAGTAAGCATGGGCGACTTCTGGACCAACGACTTCGGGCCGCTCTGGACGAACTACCTCTGGCCGCTGCTGGTCATTGCGTTCGAGAGCCTGGTGCTGCTCGTGATCCTGCTCATCGCCATCGCCTTCATCCTGCTGGCGGACCGCAAGATCTGGGCGGCGGTGCAGATCCGGCGCGGCCCGAACGTGGTCGGCCCCTGGGGCCTGCTGCAGTCCTTCGCCGACATGCTCAAGTTCGTGCTCAAGGAGCCGGTCATTCCGGCGGGGGCCAACAAGGGCCTGTTCGTGTTCGCCCCGCTGGTCTCCTGCGTGCTGGCGCTCGCCGCCTGGGCGGTGGTGCCGGTCAGTGCCGGCTGGGTGATCGCCAACATCAATGTCGGCATTCTCTACGTCTTCGCGATCTCGTCGCTGGGCGTCTACGGCATCATCATCGCGGGCTGGGCCTCGAACTCCAAATATCCGTTCCTCTCCGCGTTGCGCTCGGCCGCGCAGATGGTGTCCTACGAGGTCTCGATCGGCTTCGTCATCATCACGGTGCTGCTCTGCGTCGGCTCGCTCAATCTGTCGGCGATCGTCGCGGCGCAGGACACCAAATGGGGGATCTTCGGCTGGTACTGGCTGCCGCTCTTCCCGATGTTCATCATCTTCTTCATCTCGGCCCTCGCCGAGACCAACCGGCCGCCGTTCGACCTGGTCGAGGCGGAGTCGGAACTGGTGGCCGGTTTCATGGTCGAGTACGGCTCGACGCCCTACGTCTTGTTCATGCTCGGCGAGTACGTGGCGATCTGCACCATGTGCGCCATGCTGACGATCCTGTTCATGGGCGGATGGCTGTCGCCGATCCCGTTTGCTCCGTTCACCTGGGTGCCCGGCGTGATCTGGTTCACCCTCAAGGCGCTGTTCGTGTTCTTCATGTTCGCGCTGGTGAAGGCCTTCGTGCCGCGCTACCGCTACGACCAGCTGATGCGGCTCGGCTGGAAGGTCTTCCTGCCCGTGTCCCTCGCCATGGTGGCGATCGTGGCGGGTGTTCTGCAGTTCGCGGTGTTCGACACCGGGGCGCGTTCCGAGGTCCGCCCGGCCGCCGCCCTGACCGACCGCGTCCCGCCGAAATGAGGATGCCATGAGATTGGACCAAGCCGCGCGGACGATCTTCCTGAAGGAGTTTATCGAGGCGATCGTGCTGTCGATGCGGTACTTCTTCCAGCCGAAGCCGACGTTGAACTATCCGTTCGAGAAGGGGCCGCTCTCGCCGCGCTTTCGCGGCGAGCATGCGCTGCGCCGCTATCCGAACGGCGAGGAGCGCTGCATCGCCTGCAAGCTGTGCGAGGCGATCTGCCCGGCGCAGGCCATCACCATCGAGGCCGGCCCGCGCCGCAACGACGGGACGCGCCGAGCGACCCGCTACGACATCGACATGGTCAAGTGCATCTATTGCGGCATGTGCCAGGAGGCCTGCCCGGTGGACGCCATCGTCGAGGGGCCGAACTTCGAGTTTGCGACCGAGACGCGCGAGGAGCTCTATTACGACAAGGAGCGGCTGCTCGCGAACGGCGACCGGTGGGAGCGCGAGATCGCCAAGAATCTCACGCTCGACGCGCCGTACAAGTGAGGCGAGGCGCGATCGATGATCATCCCGGCCCTCTTCTTCTACCTGTATGCGGGAATCTGCGTGGCGTCGGCCGTGATGGTCATCGCCGCGAAGAACCCGGTGCATTCGGTGCTCTTCCTCATCCTCGCCTTCGTCAATGCGGCCGGCCTGTTCGTCCTGCTCGGCGCCGAATTCCTGGCGATGATCCTGATCGTGGTCTATGTCGGCGCGGTCGCGGTGCTGTTCCTGTTCGTCGTCATGATGCTCGACGTGGACTTCACGCAGCTGCGGCAGGGCTTCCTCAATTACCTGCCGGTCGGCGCCGTGATCGGCCTGATCTTCGCCGTCGAGCTGGTCCTGGTGGTGTTCTCGTGGGCATTCGCGCCGGAGGCCTCGAGCGCGGTCGCGATGCCGATACCGGATGCGATCACCAACACCGAGGCGCTCGGGCGCATCCTCTATACGCGCTACATCTACTTCTTCCAGGCGGCCGGCCTGGTGCTGCTGGTGGCGATGATCGGCGCGATCGTGCTCACCTTGCGCCACAAGGCCAATATCCGCCGCCAGGTCATCTCCGAGCAGGTGGCGCGCACGCGCGCCACCGCGATCGAGATCAGGCAAGTGCGCCCGGGGCAGGGGATCTGAGATCATGACCATCGGCCTCGGGCACTATCTCACGGTCGGCGCGATCCTGTTCACGCTCGGCATCTTCGGCATCTTCATCAACCGCAAGAACGTCATCGTCATCCTGATGTCGATCGAGTTGATCCTGCTCGCGGTCAACATCAACCTCGTCGCGTTCTCGAGCTTCCTGCACGACCTCGTGGGCCAGGTGTTCGCTCTGTTCGTGCTCACGGTCGCGGCCGCGGAGGCGGCGATCGGCCTCGCCATCCTGGCGGTCTTCTACCGCAACCGCGGCTCGATCGCGGTCGAGGACATCAACCTGATGAAGGGCTGACGCGTGTATCAGGCGATCGTCTTCCTCCCGCTGCTCGGCTTCCTCCTGGCCGGCCTGATCTCCCTGGCCGGGGCGCGGGCGCGCTTTCCGGGCGCCGATCCCGCGTCCGGGGCGGAGAACGGCACACACGATCTCGGGCCGCACACCGGCGGCGGCGCGCCCTCGCTGCACGCGTCGCACGCGGCGATCGAGCACCCGAGCGCAGAGCCGATCGATCACGACGACCATGGGCATCACGAGCCCGCCGCGATGGGCTCGCGGGCCGCCGAGGTGATCACCACGGCGCTCCTGTTCGTCTCGATGCTGTTGTCGTGGATCGCTCTGGTCAAGGTCGGCTTCAACCACGAGGATGCGCGCATCCCGCTGATGCCGTTCATCACCTCGGGCGACCTCAAGGTCGACTGGGCGCTGCGCGTCGACACGCTGACCGCGGTGATGCTGGTCGTGGTCAACACGGTCTCGGCGCTGGTCCACCTCTATTCGATCGGCTACATGGCCGAAGACCCGTACCGGCCGCGCTTCTTCGCCTACCTGTCGCTGTTCACCTTCGCGATGCTGATGCTGGTGACGGCGAACGACCTGCTCCAGCTGTTCTTCGGTTGGGAGGGCGTGGGGCTCGCGAGCTATCTGCTGATCGGCTTCTGGTACTACAAGCCGGAGGCGAACGCCGCGGCCATCAAGGCCTTCATCGTCAACCGGATTGGCGATTTCGGATTCCTGCTCGGCATCTTCGCGCTGTTCTGGGCTGCGGGCTCGATCGACCTCGACACGGTCTTCGCCCAGGCGCCGGCGCTCGTCGGCAAGACCATCCATTTCCTCGGCGGCGACCGCAACCTCCTCACCGTCATCTGCCTGCTCCTGTTCATGGGAGCGATGGGCAAGTCGGCCCAGTTCCTGCTGCATACCTGGCTGCCGGATGCCATGGAGGGCCCGACGCCCGTGTCCGCCCTGATCCACGCCGCCACCATGGTGACGGCCGGCGTATTCATGGTGGCGCGACTCTCGCCGCTGTTCGAGCTTTCGCCCGACGCGCAAGCGGTGGTGACCGGGGTCGGGGCGATGACCGCCATCTTCGCCGCGACCGTCGGCCTAGTGCAGAACGACATCAAGCGCATCGTCGCCTATTCGACCTGCTCCCAGCTCGGCTACATGTTCGTCGCCATGGGGGTGGGGGCCTATTCGGTCGGCATGTTCCACCTGTTCACCCACGCGTTCTTCAAGGCGCTGCTCTTCCTCGGCTCCGGCTCGGTCATCACGGCGATGCACCACGAGCAGGACATCCGCCGCATGGGCGGGCTCAAGGACCGGATCCCGTTCACCTGGGTGGTGATGGTGATCGGAACGCTGGCGCTCACCGGCTTCCCGTTCACCGCCGGCTATTTCTCCAAGGACGCGATCATCGAAGCGGCCTACGCGGGAACCAATCCGGTCGCGGGGTTCGGCTTCGCCTCGACGGTCGTCGCCGCCGCGCTCACGGCCTTCTATTCATGGCGGCTGATCTACAAGACCTTCCACGGCGCGCCGCAAGATCCGGAGATCGTCGCACACGCGCACGAGAGCCCCAAGGTGATGCTGATCCCGCTCGCCGTGCTGGCGGCGGGCTCGATCGTCGCCGGGCTCCCGTTCCTCGATCTCTTTGCCGGCCACGGCGTCGAGGACTTCTTCCGCGAGTCGCTCAAGTTCGGGCCCGCCAACCATGTGCTCGAGGCGATGCACGAGACCCCGTGGCAGATCAAGATGCTCCCGACCCTGATGATGCTGGTCGGCTGGGGCATCGCCTATTGGTTCTACCTGCTGCGCCCGGATCTTCCGGTCGCGCTCGCCCGCTGGAATCCGGCGCTCTACCGCTTCCTGCTCAACAAGTGGTACTTCGACGAGCTCTACGATCTCATCGTCGTGCGTCCGAGCCTGCGGCTCGGCCGCCTGTTGTGGCGCGGCGGCGACGGCTGGCTGATCGACGGCTTCGGGCCGGACGGCGTCTCGGCGCGCGTGATCGACGTCACCCGCAGCGTCGTGCGGCTGCAGACCGGCTACCTCTACCACTACGCCTTCGCGATGCTGATCGGCGCGGCGCTGTTCATCACCTGGTTCATGTTCGCGAGCGGAGGCCACTGACATGGCAAGCTGGCCCATCCTCTCGGTCACCACCTTCCTGCCGCTGGTCGGCGCGCTGTTCATCATGCTGATGAAGGGCGAGGACGAGGTCGTCAAACGCAACGCCCGCTGGGTCGCGCTGTGGACGACCCTGATCACGCTCGCGGTGTCGCTGGTGGTCCTGTGGCGGTTCGATCCGTCCTCGGCCGAGTTCCAGTTCGTCGAGAAGAAACCCTGGCTCGCCGGCACGATCACCTATCACATGGGCGTGGACGGCATCTCGCTGCCGTTCGTCATCCTCACCACCGCGCTGATGCCGATCTGCATCCTGGCGAGCTGGCGGACGATCGAGATGCGGGTGCGCGAATACATGATTGCGTTCCTGGTGCTCGAGACGCTGATGGTCGGCACCTTCTGCGCGCTCGACCTCGTGCTGTTCTACCTGTTCTTCGAGGGCGGACTGATCCCGATGTTCCTGATCATCGGCGTATGGGGCGGCCCGCGTCGCGTCTATGCGAGCTTCAAGTTCTTCCTTTACACGCTGCTCGGCTCGGTGCTGATGCTGCTCGCGATCGTCACCATGTACAACGAGGCGGGGACGACCGACATCCTCGCGCTGATGCGGCACAGCTTCCCGCTCGGGATACAGAAATGGGCGTGGCTCGCCTTCTTCGCGTCGTTCGCGGTCAAGCTGCCGATGTGGCCGGTGCACACCTGGCTGCCCGATGCGCATGTCGAGGCGCCGACCGCCGGATCGGTCATCCTCGCCGCAATCCTCCTGAAGATGGGCGGCTACGGCTTCCTGCGCTTCTCGCTGCCGATGTTCCCGGTCGCCTCGGTCGACTTCGCTCCGCTGGTGTTCGCGCTCTCGGTGATCGCGATCATCTACACTTCGCTGGTGGCGCTGGTGCAGGATGACATGAAGAAGCTGATCGCCTATTCGTCCGTCGCCCACATGGGCTTCGTCACCATGGGCATCTTCGCGGCGACCGTGCAGGGCATCGCGGGCGGCATCTTCCAGATGATATCGCACGGCATCGTCTCGGGCGCGCTGTTCCTTTCCGTCGGCGTCGTGTACGACCGGATGCACACCCGCGAGATCGCCGCCTATGGCGGGCTCGTGAACCGGATGCCTCTCTATGCCGCCGCCTTCATGGTGTTCACGCTGGCCAATCTCGGGCTGCCCGGCACCTCCGGCTTCATCGGCGAGTTCCTCACGCTGCTCGGGACGTTCAAGGTCAACAACTGGGTCGTGACGCTCGCCACCCTCGGCGTGATCCTGTCGGCCGCCTATGCGCTCTGGCTCTACCGCAAGATCATCTTCGGGCGGCTGGAGAAGCCTTCGCTGGCCGCGATCCGCGACCTCGGCCCGCGCGAGATCGCGATCATGACGCCGCTCGTCGTCCTGACCATCCTGTTCGGGGTCTATCCGAAGCCGGTGCTCGATGTATCCGCCACCTCGGTCACGGCGCTGATCGACAACTACCACCACGCGCTCGGCGCGGCCGGCGGCACCAAGGCCGCGCTCCTCGGTTTCTGAAGGCTCAGCACGCGATGCTCGACGTGATCGACCTGCCGTCCATTCAGCTCATCCTGCCCGAGCTCGTGCTCGTGGCGGGCGCGATGGTGCTGCTGATGGTCGGTGCGGTGCGCGGCGACGGCGCGACCGGCGTGATCAGCGGTCTTGCCATCCTGCTTCTGGTCGTGGCCGGCGTCCTCCTGGTCCTGCAACCGGCCGGCAAAGCCTCTGCCTTCTACGGCAGCTTCCTGGTCGATGGCTATGCGCGCTTCCTCAAGATCCTGGTCGTTGCCGGCTCGGCGATCACGATTCTGGTGTCGATCGAGTTTCTGAGCGCGGTCGGGAAGCAGAAGTTCGAGTATCCGGTCCTCATTCTGCTCTCGACCACCGGAATGCTGGTGCTCGTGTCCGCCGCGGACCTGATCGCGCTCTATCTCGGCTTCGAGCTGATGAGCCTTGCGCTGTACGTCATCGCGGCGATCGATCGCGACAATACGCGGTCGAGCGAGGCGGGGCTCAAATACTTCGTCCTCGGCGCGCTGTCCTCCGGCATGCTGCTGTACGGCTGCTCGCTCATCTACGGCTTCACCGGCACCGTGAGCTTCGCCGGGATCGCCAAGTCGGCCCAGGCCGGCGGCATCGGGCTGACCTTCGGACTCGTGTTCCTGTTCGTCGGCTTCTGCTTCAAGGTCTCGGCCGTGCCGTTCCACATGTGGACGCCCGACGTCTACGAAGGCGCGCCCACCCCGGTCACCGCCTTCTTCTCGGCGGCGCCGAAGGTCGCCGGCATCGCGGTGTTCATGCGCGCCTGCATCATGGCATTCCCGGGCATTCTCACCCAGTGGCAGCAGATCGTGGTGTTCGTCTCCATCGCCTCGATGGCGCTCGGAGCCTTCGCGGCGATCGGGCAGACCAACATCAAGCGGCTGATGGCCTATTCCTCGATCGGCCACATGGGTTATGCGCTGATCGGCCTTGCGGCCGGGTCGCCCGAGGGCATCAAGAGCGTGCTCGTCTACATGGCCATCTATGTCGCGATGACGCTCGGCACCTTCGCGGGCATCATCGCCATGCGCCGGCCCGAAGGCCCGGTCGAGAAGATCAGCGATCTTGCCGGGCTCGCCCGCACCAAGCCGATGATGGCGTTCTTCCTCGCCATGATGATGTTTTCGCTCGCCGGCGTGCCGGTGCTCGCCGGCTTCTTCGCCAAGCTCTACGTCTTCCTCGCCGCCATGAAGGCCGGCCTCTATACGCTCGCCGTGATCGGCGTCCTCACCAGCGTGGTCGGCGCCTACTACTACCTGCTGATCGTGAAGACCATGTATTTCGACGAACCGGCGCCGCGCTTCGTGCCGATGCGACCGGAGCTCGGGCTGGTGCTCGCCGCCACGGGCCTGTTCGTGATTCTGTTCTGCGTCTACCCGGGGCCGCTGGTCGATGCCGCCGGCGCCGCGGCCCAGTCGCTGTTCTGAAGCCATGCGACTCGCGCCCGGCGCGTCCGGCGTCGGCTTGATCGCCTGCGACGCGGTCGGCTCGACCAACGAAGAGGCGCTGCGGCGTGCCCGCGCCGGCGAGCGCGGCCCGCTCTGGATCACGGCGCGGACACAAAGCGCAGGCCGCGGCCGGCGCGGACGCGCCTGGGTGTCGGAGCCCGGCAACCTGTTCGCGACCCTGCTGGTGACCGATCCGGCGCCGCCCGAGCGCGCCGCGCAGCTCTCCTTCGTCGCCGCGCTGGCGGTCCATGACGCCATCGCGGCGCTCGCGCCGGCGCTGCATCCGCGGCTCGCCCTCAAATGGCCGAATGACGTCCTTTGCGGCGGCGCGAAGCTTGCGGGCATCCTGATCGAGGCAGAAGGGACGCAGCCGCTCATCGTCGCGGTCGGCATCGGAATCAACTGTCGCCACCACCCGCTGCAAACCGAGCATCCCGCCACCGACCTTGCTGCCGAAGGCGTCGCGGTGACGGCCGAGGCGCTGTTCGAGGCGCTGTCCGGCACGATGGCCCGCCGGCTCGAGCAGTGGCAGACGGGCTTCGCGGCAATCCGCGCCGATTGGCTCGCGCGCGCTGCGGACCTCGGGGGCGAGATTGCAGTCCGGCTCGGCGCGCGTGAGCTCGCGGGCCGCTTCGAGACGCTGGACGAGGCTGGCCGCCTGGTGCTGCGGCTTGCGGACGGCCGGCACGAGGCGATCGCGGCGGGCGAGGTCTTTCCCATTGCGCCGGCCGGGACCTCCGTGGGACCTTAGCGGCATACGCGGCTTCAGGCCTATTGATTATCTGTGTCCCTTTGAGTTGGAAGTTCGCATCAGGGGGCGCCGCAGTGGTTTCGCGGACTTCGGAATCGGGACATTAGGGCATGGCTGCCGCGTCCGACGAGCTCGTGTTCGCGCCCCTCGGCGGCGTCGGCGAGATCGGCATGAATCTCTCGATCTACGGACTCGGCCGCGAGGGCGCGCGCCGATGGCTGGCGATCGATCTCGGTGTCGCGTTTGCGGGCGACGACCTGCCCGGCATCGATCTGATCATGCCCGACATCCGCTTCCTGATCGAGGAGCGGCGTAATCTCGTCGGCCTGGTGCTCACCCACGGCCATGAGGATCATTTCGGCGCGGTCATCGACCTGTGGCCGCGCCTGCGGGTGCCGATCTATGCGACGCCGTTCACCGCCGCCCTGTTCGAGGCCAAGCGCCTGGGCGAGCCGGGGGCGCCGGAGATCCCGCTGACCGTCATCCCGCTCGGCGGGCGCGTGACGATCGGGCCGTTCGACGTCGAGCTGGTGTCGATGTCGCATTCCATCCCGGAGTCGAACGGGCTCATCCTGCGCACGCCGCTCGGGGCCGTGCTGCACACCGGCGACTGGAAGCTCGATCCGACGCCGGTCATCGGTCCGGCGACCGACGAGGCCAAGCTGCGTGCGCTCGGCGCGCAAGGTTGCCTCGCGCTGATCGGCGATTCGACCAACGCGGTGCGCGACGGGCGCTCGCCGTCGGAGGCCGACGTGGCGCGGTCGCTGCGCGGCCTGATCCAGGAGGCGCGCGGGCGGGTGGCGGTGACAACCTTCGCCTCCAACGTCGCGCGGCTTCGCGCGGTCGCTGACGCAGCCAGAGCCTGCGAGCGCGAGGTGGTGGTGGTGGGACGCGCCATGGAGCGCATCATCCAGGTCGCGCGCGAGACCGGCTATCTCGAGGGCGTGCAGGATTTCCGCGGCACCGAGACCTACGGCTATCTGCCGCCCGACAAGGTGGTCGCGCTGTGCACCGGCAGTCAGGGCGAGCCGCGTGCCGCACTGGCGCGTATCGCCAAGGACGATCATCCCGACGTGACGTTGTCGCGCGGCGACCGGGTGATCTTCTCCTCACGCACCATTCCGGGCAACGAGAAGGCGGTCGGCGCGGTGATCAACGGCCTGGTGACGCAGGGCGTCGAGGTGATCACCGACCGTACGCATCTGGTGCATGTGTCCGGCCATCCGCGTCGTGCCGAGATGGAAGAGCTGTTCTCCTGGGTGAAGCCGCAGATCGCGGTACCGGTGCATGGCGAGCCGCTGCATCTCGCCGAGCACGCGGCGCTCGCGCGCCGGCTCGGGATTGCGCAGGTGGTGACCTGCCTCAATGGGGACCTGGTGAAGCTCGCGCCGGGGCGTCCGGCGGTGATCGACGAGGTTCCGGAAGGACGCATCTACAAGGACGGCCGCCTCCTGGTCGACGCCGAGGCGCGCACGGTCGCCGACCGCCGCCGGCTCGGCTTCGTCGGCATGGCGGCGGTGGCGATCGCGCTCGACGAGCGCGGCATGCTGGTCGCCGACCCGGAAGTTGACCTGATCGGCATTCCGGAGGCGGATGCGGGCGGCGAGGCATTCGTGGCCATCGCGAGCCGCGCCGCCCTCGGGACCGTGGAGCAGCTGCCGAAAGCGCGCCGGCGCGATCCCGAAGCGGTCTCCGAAGCGGTCAGGCGGGCGGTGCGCGGCGCGATCGCGGAGCGCTGGGGCAAGAAGCCGATCTGCCTGGTGCAGGTGCTGTTGGTGTGACAGGAGAGGCTGTCAGCCGGGCTACAATCGCCTGACGCGGCGATTCAGGAGAAACAGAATGATCGGACGGCTCAACCACGTTGCGATCGCGGTGCGCGACATCGCGGCGGCGGCGCGCGTCTACCGCGAGACGCTGGGGGCCGAGGTCTCGGCGGCGGTGCCGCAGCCGGAGCACGGCGTCACGACCGTCTTCATCACGCTGCCCAACACCAAGATCGAGCTGCTCGAGCCGTACGGCACGGAATCGCCCATCGCGAAATTTTTGGAACGCAATCCCGATGGCGGCATCCATCACTTGTGCTACGAGGTGGACGACATCCTCGCCGTGCGCGACAGGCTCACGGAGCAGGGCGCCCGCGTCCTGGGCGACGGCAAGCCCAAGATGGGGGCCCACGGCAAGCGGGTGCTGTTTCTTCACCCGAAGGATTTCTGCGGCACGCTCGTCGAGCTGGAAGAGGCCTGACCAGGCGGGGCGATAGACAGAACCGCAAGGAGCCACTCTCGTGTCCTGGACCACCGCGCTCGCGATCTACTTCGTCGCCTGGTGGATCGTGCTCTTTCTCGTGCTGCCGTTCGGGGTGCGCTCGCAACACGAGGACGGGACGGTCTCGCCGGGGACGGACCCGGGCGCGCCGGTCATGCCGCTCCTGGTGAAGAAGCTGATCTGGAACACGATCCTGACCGGACTGTTCTGCGCGCTGTTCTTCTGGCTGTTCCTCTCCGGGCGGCTCACCCTCGACGATCTCGTGACGCTCTGGGGACTGATCCCGCACTGATCGGGGGCGTGGGCTTTGGCCCCGGGCGAGGCCCGGGCAAAAACAGGCAAAAGGCAAAAAAGAGAGCAGGGACAAAGCCCTGCTCTATATTTTCGTTGTCGTTGAAAGCCCGCTTTTAGGCCATTTTGTTGGGCCGGCGGCGGTTATCCGCGCCTTCGGACTGGTCCTCCCAAGACTTGGACCGCGGAAGCCCACCTTGTTGATGGTACTTCGCGACGCGGAAAAAAGTAGCCCATCACATTTCGTTTGTCATCTATGACGCGCAATTTGCCGGAAAAAATCGTTTCTGCGACGCAACAAATGTTCCATATCACACGCACGCGTTGTGGCTGGACGGGGGCTCTCGCGGATGGACGCCGGGGTTGTCTTTTTCCGCCCGATCCGGTTTCACTCGGGCCCCTTGCCGCGGCCCCAACGGACCCTCTCCCATGCGCCTGTCCCGCTTCTTCCTGCCCATTCTGCGCGAGACGCCGAAAGAGGCCGAGATCGTCTCCCACCGCCTGATGCTGCGTGCCGGCATGATCCGGCAGGAGGCTGCCGGCATCTACGCCTTCCTTCCGCTCGGGTTCCGGGTGCTGCAGAAGGTCAACCAGATCGTGCGCGAGGAGCAGGATCGGGCGGGGGCGATCGAGATGCTCATGCCGACCATCCAGTCGGCCGATCTGTGGCGCGAGAGCGGGCGCTACGAGGACTACGGCAAGGAGATGCTGCGCATCAAAGACCGCCACGAGCGCGACATGCTCTACGGCCCCACCAACGAGGAGATGATCACGGAGATCTTCCGGTCCTATGTGCGCTCCTACAAGGACCTGCCGCTCAATCTCTATCACATCCAGTGGAAGTTCCGCGACGAGGTGCGGCCGCGATTCGGCCTCATGCGCGGCCGCGAGTTCCTGATGAAGGATGCCTATTCGTTCGACCTCGACCATGCGGGCGCGCGGCATTCCTACAACAAGATGTTCGTCGCCTATCTGCGTACGTTTGCGCGGCTCGGCCTCAAGGCGATCCCGATGGTGGCCGACACCGGCCCGATCGGCGGCAACCTGAGCCACGAGTTCATCATTCTCGCCTCGACCGGCGAGAGCGAAGTGTTTTGCCACCGCGACTATCTGGATTTCGAGGTGCCCGGCCCCGACGTCGATTTCGACGACGTCAAAGGCCTGCAGACGATCGTGGACAAATGGACTTCGCTCTATGCTGCCACGTCGGAGAAGCACGATCCGGCGGCCTTCGCCAAGCTGCCCGGAGAGGGGCAGGTTTCGGCGCGCGGCATCGAGGTCGGCCATATCTTCTATTTCGGGACCAAATATTCCGAGCCCATGAAGGCGGTCGTCGCCGGGCCGGACGGCGTCGAGCGCCCGGTGCACATGGGGTCCTACGGCATCGGGCCGTCGCGGCTCGTCGCCGCCATCATCGAAGCCTCACACGACGACGCCGGGATCAAATGGCCGGAGGCGGTCGCGCCGTTCCGCGTGGCGGTGCTGAACCTGAAGCAAGGCGACAGCGCGCCCGATGCGGCGAGCGAGCGGCTCTATGGCGAACTCACCGCGCGCGGCGTCGAGGTGCTCTACCACGATCTCGACGATCGTCCGGGGGCGAAGTTCGCCGCGATGGACCTCATCGGTATTCCTTGGCAGGTGGTGGTCGGGCCCAAGGGGCTGAGCGAGGGAAAGGTCGAGCTCAAGCGCCGGGACGACGGTTCCCGCGTGCTCGTCAGCCCGGAGGACGCGATCGCGCGGCTGACGCGCTGATCGGCCGCGGAAAATTGTGTGCGGCGCGCGCCTTGCCACGAATTTGCTGGCATCAAACCGCCGGAATCGGATGGAATGCCGGTTTGGGGGATGAAGCGCGCGCCCAATGACCGAGCCGACCGCCACACGGCCTTTTGCACCTTTCGAATGGATGCTGTCCCTGCGTTACCTGCGGGCGCGCCGGCGGGAAGGCTTCATCTCGGTGATCGCCGGCTTCTCTTTTCTCGGCATCATGCTCGGCGTCGCGACGCTGATCATCGTGATGGCGGTGATGAACGGGTTCCGCAAGGAACTGCTCGACAAGATCCTCGGCCTCAACGGTCACCTGCTGATCCAGCCGCTCGATTCGCCGCTGACCGATTACGAGCAGGTGGCCGAGCGTATCTCCAAGATTCGAGGCGTCATTCTGGCGGCGCCGATCGTCGAAGGCCAGGCGCTCGCCTCCTCGCCATTCACGGCGAGCGGCGTGCTGGTCCGCGGCATGCGCGGCGCCGATCTCGCGAGGCTCGGCTCGATCGCCCGCAACATCAAGAAGGGCACGCTCGAGGGTTTCGACGAAGGGCAGGGGGTCGTGATCGGCCAGCGTCTCGCTGACCAGCTCTCGCTGCAGGCCGGCGGCAACATCACCCTGGTCGCGCCGCGCGGCGCCGTCACGCCGATGGGAACGACGCCGCGGGTCAAGCCCTACAAGATCGCCGCCGAGTTCGAGATCGGCATGTCGGAATACGATTCCGCCTTCGTCTACATGCCGATCAAGGAGGCGCAGGCCTATTTCAATCACGCCGGAGACGTGACGGCGATCGAGGTCTATGTCGACAACCCGGACGACGTCGACCGCTACGCCAAGCTCATCACCGCGGCCGCCGGGCGGCCGATCTTCATGGTCGACTGGCGGCGACGCAATGCCACCTTCTTCACCGCGCTGCAGGTCGAGCGCAATGTGATGTTCCTGATCCTCACGATGATCGTGCTGGTGGCCGCGCTCAACATCGTGTCCGGGCTGATCATGCTGGTGAAGGACAAGAGCTCCGACATCGCCATCATGCGCACCATGGGGGCGACGCAGGGTGCGATCATGCGCATCTTCGTGATCACCGGGGCCTCCATCGGCGTGGTCGGCACGGTCATCGGATTTCTCGCCGGCACGCTGATCTGTCTCAATGTGGAGAGCATCCGCGAGTTCCTCGCCTGGGTCTTCCACATGCAGATCTTCCCGCCCGAGGTCTATTTCCTGTCGAAACTGCCGGCCGAGATGGCGGTCGGCGAGACGACGGCGGTGGTGGTGCTGTCCCTCACCCTGTCGCTGCTCGCCACGCTCTATCCGGCCTGGCGCGCGGCGCGCCTCGATCCGGTCGAAGCCCTGCGCTACGAGTAGGGCCGATGGCCGAGAGCGAAACGCCCGTCATCTTCCTGCACGCGATCGAGCGCCATTACCGGCAGGGGGACGCGAGGCTGGACATCCTTCAGGGCGCGGAGCTCGCCGTCTGGCCGGGCCAGTCCGTGGCGCTGATCGCGGCCTCGGGCTCCGGCAAGTCGACCCTTCTGCACATCGCCGGACTGCTCGAGCGTCAGGACGGCGGCGAGGTCTACATCAACAATGTTGCGACCTCGAAACTTCCCGACAGCGAGCGCACCCGGATCCGCCGCAACGACGTCGGCTTCGTCTATCAGGCGCATCACCTGCTGCCGGAGTTCACGGCGCTGGAAAACGTCATGCTGCCGCAGATGCTGCGCGGGCTCTCCCGCCAGGAAGCGGCCGCGCGCGGCTCCGAGCTGCTCGGCTATCTGGGGCTGAAGGAGCGGCTCAGCCACCGTCCGTCCGAGCTGTCGGGCGGCGAGCAGCAGCGGGTGGCGATCGGCCGCGCGGTGGCCAATGCGCCGCGTGTCCGCTTGGCCGACGAGCCGACCGGCAACCTCGATCCACACACCTCCGAGCACGTGTTCTCGGCGCTCACCCAGCTGGTGCGCGCCTCCGGCCTCGCCGCGGTCGTCGCCACCCACAACATGGACATCGCTGCGCGCATGGACCGCCGGGTGACGCTGCGCGAGGGGCGGGTGGTGGAGCTGGAGTAGGCGTTTCCAAGAATTCCTGGGGCCGTCATTCCGGGGCGCGGGCCAACGGGTCCGGCCTCCGGCCGGCCCGATGACAGGCTCCGCCCGCGAACCCGGAATCCAGTGTCGCTGTACAAGAAACAGCGATGGATTCCGGATAGTCGCGCATCCAAGTCGGCTTTAGCCGATTTGGACATTGACGATTGCCGATCTCGGGTAAACCCGAGATCGGTGCGCGGCTTGCGGAATGACGAGGAGGGGCTCAATACCGGTAGTCGTCGATCTTGAGCAGGGGAAACGCGCTGAGCGCGTGCGGCAGCGTCGGCGACGGCGCCGGGTGCAGATAGCTGCGGTCGAGATCGGCGAAACGCGTCACGCCGAGCAGCCCGAGCGCGCGCTGCACCTCGTCCTCGAGGAGCTCGAGCAACCGGATGAGCGCCGCCTCGCCGCCGGCAGCCAGCGCATAGCACTGCATGCGGCCGATGCCGACGAGATCGGCGCCTGACGCGATCGCCTTCACGATGTCGGTGCCGCGCGCGAACCCCCCGTCGACCATGACTTTGGCGCGTCCGGCCGCGGCCGCGACCACCTCGGGCAGCACGTCCATCGAGCCGCGACCGTGATCGAGCTGCCGGCCGCCGTGATTGGAGACGTAGATCCAATCGACCCCATGCTCGACCGCGAGCTTGGCGTCCTCGGCGGTCGCGACGCCCTTGATGGCGAGCGGGATGGCGAACTTCGCCTTGATCCGGTCGACCGTCTTCCAGTCCAGCGCCGCCTGGAACTCGCGGCCCGATGCCTTGCGGCGGCCGGCGACGACGTGGCGCTTGGCGAGATCGCGTTCGCGCCGGCTGTAGATGGCGGTATCGACCGTGAGGCAGAACGCGCCGTAGCCCTTGGCGATCGCGCGCGCCACGTGGTCGTCCACCCAGTCGGCGTCGCCGCGGACGTAGAGCTGGAACATGCGCAGCGCATCGGGCGCCGCCTCGGCCACCTTCTCGAGCCCGGGCTGGCAGACCGAGCTCAGCATATGCGCGACCCCGAAGGCCTGGGCGGCGCGCGCCACGTCGGCGGCCGCAGCCTGATGGAAGCATTCGAGCGAGCCGACCGGCGCGAACATCACCGGCAGGCGGAGCTTGCGTCCGAGCGCCTGGACGGAAGGATCGATGTGGCTCACGTCGCGCAGCACGCGCGGCCGAAAGGCGAGGGAATCGATCGCCAGCCGGTTGCGCCGCAATGTGGTTTCGCTCTCCGCTCCGCCGACGATGTAGTCCCAGTCGTTCTGATTGAGGTTCTGGCGGGCCTTGGCGACGATCTCGTGCAGGACCTGGAAATCGGGCCCACTCGCGGCAAGACGCAGCGCGGCGGCGTGTTCAGGGTTTTGCTGTTGCATGGCGGAACCGGTGCAGGGCGGGAACGACCCTGCGGTTCTATCGCATCTGTCGGCGCAGTGGCTACAGGGATGCGAGGCCGCGCAGCGCGCAGCCCTTCGCCAGGATCAGCCGCGTGCTACTGGCGCGGGCGGCGGCGCGGCGGCGGATCGGGTGCGGCCGGATTGCGGGTGCAGAAGCCGACGTTGCCGCCGGCGGACGCCATGCATTGTTCGCGCGTGGTGAAGTAGCACGTCCATGCGCCGGTCTTGTCGGAGATGACCAGGCACCAGGGATAATACTGGGCATGGGCCGGGGCGCCCGCGGCCATGAATGTTGCGGCGGCGACCACGCCGAGCATCGATCGTCTTACCATCGCGCCTCTCCCCGTAGCTTGCGCAAACGTCAGTAGCGATGCACGCGCCGCTCCGAGCGCGGGCCGCGATAATAGGGGCTCGGAATGCAATAGCCGCCGATCCCTTCCATGGTTGCCATGCACTGCGCGTAGGTCGCGTAGTAGCAGGCCTGCGCGCCGCTCTTGTTGGTGTAGATGGCGCACCATGGGTAATCGTAGGCGGACTGGGCTTTGGCGCTCGACAGGCCGGCGAGCAGCACGGCGGCGGCGGCGAGGGACGCGTGTATCGCGCGCATGGGCATCTCCTGGTAGTTGCCCCGCACGATCAACACCACGCAGGGCGATCTTATTCAATGGCAACGCGCAGTCGGGCCTACAAGATTTGGTGAACCCGCGCGGGACGGGCCGTGGTCGGCGGCGGTTGGTCGTGGCACCCGCCGTGGCTGCGCGCTAGCATTTCACGCCAACAGGAGCCGCTGTCATGCCGTCACGCCGATCGCGCCTTTCGGGGCTCGCAGTCCTGATCGCCCTTGCCCTCCTCGCCGGGGTCGGAGCGCCCGTCCTCCGCGCCGCCGATGAGCCGCCGCAGCAACAGGTCTCGCGCCTGCCGCCGCTGCCTCAGCCGCTCGATCCGATCATGCAGCAGATGTTCGACCAGCGCCGCAAGATGGGCGGCGCCGTCATCAACCTGCAGCTCGTGACCGGCCATGCGCCGAAGTTCTCGCGCGCCGCCGCAGCCATGGCTTTCACCATTCGGTTCGACGCGAAGACGCCGCGCCG
>DASTZX010000319.1:0-15711 GCA_035764045.1 Xanthobacteraceae bacterium | reverse complement strand
CGCCGATCACGCTGCAGGCGCCGCCTTCGTCATCTTCGGATTGCTCGTGATCGCGCTCAGCGGCGATCTGCCGATGGGCGAGCTGTCGATGCCGGGCGCCGGCTTCATGCCGAAGATCCTCGCCGGTCTCACCATTGCGTTCGGCCTCGTGCTGATCGTGCGGGCCGGTGACAGCAGACCGTTCGCCGAGGTCGCCTGGGACGACGCGCTGCACGCCGCCGCCGTGACGGCGATCACCGCGGGCGCGATCTACTTCTTCGAGGGCCTCGGCTTCATCACCACCATGGCGGCGATGATGTTCGCCCTGCTCGTCTGCATCGAACGCCGGCCGCTGCACTACGCGATGCTCTACAGCGTGGGCGTCGTCGGCCTGACCTACCTGATGTTCGTCTATGTGCTCAAGACGCCGCTCGGCACCGGCCCATTCGGTTTCTAGAGCATGATCCCGAAAAGTGGATCCCGGTTTTCGGACCAGATCATGCTCAAACGAGCCAAGATCATGCTGCAACCAGAGTAGCCGCCCCGTGGACGCCACCCTGCACAGCCTCCTGAACGGATTTGCCGTCGCGCTGCAGCTCGACAACGCCTGGTACGCGTTCCTCGGCTGCCTGGTCGGCACCCTCGTCGGGGTGCTGCCCGGCATCGGCCCGCTCTCCGGCATCTCGATCCTGCTGCCGGTGACCTTCGGGCTCAACGCCACCCAGGCCATCATCATGCTGGCCGGAATCTATTACGGCTCGCAGTACGGCGGCTCGACCACCTCGATCCTGATGCGCATCCCGGGCGAGGCCTCCTCTGTGATGACCTGCATAGACGGCTACGCCATGGCCAAGAAGGGCCGCGCCGGCGCCGCCTTGTGCATCGCGGCGGTCGGCTCGTGGATCGCCGGGACCTTCGGCGTCGTGGTTCTCACCATCGTGGCGCCGCCGCTCGCCACTCTCGCGGTGCGCTTCGGCCCGCCCGAATACACCGCGCTGTTGATCGTCGGCCTGATCTTCCTCGCCTACATGTCGTCGTCGTCGCTGGTCCGCACCCTCCTGATGGCGTGCATCGGGCTGCTGCTCGGGATGATCGGCATCGACAACATGACGGGCCATTTCCGCTACTCGTTCGATCTCGCCGAGCTCGGTGACGGCATCGGCATCGTTCCGGTCGCGGTCGGCCTGTTCGGACTTGGCGAGATCCTCTCGACCCCGAGCAGCAACGTGGTCGGCGAGATCATTTCGCCGAAGCTGCGCGATCTCCTGCCCAACCGGCAGGAATGGCGCGAATCCGCCATGCCGATCGCACGCGGAACGGTGCTCGGCTTCATCATCGGCATCATCCCGGGCTCGGCGCACGTGATCTCGAGCTTCCTCTCCTACGCGCTCGAGCGGCGCGTCTCGAAGCACCCGGAAGAGTTCGGCAAGGGTGCGGTCGCCGGCGTTGCCGGCCCGGAGTCGGCCAACAACTCGGCATCCACCGGCGCCTTCGTGCCGATGCTGGCGCTCGGCATCCCGACCAGCCCGATCACCGCGGTGCTGATCGGCGCCCTGATGCTGCACGGCATCTCGGTCGGGCCGACCCTGGTCAACGATCATCCCGACGTCTTCTGGGGCTTCGTCGCCTCGATGTATGTCGGCAATCTCATGCTGCTTGCGCTCAACCTGCCGCTGGTCAGCGTCTTCGTCACGGTGCTGCGCATCCCCTACGCGTATCTCTACCCTCTGATCATCATGTTCTGCATCATCGGCGTCTACGAGGTGAACAACTCGGTGGTCGACGTGTGGATCATGCTGATCATGGGCGTGCTCGGCTACTGGCTGCGCAAGTTCAACTTCGATCCGGCCCCGCTCGTGCTCGGCCTCGTGATCTCGCCGATCCTCGAGCAGAGCCTGCGTCAGTCGCTGATCATGTCGAACGGCGACTACCTGATCTTCGTCCAGCGGCCGATCTCGCTCGGCCTGCTCGGCGTCGCCGCCTTCCTGCTCGCGCTCGCCGCGCTGTCGCTGCTCCGCCAGCGTGCCGATTGGCGCGCGCGGCTGGCCGAGGCGGAGGCCGGCGAAGCCGAAGCGTGAGGCCGGCGCAGAATGGGCCCGGGTCTCCGCCGGGCAAAGGGGGGAAGCCGATGACCGAGAGCAATCAACTGATGCCGCGCCGCGCCTTTCTGGCTCTGGCGGCCGGCGCGGCGGCGCTGCCGGCCTTCTCGGCCGCCTGCGCGGCGCTCGACTATCCGACGCGGACGGTGCGCATCATCTGCGGATTTGTGGCCGGCCAGATACCCGATGTCGTCGCCCGGATGGTCGCCTTGAGGTATTTCTTCGTAAGTCCCGCTAGACTGACCGCGCGCATGGCGCACGGTAATGCAGAACGATTGCTCGGCGTGTGATGGCTGCCCGAGGCAACGGAGGTTTTGGGTCAGCTCGAATTTGACCGGACTTCGAGCCACGGCACCGATGACAGCTGGTCGGCCAAGCGCGACACTGCCGACCCGTTCAGTGATGACCTCGCTCCGACCACGGCATCACCAGGCGCTCGACGACGACGACCGCGGCAAACAGCACGATACCGAGCACGCTCAGCCAGACCAGCGCGGCCCAGGCGAGCGGGCTATCAAGCTGCGAATTGGCGCTCAGCAGAAGGTTGCCAAGCCCGTTGAGCGAGCCTACGAACTCTCCGATCACCGCCCCGATGACGGCGAGCGTTACGGCGACCTTGGCACCGGCGAAGATGGACGGCAGCGCGGCAGGAAACTGCACCTTCAGGAAGATCTGCAGCGGCGAAGCACGTAAGGAGCGGGCGAGCTCGAGCAGGCCGGCGGGAGTTGCACGCATCCCGGTCGCGGTATCGACCACCATTGGAAAGAACGCCACTAGGAATGCGATCACCAGCTTCGACTGAAGGCCCAGCCCGAACCACACCAGGATGATCGGCGCCACGGCCACCTTGGGGATGGACTGGGTTGCTATCAGGATCGGATAGAGCGTGAGGTTAAGCACGCGCGAGTTCGCCACGCAAACCGCAACCGGAATACCGATCACGGCCGCGAGAGCGAAGCCCAGCACGCTCTCCAGAAAAGTAGGCCAAGTCTCGCGCATCAGGACTGGCCAGTTGGCTTGCGCGGCGTGCAGGATATCAAGGGGTCCGGGCAGCACGATCCGGTTGACGCGGAATGCGGAGACATAGAGCTGCCAAATCAGCAAGATCCCTGCCACCCCGAGCAGCGGATAGGAGGCGCTCCGCAGATCCCGCAGCGTCATCGCGTGATTCCAAGGGCGCGCCCAGCCCGATGCTCCAGCGCGGTGAATTCCGGCGAGTAACGGACTTCAGCCGATCGCGGATACGGCAAGGCGACGGGAATGAAGTCGGCGACCACCGCCGGCCGCTTGCTGAATACCACGACGACGTCGGAGATGTAGATCGCCTCGCCGATGCTGTGGGTGACGAACATGACGGTCGCCCCGGTTTTAGTGCGAATGTCGAGAAGCAGGTCCTGCATCTCCATGCGAGTGAGCTCGTCCAGCGCTCCGAACGGCTCGTCCATCAGCAGGAGCTTCGGCCGGTGGATCAGAGCGCGGCACAGCGCAACCCGCTGCTGCATGCCGCCCGACAGCTCCGCCGGATACGCGGACTCGAAGCCCGAAAGCCCGACAAGCGACAGCAATTCCTCGGCACCCGACACAGCCTGGGCATTGCGGCGGCCAAGGATTTCCATCGGGAACAGCACGTTGTTGAGCACCGTGCGCCACGGCATCAGGTTGGCCTGCTGAAACACGACACCAAAATCGGGATGCGGTTCGGTCACATTGCGGCCATTGATCTGGACCGTCCCGCGGCTCGCCGAAATCAGACCGCCGACGATCTTGAGGAACGTGGTCTTGCCGCAGCCGCTCGGCCCGAGCAGCGTCACCAGTTGTCCGGCCCCGAGATCGAACGTGATGTTCTCGATGGCCACGAGCGGCGCCTGACCGGCGCGCGAGAACAGTTGGTGCACGTCCTTGAAATGGCCGAACGCGGACATTTCGGTCTTTGGTTGGACCATCATCTTTTGCAAAAGACCGGCCCGCGCCGGGCTCGTGCTCCTAGGGCGCGATCGGCGGCGTTGGCAGGAAACCGGTCGCGTAGATGTCCGTTGCGGCCGGCGCTTGTCCCGCGACGCCAATGTACTTGGCGACGAAATCCACGTTGCCCTTCATCTTTGCTGGGTCAAACCAACCAAGGCCGTTCTTCTTGGTATTTGCCGTGACCGCCAGGTCGGCGACTATGTTGATTTCAGAGACTATGGAGTCGGGCTTAAGCGTCGGAACGTATTTGATCTCGTCGGAAGCGGCCTTATCGGGATTGGCGAGAGCGAATTTCCATCCCTCCAGCGCGGCGCGCACGAAGCGCTTCACGACGTCCGGGTTCTTGGCGAGATAATCGTCGGTAGTCGCGATGCCGTTCGAATACAGGTCGAGGCCGTGGTCGGCGAGCAGCAGCGTGCGCAGTTCGGCGTTGCCGGCCCGGGCACCCGCTTCGAGTCCAGGCTTCGACATCACAAAGAACTCAATGGCGGGAATCTGCCCCGACAGCAGCGTGGTTGCGCGCGCCGAAGGGGCCACATTGCTGATCTTGAGCTTGGTCGGGTCAAGGCCCTGTTGGGTCATGAAGCCCTGGATGATCTTGGGCGTGAAACTGCCTGCACCGCTGCCAAGATTGAGCCCTTCAAGCTGCTTCGGCTGCGTGACGTTGGCGCCGGTGCTGAGGCTGAAGATCGCATAGGGTGCCTTGGCGTAATTGACCGCGACCATCTTGAGCTTGGAGCCGCCGGCCCGGGCGATTACCACGCTCGGGACGTCAACAAAGCCGATATTGGCGGTACCGGCCTCGACCGCCTGGATGACTTGTGCGGTGCCTTGCGCCGGGATGATAGAGACGTCGAGCCCTTCCTTCGCGAAATAGCCCTCGGCAAGGGCGGCATACCACGGCGCATGGCGACCGAGCGGGATGAAATCGAGCGAAAACACCACTTTGGTTGGTGTCGGTGCGGCGGGTTGTGCCAGGAGGGGCGTCGATGCTCCCGCGGCGAGGACTGCACTGCCCAGCGCGACTGCGACCAATCGAATCCAGCGGGCCATCGCTTGCTCCTGCTCCTTCGCGGTGGCTCTTCCACCGTTATCCCGGCATGGTGCCACTGCGAGAAATGGGGCGTCAATAGATTTCCGAAAATCTGTTTGCTTGTCGAAATGATCTCGGATATTCCGACAAACGCGCCCGCCCGGGCGCGGTGACCGCCGGAGACCCCGTTGCCGTCCTCGTCATCCTCGCTCGTGGCCGCGAAGGCGCAGACGCTCAACGCGTCGGTCCTGACACAAATGCGCGCCGACATCGTCGCGTGCCGGCTGATGCCGAACGAACGGCTGCGCTTCGAGACGCTGCGCGAGCGGTACGGAATGGGGACGAGCCCGATCCGCGAAGCGTTGATGCGGCTCGAGGCCGAAGGGCTGGTCGAACTGGAGCACAACAAGGGATTCCGCGTCGCCGAGGTGTCGCACGAGAACCTCGTCGATCTGATGCGAACCCGAATCGAGATTGAGACCATTGCGCTACGTTGGTCGCTCGAGAAGGGCGGCGTCGAGTGGGAGGCCGACCTCCTGAGCGCGTTCCATCGGCTGTCTCGGCAGACCAAAATCGATCCGTCGAAGCCGGAGGCGATCAGCGAGGCCTGGAGCCGCGAGCACGCGGCCTTTCACACCGCACTCGTCGCTGCATGCGGTGCGCCGACGCTACTCACCATTCGGGCGCGGTTGTTCGAGCAAGCCGACCGGTATGTGGCGCTATCGATCATGTCGGATGCGCCATTGCGCGACGATGTCGGCGAACACAAGCAGCTCATGCGCGCGGCGCTCAGCCGCGACGTCGACCGGACGCTCGAGCTCAACGGCGCGCACATTACCCGGACCCTGGACAAAGTCGCGGCATCGCTGGCGGCCGCCAAACGCGTCGCGCAGGCCCGTGCCGCGACGCGGAGGCCGGCAAAATGAGCGCGCTTGCTCCTGCGATGCGGGCGGCCCCATGACCGCCAGCGCGCCCCGCGCCATTCCAGCCGACCGGCTCGGCTCCTTCGTGGCCGACCTGCTTGCAGCGGTCGGCGTGTCACGGTCGGCTGCCGCCGAGGTAGCCGCAGGTCTGGTCGACGCCGACCTGGAGGGCCTCAATTCGCACGGCGTGATGCTGGTTGACATGTATATCGAACGTTTGCGCCAGGGTTCCGTCTCGACCCGCGAAGGCGCATCGATCGTCTCCGAGCGCGACGGCGCTGTCGTGCTCGATGCCGGCGACGCGCTCGGCCAGCTCACCGGCCGCCAAGCCATGGCGATCGCGATCGATAAGTCCAAGGCGTTCGCCGCCGGCATCGTGTCGGTGCGCCACGGCTTTCATTTCGGCACAGCCGCTCGATACGCATTACAGGCCGCCGCCGCCGACTGCATCGGAGTCGCGATGTGCAACACGCGGCCGCTGATGCCGGCACCCGGCGGCGGCGAGCGCGTGGTCGGCAACAATCCCATTGCGATCGCCATCCCGGCCGCCGGCGACATCCCCATCGTGCTCGACATGGCAACAAGCGAAGCCGCCATGGGCAAGATTCGCATGGCCGAGAAGGCCGGCGAGTCCATCCCGCCCACATGGGCCGTGACGGCGGCCGGTGTGCCGACCACCAGTCCGACCGAGGCGATCGCCGGCATGCTGCTGCCGACAGGGGGCGCTAAGGGCTTCGGACTGTCGCTCGTGATCGATCTGTTATGCGGGCTGCTGTCGCAAGGCGCGAGCGGCGCCGCAGTGCGCCCGCTCTATGGCGATTTCAGCGTACCCTATGACTGCTCGCATCTCTTCATCGCCATCGACGTCGCGCATTTCTGCGATCCGGGATGGTTCCGCCAACACGCCGCGGCGGCGGCTGAGCACATCCGGTCCGGGCAACGCGCGCCCGGAATCGAGCAGCTCTTCACCCCGGGCGAGCCCGAATGGCGCCGCCGTCAGCGAGCCTCGGGCCGCGTCACCCTCGGCCCGGCCGTGACCGCCATGCTGCGGCGCTATGCCGGCGAGCTCGGCGTCGCCGCCGATCTCCTGGACGAGGAGACGAGTGAACAGCCGGACAAACAACCGAGGGAACAGCGTCATGGCTAAGGTCCAGATTTCCAGCCCCAAGCTGCGCCAGCCGAATGGCGTGTTCTCGCATGCGACCGCGATCGAAGCGGCAGGACGGTTCGTGTTCATCTCGGGCATGACCGCACGGCGGCCGGACGGCAGCATCGCGGGGATCGGCGACATCGCCGAGCAGACGCGGCAGGTTTGCGAGAACGTCAAAGCCGCCGTCGAGGCCGCCGGCGGCACCATGGACGACATCTGCCG
This sequence comes from Xanthobacteraceae bacterium, assembly GCA_035764045.1. Lineage (GTDB taxonomy): Bacteria > Pseudomonadota > Alphaproteobacteria > Rhizobiales > Xanthobacteraceae > JAVDCA01. Next base: position 8,340 of record DASTZX010000319.1, on the reverse strand, counting down.
CGTCGACGTCTATGTCCGCAACATGGAGCATTTCGAGGCAATCCATAAGGTGCGCGCGCAGTATTTCAAGCCGCCGCTGCCGGCCTCGACCATGGTGGAAGTCAACAAGATGACGTCCCCCGATTACCTGATCGAGATCAACGCCATTGCGGTACTGCCGACCCGGTAGGTTGCGATGAGGTTTCTTCAAAGAAGGCCAGGTCGTTCGTTTCAGCGAAATCTCTGCCGAGAATCCGGCGATCGCTTGTTCTGAATGATGCAGGAGCCCGGCATGGACGACGCGTCAGGAGTGAAGCTTGCGGCGGAGCGCGGCATCGCGCTCGGCCAAGTGGGCGACAAGATCCTGTTCGAGAACGAGCACATCCGCATGTGGGAGGTGCGGCTCGAGCCGGGGCAAACCATCCCGTTCCATATCCACCATCATCCGTATCTGATCGTTTCGCTCGGGGGCGGCGAGAACGAGATCGAGACGATCTTCGGCCAGAAGATCAAGACGAACGAGCCGCTCGGCTCGTTCGTCTTCATGAACGAAATGCGGCCGGTCCATCGGCTCACGAACAAGTCGAACGTCACCTACCTGTCGCGCCTGATCGAGCTCAAATCGGTAACATGGAATCCCTGAGCTTTTGCGCACTAGGCTCCCGCTGAATTGCAACACACGACCACGAGGTCACGACGATGGACCTTCCGCAAGCCGCTCCAGATCTCGCCGAGATCCTGATCCAATCTGAACAGGTCCCTTGGCGGGCGAAGTCGCTCAAGGGTATTCATGAAAAGATGCTGTGGCGGAACGAGGAGACCGGCGCGTCGATCGCGCTGATCAAGTTCGATAAGGGCGCCGGCATCCCAGAGCCGCACCTGCACGCCGCCAACCAGTTCATGTTCTGCCTGAGCGGCAAGTACGAGTACACGGCGACAAAGACGGTGCTCACCGCAGGCTGCTTCTACTGCAACCCGAAAGGCAATGTGCATGGCCCCGCGGTCGCGCACGAGGACACCGTGGTCATCGAGATCTATGACGGCCCGCACTATCCGCAGAAGCCGTCTTGGTACACCGACGAACGAGACGCGCGTTGATCAACACTTAGGAGAACGCCGCCATGGATTTGCCGGGCACTGCGACATCGAAACTGGGCGCATTTGAGTGTTCGTCCGGCCACATCCATTCCGTAACGTGCTGCGGCCGCCGGCGCTTCCTCACCGGCCTCGCAGCGCTCGGGGCCGGTGCGGTATTGGGCGCGCGCAGAAGCTCCGCACAGACCTCCGCGCCCGCCAAGCCGTTCCGGATCGACGTCCACCATCATTTCTCGTCGCCCGGCTTCATTGCCGAGATCACCGGGCGCAGGACCGGCCAGGTGCCGCTGATGCGCCTGACCGCACAGAAATCGCTCGAGGACATGGACAAGGGCGGCGTCGCGACCGCAATCGTGTCAATCAGCGAGCCGAGCGTCTTCTTCGGCAACTACGATGCGGCGCGCGCGCTTGCCCGCGAGACCAACGAGTTCGGCGCGCGGATGATCGCGGAATATCCCGGCCGGTTCGGCCTCTTCGGCACGGTCCCGCTGCCGGATGTCGACGGCACCCTGCGGGAGCTCGAGTACGTCCTTGACACCCTCAAGGCCGACGGAATCTGCATGATGACCGATTATGAGGGAAAATTTCTCGGCGACCCCGCGTTCACGCCCGTCATGGAGGAGCTCAATCGTCGCAAGGCGATCGTCTACACCCACCCGTTCCGTAACGCGTGCTGCCGTAACCTCGTGCCGGACGTGTTCGAGCCGACGATCGAGCTCGGCACGGACACGACGCGGACGATCGCGAGCCTCATCTTCAGCGGGACGGTCGCACGCTTCCCGGACATCAAGTTCATCTTCTCGCATGGCGGCGGCACCGCGCCTTATCTGGTCCAGCGCTTCACCTTTTTGGCGGCGATGCGTAAGGACCTCAAAACGCGCTTCCCGGAGGGACCGATCCACTACCTGCAGAAATTCTACTACGACACTGCCAACACCTCGACGGTATATCCGCTTGCGTCGTTGATGACACTGGTCAAGCCGACGCAGGTTCTGTTCGGTACGGACTTCCCGTTCCTAACCGCAAGCGCCACCGCCGCCGAATTGCGCGAGACAGGCCTGTTCAACGAAGCGGACCTCGCCGCGATCGATCGCGACAATGCCGTCGCCATGATGCCCAAGTACCGGACCTGAAAGGAAACGCTGTGCTGCGTCGTGCTCCTGTCTGCGCGTTAGCCGTCCTCTTCTGTGCGCTCGCGGCCCGGGCTGACGATTTTCCGTCCCGTGTCGTCACCATCGTGTCGCCGTACCAGGCGGGCGGGACCAACGACATCATCGCTCGCATCCTCGCGCAAAAGCTTGCCGAGCGCTGGGGCAAGAACGTCATCATCGAGAACAAGCCGGGCGCCAACGGCGGAATCGGCGTCACTGCCGTGACCCAGTCCGCTCCCGACGGCCATACGCTGCTCGCCGTTGCCTCGAGCGCATTGACGATCAACCCGATCTTTTATCCGAAACTGGCCTACGACGTCGGTCGTGATCTGGCTCCGCTCACTCGCACCGGAACGGTCACGAACGTGCTGGTCGTGAACCCCTCCGTGCCGGCCGACAGCGTCGCGGCGCTGATCGCACTTGCCAAGGCGAAGCCGGGTGGATTGAGCTACGCGTCACAGGGCGTTGGGTCGAACGGACAGATGACGGGTGAGCTGTTCAAGCAGCGAGCCGGGATCGACATGCTGCACGTGCCATATAAGGGCAGCGCGCCGGCCGTCCAGGATCTCCTTGCCGGGCAAGTTCAGGTGATGTTCGACAATCTGCCGACGGTGCTGCCGCTGATCCGCGCCGGTCAACTTCGCGCGCTGGCTGTCACCACCGCGCAGCGCAGCCCACAGCTCCCCGATACGCCGACTATCGCGGAGTCGGGCCTGCCCGGCTTCGACACCAGCGCTTGGTTCGCGCTGCTCACGCGCAAGGGCGTGTCGCCATTGCTTCAGCACGAGATTGAAGCTGCCGCAGTCGCGGCGCTCACGATGGACGAGACACGGAAGCGCTTGTCTGCCCTCGGCATCGAGATGGCCGCCGACGGCTCGGTGGCGCTCGGCGACCGCATCGCAGGCGAGACAGAGATGTGGCGTGCCGTCGTTGCCAAATCCGGGATCAAGCCTTTGGATTAACGGCGGTCTTCGCTTCTCAATCGAATGAGCTACCATGCGCGCAATCGCCGGCCTCTACGCCGTACTGGCCTTAACCGCGCCCCGTTTTTGCGCAACCGATTGACTATCCCACGCGAACCACAACGATCATCGTTCCTTTCGCACCGGGCGGCATCGCGGATCTTCTCATTCGCACCTCGGCGACCAACTCGGCCAACGGTTGGGTAAGCCCTTTATCATCGAGAACAGGGCTGGCGCCGGCATGGTGGTCGGCGTGACCGCGGCAGCGAAAGCCGGCCCGCAGCCCGCCGCTCTGACACACTTGTGAAGAAACTACAATTTCTTCATAAGTGGCCTGCGCCCGCGCCAATTCGCGACAATCCGGAGACTCGCTGTGGGTATTTTGGGGGTAGCCTCCCATGGGGGCCACGGGGAAGCTGAAAGCGCTCACCGTCTCAAAGGCGAAGATTCCCGGCATGTACGGGGACGGCGGCGGTCTGTACTTGCAGGTGACTGGGGGCGGAGCGCGCTCGTGGATCTTCCGCTTTTGGATGCCGGAGATCGATCCTGCCACCGGCACGCCGGCCCGCGACCCGCGCACGAACAGACCTCGCGGCAATGGCTACTCTACGCCGGAGTTCCGCTGCTCAGCAATATGCGGCGGCTGAGACAGACCCGCCTTACGGACCGGCTACAAGTCGCCGCTGCAGGGGCATAGGTGGTTGCGGCATCCTTGAACGTGATCGCTTTCGCTTTTCGAGAGCCGCGTGTTGCTTGGCGCGCTGGCGAGCTTCGATCGGATCGATTCCTTCTGCCGAAGCTTCCGACACTCGGCCGCGAGTTCGCGGGCGTCTTCAAACGTGATCGTGCTGAGAGAGCCAAGCCCCATCTCGCGTGAGATGTATGGGGAATGCTGCGCAGTACAAGAAGAATGCCGAAGAGTGGCGCGAGATCCCGCGAAGAATGCGCCGCGCCGAGGAAAGGGCTAAGCTCGAGCGGATGGCCGACGAACGGCAGCAGCTCGCCGAGACGGAACGCAAGCGCAAGTAAGCCGCACCGCGGCTCCAGCGCACAGACGGTGCCCAAAATCTTGAGGGAAGCGAATGCTGCGCTGCCGGCAAGGTAGCGATGAAGTTGATGCTACGACCGATTATCGATGGCGGAGACGGTGAATGCTGTACAATCCATCTTGCTGCGCCACGGTCTGAAGGGCACGCCGGGCCCGATCGTCGAGGCGCTCAACCGGGAGATCAACGCCGTGCTCGCCGATCCCGCCATCAAGTCGCGGCTGATCGCGCTCGGGACCGAGCCCCTGGTGATGTCGCCGGCGCAATCGGCCGCATTCGTCGCCGACGAGACCGGAAAGTGGGGCAAGGTGATCCGCGACGCCGGCATCAAGGCCGACTGACGCGACCTCGCATCCCGAGACTGTCCGGACCGCCGCGGCGGCTGACCCGGAGCAGGAGCTGCGGAACAGGGCCGACGAGGCGACGTTGGTGGTGAATGGCAAGGCCGCTCACCATTGCGTGTTTCATCGCCTGCGCGCTGTGTCAGGGCGCAGCGCCGGCCGGGCGGGCCGAGCCCATTGCGGCCAGGGAACCGGCGCTTGCGATCGCGGCCGCGCACCGTCCGCCCGCAGCCCACGCCGCGCGCGGCTCGCGGCGGGCCGGGGCCGCCCGTCGCGGCGCCATGCTGTCGCCCGGCGCGCCGCCGGGGCCCGGATTTTGCTGGTATTTTATCGATCGCAGCACCGGCGCCCCGGGCTTCTGGGACCTGTGCCGGGGACGATGACCGTCCTTGTCCTTCCTCCGGCTCACTATATACGCAGCCATGGATCAGGCGTGCGCGGTTGGAGCGGTTGCGCAGCCCCTCCGCCCGTGTGCGGCATGAGAGACCGGCCCGTATGATAGACTTCGACGGGGGAATTCGCTTCTCCGAACGGCTGTCGAGCCTCGCCGAGCTCGCCACGGGCTCGACCGTCTGGCTCGCCGTCACCGGCCTGAGCCGCGCCGGCAAGACCGTGTTCATCACGAGCCTCGCGCACAATCTGCTCAGCGCGATTCATCAACCCTATCGCATGCCGCTCCTCAAGGTGGTCGGCGAGGGCCGGCTCATCGCGGCGAGGCTCGCGACCGCCAAGACCGAGCTGCCGCGCTTTCCCTACCGGCACAATCTCGAGCGCATGGCGAGCACGCCGGCCGACTGGCCGGCGCGCACCCGCGACATGAGCGAGATCGCGATCGATATCCGCTTTGCGCCGACCGGTCTGCACGGCTTCCTGCTCCGCCGGATCGGCGACGGCACGGCGACCCTCACGGTCCGGATCGTGGACTATCCGGGCGAGTGGCTGCTCGACCTGCCGCTGCTCGACCAGGGCTATGCCGAGTGGTCGCGCGCCACCTTCGCGCTTCTCCGCCGCGGCGCCCGCGCCGAGATCGCGCGCGACTTCCTCGCCTTCGTGTCCGATCATAACAAGGCGGCGGCGAGCGACGAGCTCGCCAAGCGCGCCCACACGCTCTATCGCGAGCTCCTGCTCAAGGCGCGCGACGAGCGCGGCCTGAGCTTTCTTCAGCCCGGCCGCTTCCTCGAGCCCGGCGCGCTCGGCGACGGGCCGCATCTGTGGTTTGCCCCGCTCAACGTGCCGGAGCGCATCGAGCAGCCGGCCGACGGCACGCTCGCGGCCCTGATGGCGCAGCGCTTCGAGACCTACAAGCGCGAGATCGTCGTGCCGTTCTACGAGCAGCACTTCCGCAGCTATTCGCGCCAGGTCGTCCTCGCCGACATCCTCGGCGCGCTGCTGGCCGGGCGCGAGGCGTTCGAGGACACCCGGCTCGCGATCGAGACGATCCTCGAAAGCTTTCGCTACGGGCGCGGCGGCATGCTGATGCGGCTGTTGCGCGGCGTGCGCATCGAGAAGGCCCTGCTCGCCGCCACCAAGGCCGATCACGTCCCCGAGGTGCAGCGCGATCATCTCGCGGCGCTGATGCGCAATCTGGCGGCGCTGCCCGCCCTCGAGGTCGCCGGCAGCAACGCGACCCTCGATGTCATGGCACTGTCGTCCGTCAACTCGACCGAGGAGGACACCCAGGAGATCGACGGCCAGCGCGTGCAGGTCGTCGTCGGCCGGCCGGTCGGAAGCGAGCGGCGGGCGAAATTCTTCGTCGGCAACGTGCCGATCCGTCCGCCGCGCGCCTCGGCCTGGCGCAAGCCCTTTCTCAACATTCCCGTGTTCGAGCCGCCGGCGATCGACGCGTCGCCGATCGACGGCATCCCTCATGTCAATCTCGACCTCGCGCTCGAATATCTGATCGGAGACCGTTTGCGATGAGCGACCCGGCCGACCGCCGCCGAACCGAAGACGACGACGCGCCGCATCCGCGCGTCCTCATGATGGACGTGGATCCCGCAGCCGGCCTCGAGGCCGATGCATCGATGCCGCGGGTGATCGCCACGTCGCAGACCGGCCGCATCGTTCCGGCCGCGCCCGTCCAGCCGGCGCGCGTCGCACGGGCGGCGCCGCGCCGAAGAGGTCGCGTCGTCCGGATCGGCCTCTTCGGACTCGTGGCGGGATTCGTCGGCTGGCTCGGCGTCGACGCCTGGCTGTGGATCGCGTCGGCGTTCGAGCGCAGCCCCGCGCTTGGCTGGATGGCGGGCGCCGCGGTCGCGGCGGGCGTCGGCGGCGCTGGCCTCGTGATCGCGCGCGAGCTCAGGAGCTTCTTCGCCCTCAGGGCCGTCGAGGCCGGCCAGCGGCGCATCGCGGTGCAGCGCGAGAGCACCGGGCGCGGCCCTGCCGGCGACGAGGTGCGCGGCGTGCTTGCCGTGCTGCCGCGGGATCGCGAGAGCGAGGCTGCGATCGAGGCGTTCCAGCGCCAGGTTCAGCGCCATCATACGCCGGCGCAGCAGCTCGAGCTCCTGTCGCACACCGTGATGGCGCCGTTCGACCGCCGCGCCGACGCGATCGTGCGCCGCGCCAGCGCGCGCGCCTTCGGCATCACCGTGATCAGCCCGACCGCGCTGACCGACGCGCTGTTCTTTCTCGCCTGCAGCATCCGCATGGTGCGCGAGATCGCGAGCTGCTACGGGCACCGGCCGACCGCCTCGACGACCGTGCATCTGCTGCGCCGCCTCATGATCGAGGCCGGCCGGCTCGGCGCGATCGATCTCGCCGCCGCCACATTCAGCCAGCACGTCGCCGGTGCGGTCGCCGAGCGGGTCGCGGCCGGCGCGGCCGAATCCGTCTACGCGACCCAGCGCATGGCCCGGCTCGGCCTCGTCACGATGGAGCTCTGCCGCCCGGTCCCGTTCCGCCGCAACGAGATCCCCGGCATCATGTCGTCGCTGATCGGCAACCTGTTCGCGCGCGGCGCGCCGCGGATCGAAGAGGACGTGACCGGGGAATAGGCTGCTTGTCAGCGCCGGTCGCGCAGCATGACGAGGCGCGTGCGGACCGACCGCGCGCGGCGGCGGCTGAGCCAGCTCGTCTTCACCCTCTCGACAATGACCGCGAGGCGCAAGCCGTCGTCGAGCGCCTCCGCCACCCACGACTGGCCTCTCGGCAAGTAGCCGAGGTGGACGCCGCGATGGTAGTACGCCGTCGCGTGGGCGTTTCGCGCAAGATCGGCCTCGCGCACGAGCTCGAGCGCGTCGCCCGGCTGGATGGACGCATAGACGTAACGCCGGCGATCCACGCCCGCCGGCGACGTGCGTCGCAGCTCCTTGATGCGGCTGCGATACGTCCGCAGGCTCGGCTCTCGGATCAGGGCGAGCGCGTCGGCACGCCGCCGCCGCTCCCGATCTTCCTTCGAGATGAACCGCAGGCGGGGCCGGGTGAACAGGGCGTGCACGGTCGGCACGAGAACCAGCGGCCAGGCGAACAGCGCGGCGGCGACGCCGTAGATCAACCAGATGAGGAGACGCCAGCCTCTGGCGTGGGCGATCGCGGCAGGCACCGTGCCGGCGCACACCACGAGGCCGAGCGGCAGCCACTCGAACGTTATCCAGGACGCGATCTCATCGGGCATCGACGCTACTCGCACAGCCCTCGCACAATACTCAACGCACGACGCGCAAAACTGTATCGGAGCTTTGTCCCCGCGTAACTCCCTTTTTTACCGACAAAGGTGCAGGGATATGGAATTAGCCGGTAGACTAATACATTCGGCGCAATTTCCGCT
>DASTZX010000318.1:0-21722 GCA_035764045.1 Xanthobacteraceae bacterium | reverse complement strand
CGGCCGGAGACTGAGCAAACGACATCGCAGGGCACAGCGCAGCCGCAGCCAACACGCCTGCAATGAGTACCTTTCGCATTGCGCCTTCTCCTCTTGCTGTTGCGCCGGGAGAAAACGCGCAGGGGACACGGCGGTTCCGATCATTCCGCGAACAGAACCTGCAACAAGCCGCTAAAGTTAATGAATCTGAATGTCCGTTAATCGGCCTGTTTCGCTCAGGCAACGGCCTCGCGCACGCCGAGCCGGGCGAGTCGCGGCAACACCTCGTCGCAAAAGAACGGCAGCTCGTCGAGATAATTCACGAAAGACACTGCAATCCCGCGCATGCCGCACCGGCTGATATTGGCGAGCTCCTCCGCCACGCGATCCGGCGTCCCGATATAGGGATAGCCGCCAATCGCGTTGCCGGCGAAATAGTGCCGCTTCTTCTCGAACTCCTCAATCGGCATGCTGTAGGGCGTGATTTCCTTGAGCGCCAGCATGCCGTCGACGGCCCCCCAGTCGGCATTATCGATCATGGCGTGATGGTAGTAATCCTCCGCCTCCTTCTGCGTCGGCCGGCAGATGACCTGCCCGACCGTGAACACCTCGATCTCGCGACCCATCGCGCGCGCCTGCTGCTTGATGTCCTCGACCTGCCGGGCCGCGGCATCGAGGGAAAGCCGCGATGCCGCATTGGCGGTGAAATACGCATCGCAGTTGCGCAGCGCGAAAGCCTGGCCGGTCGACGACGAGCCGGCGTTCATGATGATCGGACGCGTGCCGCCGAAGGGCTTCGGCTGGGCGCGCACGCCCTTGAGCTTGAGGAAATCGCCGTCGAAGTCGAACGTGTCCGGCTCGCTCCAGGCCCGCATGACGGCGTCGAGCCAGTCCTGGGCGAATGCATAACGCGCCTCGTGCTCGCGCTGGGTCACGCCGAACATCTCGAACTCGCCCTCGTTCCAGCCGACCACGAGGTTGAGGCCGAAACGACCCTCGCCGATGTGATCGGCGGTGACGAACTCCTTCGCGGCGATGAGCGGATTGAACAAGGGCGCATGCACCGTGCCGAAGACCGTGATGCGTTCGGTCGCGGCGAGCAGCGCGGCCGCCCAGGTCATGGTCTCGAGCGAACGGCCGTGGAAGTCCGTCGCTCCGCCATAGCCCTTCCAGCGCGCGATCGGCAGCATGAAGTCGATGCCCCGCGCTTCCGCCTGGCGCGTCAGGCGCAGGCAGTCCGGCCAGCTCGCCGACCAGCGCTCCGGCACCGTCGTTGCAGACCGGCCCGACGAGCAGTTCGCGCCGAACAGCCCGATCTTGAGGCGATTGGCGTTGTACATCGCCAGGCGATCGGTGATCGATGCGCTGCGCGCCGGCAAGAGACGCTCCCTCTCGTCATTCCGGGGCGCGGGCCAACGGGTCCGGCCTTCGGCCGGCCCGATGACAGGCTCCGCCCGCGAGCCCGGAATCCGTCATCCGAGCATTGGTGGTCATGGATTCCGGGTCCGCCCCTGCGGGGCGGCCCGGAACGACGAACATTATGCTCATGGCTTGTAGGGCCCGAGCTCCTTGAGCACGGCCTCGACGAATGATCCATCGACCACCTCGTCGAGGTTGATCGTCCCCTTGATCAGCCCCTGCTCGCTGTAGAAGGCGAGGTCGTGCGCGAGGCTCGCCTTGTTGACGCGGCCGTCCGGATTCATGCCCGTCGGCGTGATGGCCTGATAGATGTCACGGGACTTGATCGGCGTCGACTCGGAGAGGATCGCGATCACCTCGTCCGCGTTCGCCCCCTGGAAGCGGCCGTTCTTGAGCGCTCCATTGTAGAACCGCACGGCGCGGATATAGGCGCGCATGAAACGGACCGCGTCGGCGCGGTGGTTGCGCACGAAGTCCTCCGAATAGAGCAGGACCGCAATCTGGTGATTGGGCAGGATCTCGTCGTCCGACTTGATCACCACCGCGTCGCCGTTCTTCACCGCAATCGCGGGGCCCGGCTCGACCGAAGCGGATGCGTCGACCGACTTGTTCTTGAGCGCGACCACGTGATCTGGAAGTGGGAGGTCGACGGTCTCGACATCGGAATAGCGCAGACCGGCGGATTTGAGCAGCGTATTGAGGGTCGACGTGTTGCTCACGCCCGGCGCATTCATCGCGAACCGCAGGCCTTTGAGGTCCTTGGGCTGCTTGTACCGGCCGCTGTCGACCAGATCCTTGCGCACCAGGATCTTGGTCGCGCCGTATCCCGGCGGAGACGAGGCCTTGTCGGCCACGATCTTGATCCGGATGCCGCGCGCTACCGCGTTGTACAGCGCCGCCCCGGCCGAACCGGCGCCCGCCTCGAGCTGACCCGCGCCGAGCGGCGCCACCATGTCCGAGGCCGAGCGGAAATTGCTGACCTTGACCTCGATGCCTTCGGCGCGAAAGAAGCCCTTCTTGTCGGCGATGTAGATCGGAGCGTCGCTCGTCGAGCTGGTCGCGCCGACCGTAATGACCTCACCGGCCGCCGCCGCGCCAGCCCAGGCCACAAGCGCAGCCAACACGATTGCCGACAGATGCCCGCCACGGCTCATTCCGGTCCTCCGATCGTGTCACCGACCCTGCGACGGGGAATGATCCGCAAGCGCTGGCGCGGCGTCAACACGGAATGTCGGCCGATCGATCGACGCGCGTCGGCGGCGGAATCCGGCGGAAGCGTTCGCGTTCGGCAGGTCGCTTTGGCGGGGGGGCCGATGCTTCAGCGTTTCGCCTTCCGGCCGGGCTTGCGACCGGGCTTGCGGCCGGGCTTGGCGATCGCGTATTCCTCGAGCTTGTGTCCGCTCTTGAGCAGCGTGCGCAGCCAGCGCGGCGTTGCACCGCGGCCCGCCCAGGTTTCGGCTCTGTTGTGCGGATTGCGATACTTCGGCGCGACCTTGCGACCTTTGAGCTTGCTGCCGCGCGCCTTCGGTCCGCGCTTGGCGCCGTAAGAAAGGCCCAAGCCTTCGATTGCCGCGAGCTTTTGCTCGAGGTCACGGCGCGTCGATGCGGCTTTGTCGGAAATTACCCGCACGACATTGTCGCGCAACGTCACCAAATCGTCGAACGACATCGTTGTGAGCTTCAAGCCTCTCATAAATTCTCTCCAATTGTGTTGCAGGCTCAAATAAATATCCTATTTCGCAACGACGGCAAGGGCGTCAGTGCGCGAGTCGTGGAGCTTCGAGCCGATGCGCGGTAATCGGATCGCGCCAACATCGTTAAGCGATATGTTACATTCCCAACGAAAGAGACACCCGGCAGTGCACCAAATACAAGCAGATATTTGCCGGCGCAATTACAGGTCGTTCTAACCTTTCTCGCCATCCAGAGAGGTCGGCTCTTATGGAAGAAATAGGTTTTTCACGTGCTGGCGCACCCGTCAATACGGTGTCCGGCGATCAGGACTCCGGTTCGCCGGCCGGGTGGCGGGATCTGCGCGAATGGCTCGCGCTGATCGAACAGCGCGGCCTGCTGCGGCGCATTCGCGTTCCGGTCGACACCGACGAGGAGCTTTCGGCCATCACCTTCATGGCGACGCGCGACGAAGCCGCGCCTGCCCTCATGTTCGAGAACCTCAAGGACGGCGAGCGCGGCGTGAGCGTGCTGGCTAACATGCTGGGCGCATCGAGCGCGCGTTATGCCGTCGCCATGGGCATCGATGACAGTCTTTCGCTGCGCGAGATGATCCGCGCGACCCGGACCGTGATGCGCCGGCGTATCGCGCCGAGAATGATCGGCAAGCAGAACGCGCCGGTGAACGAACAGGTGCAGACCGGAGGCGACATCGATCTGACCCGCTTTCCGGCGCCGAAATTCTGGCCGGGCGACGGCGGCCGCTACATCGGCACTGGCGACATCACATTCACGCGCGATCCGGAGACGCGCCGCATCAATGTCGGCTGCTATCGCCAGATGATCCAGTCGCGCGATCGCGTCAGCCTGTATTGCTCGCCCGGAAAGCACGGGCGGCTCGACCGCGAAGCGTGGTGGCGGCGCGGCGAGCCTTGCGAGGTGGTTGCGGCCTATGGGGTCGACCCGGTTCTGTTCATGGTGGCGGCGCAGGTATTCGGCGCGGGTGAAAGTGAGCTCGATACCGCGGGCGGCATCATGGGACGGGCGGTCGAGCTGACCACGGCCGAGTTCGTCGACCTGCCGATCCCCGCCCGTTGCGAGATCGCGATCGAAGGCGTGCTGCATCCGGGCGAGTTCGCGCCCGAAGGTCCACTCGGCGAGTTCACCGGTTATTACGGCGGCACGCCAGGACCGCAGCCCGTCATCGAGGTCAAGGCGGTGCACCATCGGCGCAACCCGATCCTCACCACGGCGCTGATGGCGACCTATCCGTCATGCGAGATCGGCGCCTATTACGCCATCATGCGCTCCGCCCGCATCTGGGACGATCTCGAGACGATCGGGGTGCCCGGCATCACCGGCGTCTATGCGCATCCGGCGGCGGCGTCCGGCTGGGGAATGGTCGTGGTCGCGCTGCGGCAGCTCTATGCGGGGCACGTTGCGCAAGTGCTGGCGCTCACCGCGCAATGCCCGGCGGCCGCCTATTACACCAAATGGGTGATCGCGGTAGACGACGACGTCGATCCGACCGACTTCAATCAGGTGATGTGGGCACTCTCCACGCGCTGCAATCCGAGCGACGACATCGACCTCCTGCGCAAGACCTGGTCCACCGGCCTCGATCCGAGCAAGGTCGTGGTCGCCGAGCGCCCGTACGGCTCGAAGGCGTTGATCGACGCCTGCAAGCCGCATCGGCATCTCGACGCGTTTCCCAAGCGGACATTGCTGCGCAAGTCGGTGTATGAGCAGGTTGCGCAGCGCTGGCACGAGCTCGGCCTCGACGGGGTGCCGCCGACCCTGTCGGACTTTCACGGCGAATGAGGGGCCCATCGAACGGGCTCCGCATGCCTTGAAAGGAACACATCGACTCGCTATATACACGACAGCGGAAGACGGATTTCTTGAGACCCTTGCCGTTAAGGCTTTGTTAACCAATTCCGGCGAGACAGGTCCCCACGGGCCGCGTGAACGAATTCCCTTCGAGGTTTTCGGCCCGATTCAACCGCTTCATCGACGGCAACCCAGACCACGCGGGATGCTTCCGATCACCCGCGACATGCCCCGGTGCGCGCGAGCGCCCGGTCCATCTCGCTTATCGAAAGACTTGTGATTGACCTCTTTCAATGAGTTCGGCCTTGCAGAGCCGATCCTGCGCGCGCTTGCGCAGGAGAACTACGTAACCCCGACGCCGATTCAGGCGCAGACCATTCCCTCCGCACTCACCGGACGCGACATCGTCGGCATCGCTCAGACCGGCACCGGCAAGACCGCAGCCTTCGCGCTGCCGATCCTGCACCGGCTCGCCGCCGAACGGCAGCGCGCGGAGCGCAAGAGCTGCCGGGTCCTGGTGCTCTCGCCCACGCGCGAATTGTCGAGTCAGATCCTCGACAGCTTCAACGCCTATGGCCGCCATCTCGGCCTGAGGGCGACGCTCGCGATCGGCGGCGTCCCCATGGGACGGCAGGTGCGGGCGCTGCTCAACGGCGTCGACATCCTGGTCGCGACGCCCGGCCGGCTGCTCGACCTGGTGCGCGGCAATGCGCTGCGCCTCGACCAGGTCGGCGTTCTCGTCCTCGACGAGGCCGACCGCATGCTCGACATGGGCTTCATCCACGACATCCGGAAGATCGTTTCCAAGCTCCCGACGGAGCGGCAAACGTTGTTCTTCTCCGCCACCATGCCGCAGCAGATCGCCGAGCTCGCGCGCCAGATGCTGCGCGATCCGGTGAAGGTCGCGGTGACGCCGGCGGCGACCACCGCCGAGCGGGTCGAGCAGCGCGTGATCCACATCGAGCGGGCGGCCAAGGCCGCGACGCTGGCGGGGCTGCTGCGCAACGAGACGATCGACCGCGCGCTCGTGTTCACCCGCACCAAGCACGGGGCCGACAAGGTCGTGCGCGGCCTCGCCAAGGCGGGCATCGCGGCGCACGCGATCCACGGCAACAAATCGCAGAACCAGCGCGAACGCGTGCTCGGTGAGTTTCGCTCCGGGCGCATCCGCACCCTGGTCGCAACCGACATTGCGGCGCGCGGGATCGACGTCGATGGCATCAGCCACGTGGTCAACTACGACCTGCCGAACGAGCCGGAGACGTACGTCCACCGCATCGGCCGGACGGCACGCGCCGGCGCCGCCGGCATCGCGATCTCCCTGGTCGGGCGCGACGAGACCCCCTACCTGCGCGCGATCGAGAAGCTCATCCGCCTGTCGATTCCGGCGCAAGGCGAGCGTCCGCAAGGCGAGCGTCCGCAAGGCGAGCGTCCCGCTGCGCATCGCCAGCCAGCCGCGGACGCACACAACAAGCGCGGACACAACAAGGACGCACACGACAGGGACGCGCGCCGCCGTGGGTCGTCAGGACGCCATGCGCATGGTCGCCCGGCCGGTGGGCAGGGCGGCCAAGCGAGCCGCCAAAGCGAGCCGTCGCACGGCCACCATCGCCCCAATCGCGGCCGCACCGGCGGGCCTGCCGCCTCGGCGGCGGCGCCCGTCTATGGTGAGCCGCTGCGCGATCGCGGCCGCCCGCAACATGCGGAGCGACGCGACCAGCCGGCCGCCGAGGGCGGCAATGGAATGGCAGGGATCGGCTTCATGCGGCGGCGCGGTCACTCCCGGCGCGATGACGCGGCCCGCCCGCCGCGGTAATATGGAGCGAGGACCACACTCAAGGGACACCCGATGGCCAAGGAAGAGCTCATCCAACTCGAGGGTCTCGTGACCGAGATCCTGCCTGATGCGCGCTACCGCGTGAAACTCGACGCGGGACAGGAAATCATCGCCTACACGGCCGGCAAGATGAAGAAGAACCGCATCAAGACCCTCGCGGGAGACCGCGTCACGGTCGAGATGTCGCCTTACGACCTCGAAAAGGGGCGGCTGATCTTCCGTCACAAGGATGAACGCGCGGCTTCGGCTGGACGGCCGCAACGCCAGCAATTCCGGCGCCGATAGCCGGAGTCCGGGGGCGACGGTCCGTCGGAGGGGGCGTCATTGTGCGTTATGAAAGGACACTCCGATGATGCACATTTTCATGTTCAAATCGCAGAGCAGAGATGATTTGCGCGCCTTCGCCGGTGATTCTTCCGGCAGCAAGCTGCCGGAGCAACACGGCCCCTGGCAGGCGACCGGCGTGATCCGGCCGGACCGTGCCCCACCTCATAACCTGTCGCGCCGCGCCATCGAGAAGGCGATCAACGGCCAAGGCTTTCAGCTTTGGCGCGTGAAGAAGACGGCCGAAGCGAGTTGATGGACGCCTGCCCGCCTTGCGCGGGCGCTCCCGGAAAAAGAGCCCGCCACCGGCGGGCTCTTTGGTTTGCGCACGCTAGGGCCGATCCGCCCCGACGGCACCAGCGACGCCAAACCCCGTGTACGGGCGGACGCGCCGCGTTGCGGCCAGCGCCGAGACGGCGCACACTGGCGACCTGAACGCCGTGGAGGACGACCGTGCCGAGGATCATCGCCGCCGCAATCTGCATGATCGCCGCCGTCCCGATCGAACCCGCCGCAGCGGAAGTGGGCTGCGCACCCCATTGCGATTTCAGGCACTATTATGGGCCGCTGGATTTCACCTGGGTGCGCCCCGGACTCTATGCGTATCCGGCGTGCGGCCCGGACGGAAGCTGCTCGCCCTACCTGGTCTCGTCATGGCAGCGCTATCGCGGCCGCGTCACCGTGCGCAGCCTGGCGCGGCCGGCGCGTCCGCGATACTGACGGAAGCGATCGCCTGCCAGCGTTCGGACGTGCGACATGCGAACCCTGCCCGTTCAAGACGCCATGCCGACCCGGCCCGCGCAGGCGGGTGGACTGCGGCGTGCGCGCATCGCGGCGGCATTCGCCGCGCTCGCCGTGGCGGGGTGCACGTCGTTCGGCGGCGGGCAAGCGGATCAGGCGAAGATCGATCCCAACATTGCGCCGGCGAACTACAAGGCCATGATCATGAGCTTCCTGCAGACCGACCCGACCGCCCTGATCGGCGTGCGCGAGGCCGCGCTGTCGGCGCCGGAGCTCCGGCCGTTCGGCACGGAGAGCCGCTATGTGTCTTGCCTGCGCGCGCACGGACCGGATTGGTCCAAGGAGAAGATGATCATCTTCTTTGCGGGTGCGATCAATCAATACGTCGACGCGACCAGCGACGCCTGCGCCAAAGCCGCCTATCAGCCGTTCCCGGAAATCGTCACACTGCTCAACCAGCTCGGCGGCAAGAAAAAATGATCCGACCGGCACGCGGTGTCCGGCCCGATGGCGGCTTATCGGCCGGTCTCACAGCTCCCGCTGCAGCCCGCGCACGAAATCCGACAGCCCGGTCTGGCGCTCGCGCTTGAGGCGCTCGGCGGCGAGGATCGCGCGCAGCTCGGCGAAGGCGTCGTCGAGCTGGCGGTTGACGATCACGTAGTCGTATTCCGCCCAGTGGCTCATCTCGTCCGACGCCTTGGCCATGCGGGTGCGGATCACATCGTCGGAGTCCTGGGCGCGGGTATGCAGCCGGCGCTCGAGCTCGACGGCCGAGGGCGGCAGCACGAAGACGCTGACGAGATCGCTGCGCGCCGTCTCGCGCACCTGCTGGGTGCCCTGCCAGTCGATGTCGAACAGCACGTCGCGCCCCGCCGCCAGCGCCTGCTCGACCGGACCGCGCGGCGTGCCATAGCGATGGCCGAAGACCTCGGCCCACTCCAGCAGCTCCCGGTTCTTCACCATCGCGTCGAAGCGCGCCCGGTCGATGAAATGATAATGCGCGCCGTCCTTCTCGCCCGGGCGCTGCGGCCGCGTGGTCACCGAGATCGACAGTGTGATCGCGGGATCGTCGAGCAGCATGCGCGACAGCGTGGTCTTGCCGGCGCCCGACGGGGAGGAGAGCACCAGCATGAGACCACGGCGCGCGATCACATCGCTGCTGCGCCCGCCTGACTGCCCCGCCGCTTGCGCCATTCCCCCCCCTGCCCCTACTCGAGATTCTGCACCTGCTCGCGGAATTGCTCGACGAGCGTCTTCAGTTCCAGCCCGATATTGGTCAGCTCCAGGTCGCTCGCCTTGGCGCAGAGCGTATTGGTCTCGCGGTTGAGCTCCTGGGCGAGGAAGTCGAGCCGGCGCCCGACCGCGCCGCCGGCCTGGATCATCTTCTCCGCCTGGGCGACATGCGCCGTCAGCCGGTCGAGCTCCTCGCGCACATCGGCCTTGCTGGCGATGAGGATCGCCTCCTGATGCAGCCGGTCGGCGTCGAAACGCTCCGCCGCCTCGAGCAGGATCGCGACCTGCTCGGCGAGCCGCGCCTTGATGGCCTCGGGCTTGCGCCCGGGCGACGCCTCGGCGCGGGCGACCAGAGCGGAGATGTCGGTCAGCCGGGCGCGCAGCACGCGGCCGAGCGCCTCGCCCTCGTGGCGGCGCATGCTTGCGAGATCGGCGAGCGCGCGCTCGAAGCCCTTGAGGACCGCGGCTTGCGCGGCGGCGCGCTCCTCCTCGCCCTCGTCGGCCTCGCTCACCTCGATCACGCCCTTGATCGCCAGAATGCCGTCCAGCCGCGCGGGCTCCGCCTCGATGCGGCCGGCGAGCGAATTGAGCGTCGCGATGACCGCTTGCAGCACCTCGTCATTGACCTTGACGATGGGAGCGGCGCCTTGACGGCCCATGGTCAGGGTGGCGTGCAGGGTGCCGCGCGCGACCGCCTCGGCGGCGCGTCCCCGCAAGGTGGGCTCGATGGCGTCCCATCCCGGCGGCAGCCGCAGCCGCAGGTCGAGCCCCTTGGCGTTGACCGAGCGGATTTCCCACACCCAGGAATAGACGCCGGCGGCGCCCTGGGCGCGCGCAAAGCCGGTCATGCTCGATAACGCCATGGAAATCCGTGCGGCCCTCGCGCCGTGGAATCGTTGAAAAACGCGGCCGACCTTAGCGCATGTCCCGGCGAAGTGGCCACCGGTTCGCCCGACGCGTCACGGCACTAGCGGGGAGCCGGCGCCTGGCGATTGGTCCCGCGCTTGCTCGCGGCGGCCGGCGGTGCGCCCGCGGCCTGCTGCGACCCGGTGGCGCCCGCAGCCGGCGCGGGCGGCGGCACCGAAACGGTCGCCGTGCTCTGCTGCTGGCGCTCGATGCCGCGCAGGCGCTCGACGTTCTTCTGATGCTGGTCGTAGTTTTCCGCGAAGATGTGCCCGCCGGCGCCGTCAGCGACGAAGAAGATCTCCTTGGTGCGCGCCGGATTGGCGGCCGCTTCAAGCGAGGCGCGGCCCGGGTTATCGATCGGTCCGGGCGGCAACCCGTCGATGACATAGGTATTGTACGGGGTGGGCTGGCGGATCTCGCTTTCCAGGATCGGCCGGCCGAGCGTGCCCTTGCCGCCGACCAGACCGTAGATGATGGTCGGATCGGATTGCAGCCTGATCCTCTGCTTGAGCCGGTTGACGAACACGGCGGCGACGCGCGTACGCTCGTCCGTGCGGCTGGTCTCCTTCTCGATGATCGATGCGAGGACGACGAGCTGGTCGGGCGACTTGAGCGGCAAGTCCGGCGTCCGGCGATCCCAGATCTCCTGCACGACCCGGCGTTGCGCCTGCTGCATGCGCTGGATCACCTGCTCGCGCGGGGTGCCGCGGGGAAATTTGTAGGACTCCGGCAGCAGCGAGCCCTCGCGCGGGATCTCGCGGATGTTGCCCGTGAGGATGTCGCTGTCGAGCAGACGCTGCACGATCTGTTCGGAGGTGAGGCCTTCGGGAAGCGAGATCTGATGCTGCACCACCTTGCCGTCGACGATCGTCTCGATCACCTCGTGCAGGCTCGCCTGGCGGCCGAACTGGTATTCGCCGAACTTGAGCTCGTCGCGCGCCTTGAGCGCGAACACTCCGCCGACGAACAGCCAGGGCTGGTCGATCACGCCCTCCCGGACCAGGAGATCGGCGATGTCGCGCAGCCCGAGCCCGCGCGGAATGTTGACGGTCCTGTCCTCGGCGAGGGGCCCACGCGCGTCGAAGCGCTGCTTGCCGATCAACAGGCCGCCGCCGAAAACGATCGCGAACAGGATCAAGATGGTGAAGACGGCATTGCCGATCATCACCAGCGGATGACGCGCACGGACAGAGCGCAGCGCCGGCGCCGGCACGCGCTCGGGCTCGAGCGCGGCGCGCGGGCTGCGGGGCAAAGGACGTTTGTGTTCCATCAAGTCCGCAGTCGACCCGAGGGACGCGCCCGCATGGCCGGCCTCGCTTGGCCGGCCGACGCAAGCTTTGCCTCAGGTCCTCCCAACGCTACACCACCCCTCCGCGGCGCGATGCGCCGGGCGCGCGGCCCCTGATTCGATAAATCCTATACCAGGGTCCGTGCATTGCGTACACGTCTGTGCGCGGAGTCGGCATGTGACTCCTCGCCTCCGCGATTGGATCCGTTCCGTTCCAGCATCCGCGTCAATCGACGGCTCGGAACACCAGCGACGCGTTGGTCCCGCCGAAACCGAACGAATTCGACAGCACGGTGTTGATCTCGCGCTTTTTCGCCTTGTGCGGCACGAGATCCATCGCGGTCTGGACGGAAGGATTGTCGAGATTGATGGTCGGCGGCGCCACGTCGTCGCGGATGGCCAGCACGGAGAAGATCGCCTCGACCGCGCCGGCCGCGCCGAGCAGATGGCCGATCGAAGATTTGGTCGACGACATCGCGATCTTGCCGGCCGCATTGCCGACCACGCGCTGGACCGCGTTGAGCTCGATCTCATCGCCCAGCGGGGTCGAGGTGCCATGCGCATTGATGTAGTCGAGCTCGGCCGGCGGAATTCCCGCGCGCTTGAGCGCCATGGTCATGCAGCGAAACGCGCCGTCGCCATCCTCGGCCGGCGCCGTGATGTGATAGGCGTCGCCCGACAGCCCGTAGCCGATCACCTCGGCATAGATCGGGGCGCCGCGGCGCTTGGCATGCTCGTACTCCTCCAGCACGACCACGCCGGCGCCCTCCCCCATGACGAAGCCGTCGCGGTCCTTGTCATAGGGGCGCGACGCCCGGGTCGGCTCGTCGTTGAAGCCGGTCGACAGCGCCCGGCAGGCGGAAAAGCCGGCGATCGAGATGCGCACGATCGGCGATTCCGTTCCGCCCGCCACCATCACGTCCGCATCGTCGAGCGCGATCAGGCGGGCCGCGTCGCCGATGGCATGCGCGCCGGTCGAACAGGCGGTCACCACCGCATGGTTCGGTCCCTTCAGCCCGTGGGTGATCGAGACGTAGCCGGACGCGAGATTGATCAGCCGCCCGGGGATGAAGAAGGGCGAGACCCGCCGCGGTCCCTTCTCCTTGAGCACGATGGCGGTCTCGGCGATGCCCTCGAGGCCGCCGATGCCCGAGCCGATCATGACGCCGGTGCGCGCCCGATCCTCGGCAGCCGTCGGCTTCCAGCCTGAATCCTCGATCGCCTGGCGCGCCGCGCACATGGCAAAGACGATGAACTCGTCGACCTTGCGCTGCTCCTTCGGCTCCATCCACTGGTCGGGATTGTAGGTGCCATTCGCGCCGTCGCCGCGGGGGATCTGGCAGGCGATCCGGGCCGGCAGATCGGAGACCTCGAACTTCTCGATCTTGCGCGCGCCGCTCTCACCGTTGAGGAGGCGCGACCAGGTCGCTTCCACGCCGCAGCCGAGCGGCGTGACCATGCCCAGTCCGGTGACGACAACACGCCTCATGTGCAGCTTCTCATGTCCCACTGAATCTCCGCCGTCTTCGCGCCGGTGCGCGCGGCACCCGGTCGCTCCAGGCTACATGTAGCCGGACCGGCGCGTCCGGGAAAGCGGCGCCGGCGAATGCGGCGGGCTTTCGCCGCGGCTTGCCAAGCGATCGTGACGGGAATGTGCCGCGCTCGGAAGAACGGCCTACGCGCGCGGGCGGCGGCCGCGACACTGTCGAAACGGAATTTCCGATTCGCGCCCGATCGGTTGTTTGATCGGCTCTCGATCAGCGCTTTATCAGCGCTCTTGTCGGCGCTTTATCAGCTTTTGGCGTTCTTCTCGAGGAACTTGACGGCGTCGCCGACCGTCAGGATCGTCTCGGCCGCATCGTCGGGGATCTCGCACCCGAACTCTTCCTCGAAGGCCATGACCAGCTCGACCGTGTCGAGCGAGTCGGCGCCGAGGTCGTCGATGAAGCTCGCCGACTCGGTGACCTTGTCGGGCTCGACGCCCAGATGTTCCACGACGATCTTCTTCACCCGGTCGCCGATGTCACTCATCTTAAAAACCTCGTGCGCTTCGAAACTGACTTTGGCCGACCGACCGACCCGGGGGGTCGCCGCACGGCGCGTCGTGGTTCATGCCGTGGGGCAAAAACGCGTGCGGGACAGGGCAGATATGGCCCCTTCCCCCATTCAGCCGTGTCGCCCCAGCCGAGCGGGCTCCGGTTATCATACTTCATATGCGTTGACCAGCATGGCGCCCGGTCCGGTAGGCGGCCACATCCTCGGGCGTGCCGATCGCCACGCCGACGGCGCCATCCGCAATGCGCTTGACCAGACCGCTGAGCACCTTCCCGGTGCCGAGCTCGCAGAAGGTGGTCACGCCATGCGAGGCCATGAAGGCCACGCTCTCGCGCCAGCGTACGGTGCCGGTGACCTGCGCGACGAGGCGGCGAACGATCTCGTCCGGGGTGCTCACCGGCGCCGCCATGACGTTCGCGACCACCGGCACCGCCGGGGCCTTCACGTCGACCTTGGCGAGGGCGTCCGCCATCGCGTCGGCGGCCGGCTGCATCAGCGCACAATGGAAAGGGGCGGATACGGTCAGCATCATGGCGCGTTTCGCGCCCTTGGCTTTTGCGATCTCGACCGCGCGCTCGACCGCCGCCTTGTCGCCGGAAACCACCACCTGGCCACCGCCATTGTCGTTTGCGGCCTGGCACACTTGCCCCTGCGCCGCCTCGGCGGCGACGGCCACCGCCTGATCGAAGTCGAGGCCGAGCAAGGCCGCCATGGCGCCGACGCCGACCGGAACTGCCTTCTGCATGGCGCGGCCGCGGATGCGCACGAGCCGCGCCGCGTCGGCGAGCGTGAATGCGCCGGCGGCGGCAAGCGCCGAATATTCGCCGAGCGAATGGCCGGCCACGAACACCGCGTCGCGCTTGAGCTCGACACCGGCCTCAGCCTCGAGCACCCGCATCACGGCGACCGAGTGGGCGAGCAGGGCCGGTTGCGTATTCTCGGTCAGCGTGAGCGTCTCGGCCGGGCCCTCCCACATGATGGTGGAGAGCGCCTCGCCGAGGGCCGCATCGACTTCCTCGAACGCCCGCCGGGCGACTGGAAATGCCTCGGCCAGCGCCCGCCCCATGCCCACCGCCTGGCTGCCTTGGCCGGGAAACACGAATGCGGTCGACATGATATGTCCTCTGACTGCGCGTGTGATTTTTCGGCCGTCAGACACTGCGCCCACCGGTATGTCAAGGCAGGGGCGTCTCGCGTCACCCTCCCCTGCAGGGGGAGGGTCGGCGATGCGAACGCAGTGAGCAGCGCCGGGGCGGGGTGGCGGGCCTCACCTCACCCCACCCCGCTCGCCTCCGCTTCGCTGCGGCGAGCGACCCTCCCCCTACAGGGGGGGTAAAGACCGCCTCGCCTTGCATTCCCCGGCGAAACCCCTATAACCCCGGCTTCCGCTCGGTCCCGGCCGGGAGCTGAACGGACGGCCTTTCGCCCCTGGCGCGAGGCAGGGCCAATCGGCCCGGCGTCCCGTGTTCCCGCCTTCTGAAGCTTTCGTCGCCTTTCCGAACAGGGCACGAAGGGCTCCGCGCCAGACCGAGCCGCAACCGGAAGGGCATTACATGCCATTGTATGAACACGTCTATTTGGCGCGACAGGACCTGTCCGCGCAGCAGGTGGAGGAGCTCACCACCCAGTACAAGGGGGTGATCGAGCAGATGGGCGGCAAGGTCGCCAAGACCGAATACTGGGGGGTCAAGTCACTCACCTACCGCATGCGCAAGAACCGCAAGGCGCACTTCACCCTGATGAACATCGACGCGGCGCCCGCGGCGATGAGCGAGGTAGAGCGCCAGCAGCGCATCAACGAGGACGTGCTGCGGCAGCTCACCATCCGGGTCGACGAGCACGAGGCCGAGCCGTCGGCCATGATGCGCAAGGTCGATCGCGATCGTGATCGCGATGACCGCCGCGGCGGCTTCGACCGTGGCGACCGCGGCTTCGATCGCGACCGCGGCGAGCGCGGCGGGTTCGACCGGGATCGCGGCGGTCGGCGCGAGCGACCCGCTCCGCGCGAAGAAGCTGAATCGACCGGCGGCGGCGCAGAGGAGTAAGGACGATGAATGGATCCGGAGGCGGCCCGCGCCGCCCGTTCTTCCGCCGCCGCAAGACGTGCCCGTTCTCCGGCGCCAATGCGCCGAAGATCGACTACAAGGACGTCAAGCTCCTGCAGCGCTACATCTCGGAGCGCGGCAAGATCGTGCCGAGCCGCATCACGGCGGTGTCGGCGAAGAAGCAGCGCGAGCTCGCCACCGCGATCAAGCGGTCGCGCTTCCTCGGGCTGCTGCCCTACGTGATCCGCTGATTGCGGACCGGCGTTCCGGCGGGCGGCGCCGGAGCGTCACGATGCGAAAGAGCGCGGGAGGTCCCGCGCTCGATGGTTGGGACGGACGATCCGTCTCTAACCGCTCCTCCATACCGAGCGGGACAGCTGTGTGATGACGAAACTCTGGCTGCAGATCGGATTGGTCACGCTGGGCGCGGGGGCAAGCTCCGCGCTCTTGTTCGCATCCATGCTGTCGGGCTCGTTCGCCGCGGTCGCGCTGTTTTATCTCGCGCCTCTGCCGATCCTGATTGCCGCCATGGGTTGGAGCCATTGGGCCGGCCTCACCGCCGCGCTGATCGCCGCGACCGGCCTGCTGACATTGGGCCTCTATCCCGCCATCGCCTTCCTGATCAGTGCCGGCCTGCCCGCCTGGTGGCTCGGCTATCTCGCCCTGCTCGCCCGCCCGGCCGGACCGGCAGGCGAGCTCGAATGGTATCCGGTCGGCCGCCTCGTGCTGTGGGCGGCCGCGCTCGCCGCCCTGATGGTCCTGATCGCGCTCGGGCAATTCGGCAGCGAGCTGACGGGCATACACGATACGCTGCACCGCGCCTTCGAACGCATGTTGCGGGCTCGGATGCGCATCCCGGCCGGCGAGGCGCTCACGATCCCGGGCGTGTCCGATCCCGACTGGCTGATCGAGACGATGGTTGCCGTGTTGCCGCCGGCGGCGACCGTGGTGGCCGCGGTGACGCAGATCTTCAATCTCTGGCTCGCCGCGCGAATCGTTCGGACCTCCGGCCGACTCACACGGCCCTGGCCCGATCTCGCCGCCATGCGATTTCCGCCCGCGACTGCGATCGCGCTCGCTGCCGCGGTCGGAGCCTCCTTCCTGCCCGGCGTCGTCGGATTCGCCGCCGCGCTCCCGGCCGCGAGCCTCTTGCTCGCTTATGCCGTGCTCGGCTTCGCGGTCATGCACGGCCTGACCCGCCACCTGCCGAGCCGCCCCATCGTGCTCGGCGGCGTCTACGCGGCGGTCGCGATCCTCGGCTGGCCGGTCCTGCTGATGACGCTGCTCGGCCTGCTCGACAGCGCCTTCGACCTGCGTGCGCGCGTGAGCGCGATGCGCGGCCCGCCCGCCCCGCTCGCCTGAACGGAAAACCCATCGCAACGGATCGACCCATCAAAGGAGACCAACCATGGAAGTGATCCTGCTCGAACGTGTCGGACGCCTCGGCCACATGGGCGACATCGTCCGCGTCAAGGACGGCTTCGCTCGCAACTTCCTGCTGCCCAAGGGCAAGGCGCTGCGGGCAACGAAGGAGAACAAGGCGAAATACGAAGGCATGAAGTCCGAGCTCGAGGCGCGCAATGTCGCGATGCGCGGCGACGCGCAGAAGATCGGCACCGGACTCGACGGCAAGAGCTTCGTGGTCCTGCGCCAGGCCTCGGAAGCCGGCCAGCTTTACGGCTCGGTGTCGGGGCGCGATGTCGCCGCGCTGCTCAACGACGCCGGATTCACGGCCGTGACCCGCGGCCACATCGCGCTCAATGCTCCGATCAAGACGATCGGCCTGCACCGGGTGCCGGTGGCGCTTCATCCCGAGGTGGAGGTGACGGTCACGATCAACGTGGCGCGCAGCGCCGACGAGGCCGAGCGCATCGCGCGCGGCGAGGACGTGATCGCGCGGCGCGAGGAGGCCGACGAAGCCGAGGGCGTCACCGCCGGCGCGTTCTTCGAAAATCCGCCTGCGGCGGACGAGGGTGGCGAGGCGACCTCCGAGCCGGCGGCCGAGGAAAGCAAGGCCGGCAAGGCCGCCCGCGCCGCGAAGGCCGAGGACGGCGACGCGACCGCCGATGCCAAGCCTGCCCGCAAGGCGCGCAAGCCGGCGCGCGGCGAGGAGGACTGACCGACTTCGCTGTCCGCTAGTTGTTGCCGGTGTGCCGCTCGGTGCCGGCGGCCGCCGGCCGCCGCTGCGGCGCTGCGTGCGAACCCGGCGCGGCGGGCGCCGCAGAGGGGCTCGGCGCCGACGCCGTGGATGGCGTCGTCGACGAGGAATTCTTTTTCTTCTTCTCCGGCGGCTTCGGCTTGGTCGTGGTGGCGCCCTCAGCGGCGATGGCCGCGGCCGGCGAGCCGGCATTGGCGTAGGAGTCGAGCGTCTTCATCGATTCCGGCTTTGAATCCTTCGCCTCGCCGCCCGCGGCCGCATAGGACTCGAGCTTGCGCACGGTCGCCTCGTCGGCCTTGGCGCCGTCGTGCGGGGGCCTGATGCCCTCGCGCGGCTTGACGCCCTCGTGCGGGGGCAAGGATGGGCGTGCCGTGCGGGTCCCGCCCTCGTTCTCCTCCGCCGGCGCCGTGGCGGGCTCCGCGGAGACGCGCGGCTTCGGCTCGCCTTCGCCGGGGCGCGCCACCGACCGTGGCGGCTTCGGACCCGTGCCGGGGTCTGCGGGCGCAGCCTGCCCTTTCTGTTTGGCGTCTGCAGAACCGCCGGCACCGCCTGCCAGGTACGCCGCGAGGGCCGCCGCCGATTCAGTCCTTGTGGTATAATGTTCCCGCAAGAATCCGGTGAGCGCGCGCGCGTCCAAGCCCTTGGACAAACCGGCCGAGGTCTTGTGGCAGCCAGTGCAATCCGACTGGAAGAGCTGTGCGGCGGTCTTGCCGGCCGAATAATCCTGCGCGGCAGCCGGAATGGCATGCAGCGCCGCCATGGCGGCGAGCGACCCCAGGAACAATGTACAGAAGCGGTCAACCAAAAGACGATCCCCCTCGTGCGATGCGCGGCGCGCCGGACACCACTCCGGCTTATCCGCGTTGTATTGGTGGAGACGACGCGGCCGGCGACACTTAGGGCTTAGCGTATTTATGGAAAGTGACCAATGTTCGGAGGCGGTTTTGCCCGACATGTCCCGAATTGCCGCTTCGGCCATAGTTTGGGCTGGAAAGAGGCGGGAAAGCTGTCGAGCCGATCGGGCGGGCTCGGCGCAGCCGTCGACGCCGGTAGCCGGGGGCCTCGCCCGCCGCATCCCATCCGGTGATCGAGGGTCCCGGCGTTGCGGATTCACGCCATGGATTGGTTGCTCCGAGTCCTTATCACACGGCTGATCCGGCGCGGGACCTTGCGCCTCACCACGGCGCGCGGAACCGTGCTGGAGTTCGGCGATGGAACGGGCGAGCCGCTGGCGGCCCGGTTCACCAGCCTGGCGGCCGAGCTCGGCATCCTGATCGAGCCCGATCTCAAGCTCGGCGAAGCCTACATGAACGGCACCTTTGTCATGGAGCAGGGCTCGATCGCCGATCTGCTCGCCCTCGCCATGGACGGTGGCCACGGCCACGCGCTGCGCTGGAGCCATCCGCTCGAAGCGGTGCGACTCGCCTGGCGCTGGCTCAAGCAGTTCAATGTGCGCGGCCGAGCCCAGCGCAACGTCGCGCATCACTACGACCTCGACGAGCGGCTCTATTCGCTGTTTCTCGATTCCGACCGGCAATACAGCTGCGCCTATTTCGAGACGCCGGCGACCTCGCTCGACGACGCGCAGCTCGCCAAGAAGCGCCACCTCGCCGCCAAGCTGAGGCTGCAACCGGGCGCGCGCGTGCTCGACGTCGGCTGCGGCTGGGGCGGTCTTGCGCTCTATCTGGCCGAGCATGCCGGCGCGCGGGTGACGGGAATCACGCTGTCGAAGGAGCAGCTCGCGCTGGCGCGCGTGCGGGCCGGGGAAAAGGACCTCACGCAGCAGATCGAGTTTCGGCTGCAGGACTATCGCGACGTGGCGGAAACATACGACCGCATCGTCTCCGTCGGCATGTTCGAGCATGTCGGCGTCGCGTTCTACGATCGCTTCTTCCGCACCTGCGCCCACGCGCTCGCCGACGACGGCGTCATGGTGCTGCACGCGATCGGACGCTCCGAAGGTCCGGGCGTCACCAATTCATGGATCGCCAAATACATCTTCCCGGGAGGCTATATCCCGGCGGTGTCCGAGGTGCTGCCGGCGGTCGAGCGTGCCGGCCTTCTGGTGACCGACATCGAGATCCTGCGGCTGCACTATGCGGCGACGCTTCATGCCTGGCGCGAGCGCTTCCTGGCGCACCGCGAGACGGTCGAGAAGCTCTACGACGCCCGTTTCGTGCGCATGTGGGAATTCTACCTCGCGGCGTCCGAGATGGCGTTCCGAAAGCAGAACATGATGGTGTTCCAGATCCAGCTCACGAAGCGGCAGGGAACGGTCCCGATCACCCGCGACTACATCGCCGCCGAGGAGGCCCGGCTGCGCGCGGTCGAATCGCAGCGGCATGCGCCCTTGCGCCTGGCCGGCGAATGATCGGCCGGTGAATAAGGTGCATAAGACGCCGCGCCGAGCGCGGGCATCTTCATGAAATCATTGCGAAGTGTTACCCAAATGCCGTCCGTCAAGATTTTTGCGCCGACACACCAAGAACAAATTCGTACCCGGTGATAACGGGGAAATTACTCGCCCGCGATTCCCATTTCGAGGCGGCATGGTGTTAGTTGCCGCTCCCCTGGTGCACAGTGGCGTCCGCGAGTCATGTGCGCGTTCCGTGTCACACCACACTTAGCAACAACACTGGACCGTCATGGCCGTCGAATCCGTTGCTCGCAAGCAGCCGGCAGAAGCCACGCCGCTGTTTCGTTCTGCTCCGCACAACATCGAGGTCGAGCAGGCGCTGCTTGGCGCCATCCTGGTCAATAACGAAGCGTTCTATCGCGTCTCCGATTTCCTCGAGCCCGAGCATTTTTTCGAGCCGCTGCACCAGAAGATCTACAAGGACATCGGCTCGCTGGTGCGTTCCGGCAAGACGGCGACCCCGATCACCCTGAAGACCTTCCTGCCGGCGGATCTCGACGTCGCCGGGCTCAATGCGAACCAGTATCTCGCCCGGCTCGCGACCGAGGCGACGACGGTGATCAACGCGGGGGATTACGGCCGCACGATCTACGATCTGGCGCTGCGCCGCTCGCTGATCGGGATCGGCGAGGTGATGGTCAACACGGCCTATGACGCGCCGGTCGATCTC
Organism: Xanthobacteraceae bacterium; assembly: GCA_035764045.1. Classification (GTDB taxonomy): domain Bacteria; phylum Pseudomonadota; class Alphaproteobacteria; order Rhizobiales; family Xanthobacteraceae; genus JAVDCA01. The sequence goes on along the minus strand of DASTZX010000318.1, from coordinate 1,150 downwards.
GGGCCGCAGGCGCAGATCGAGGAGGCCGAACGGCGGCTGTACGAGCTCGCCGAGTCCGGGCGCTACGACGGCGGCTTCCAGCGTTTCGCACAGGCGCTCACGACCGCGGTCGAGATGGCCGCACATGCCTATCAGCGCGACGGCAAGCTCTCCGGCATCGCCACCGGACTGCGCGACCTCGATCGCATGATGGGCGGGCTGCAGCCGTCCGATCTCATCATCCTCGCGGGTCGTCCCGGCATGGGAAAGACCGCGCTCGCCACCAACCTCGCCTACAACATCGCCAAGACCTGGCGCGGCGAGGTCCGGCCCGACGGCCGGATGGAGACGGTGAACGGCGGCATCGTCGGCTTCTTCTCGCTCGAAATGTCGGCGGAGCAGCTCGCCACCCGCATCATCTCCGAGCAGACGCGGCTGCCCTCGTATCGCATCCGCCGCGGCGAGATCGACCCGTCCGATTTCGATCGCATCGCCGAGGCGGCGCGGGAGATGGAGTCGATGCCGCTCTACATCGACGAGACCGGCGGGCTCTCGATCGCCCAGCTCGCGGCGCGCGCACGCCGCCTCAAGCGGCAGAAAGGTCTCGACCTCCTCGTCGTCGACTACATCCAGCTCCTGTCGGGATCGAGCAAACGCGCCAGCGAAGGCCGCGTGCAGGAGGTGACGGAGATCACGACCAATCTCAAGGCCCTGGCCAAGGAACTGGTCGTCCCCATCGTGGCGCTGTCCCAGCTCTCGCGCCAGGTCGAGAATCGCGACGACAAGCGTCCTCAGCTTTCGGACCTGCGCGAATCCGGCTCGATCGAGCAGGACGCGGACGTGGTGATGTTCGTGTTCCGCGAGGAGTACTACCTGCGCAATCGCGAGCCGCGCGCCGGCAGCGATGAGCATTTCAAGTGGCAGACCGAGATGGAGTTGGCGCACGGCAAGGCCGAGGTGATCATCGGCAAGCAGCGGCATGGCCCGACCGGAACCGTCGCGCTGCATTTCGAAGCCGACGTCACGCGCTTCTCCGACCTCGCCACCGACGATCATCTGCCGGCACGGATGCACGGCGACTAGAAACGCCGGCATTCGCTCCCGTCGCGCCGCCTGCCTTCGTGCGACGCTGCGGATGGACTACAATGGCCCGATGTCCGAGCGTCTGAAA
>DASTZX010000317.1:0-5007 GCA_035764045.1 Xanthobacteraceae bacterium | reverse complement strand
CGGCCCACTTGGCGTAGATCGGATACGGGAAGGTCGCGCCGGCGCCCGTGATGTCGGCTGCCGTGGCCGTCACTGTCGAGATCGCGGCGAGCGCTCCCAGCGCTGCGAGGATCTTCAACGGCTTCATCAGGTCTCTCCTCTACTTTCACTGGCCGGAAAACCAGACGGACGCGGGCGGATCGCCCACGGCTGCTCTTCCGACTTATTGGCGCTGCGGTTGGCGTCTGCCGACGCATTCAGGCGGCGGGGCCGTTCTTCCCATACCGTCTCGAACGGGCGCAGTGGTATCGCGACCATGTCATCGTTGTATGATACTTAAATGACACCTGGATGACGGCCTATCTTGCTGAGTTTTTGGTGCAATTCTGGTCCGCCCCAGCGCATCCGCAGCTCTCGCCAGTCCACGCCTCGCGCCCCTCCTTGACCAGGAACCAGACGATCGCGAGCGATGTCGCCGCGTCGATCCACCAGGCACCGATCAGGAGCTGGGCCATGAGCCCGAGCACGGCTACGAAGGAGAGCCAGCCGCAGGCGACGGACTCGATGGCGTCGGCGCGCATCGCACAGCTGCCGAGCCGTTCGGCCAGCGCGAGCTTGCGGGTGGCGAGCGCGTACATGATCGGGATGGCGGCCGCCGTCACCACAAGGCCCGCCCAGGAGAACTCCTGGCCGCGACGCGTCCACAAGCCCCAGCCGGCGCTTGCCACCACGTAGGCGGCGAGCGCGAGCAGGAGCGCGCCGCCAATCCGGCTCGCGATCCGCTCGGCATGTTCGGAGAAGGCCTGACCGCGGCGAAGCTCGACCGCGAGGCGCCAGATCAGCAGCCCCGCCGAGGCGAGCTCGATCACGCTGTCGACCCCGAAGGCAATCAGCGTGATGCTGTGCGCCGCGATGCCGGCCCCGATCGCCACCGCGGCTTCGATGCTCATCCACCCGAATGTGAGCCATTCGAGCCGAAACGCCTGCCCGATGAGCGCCACGCGTTCGGCGCTCGGACCGCATCCGTCGTCCGTGCAGCGCGGTTCGGACCGAGTGGCTTCGATCGGTTCGGGGTGGCGCATGACGCGGTCATATAGCGTGGCTGGTCGCAAGCGGGTACCCGGCATGGGGTTGCCCATGCGGGCATGGCAGCTGTCCTGGACCAATTGACCTTGCGCAGCAGAGGGCCCATGCACATTTTCTGCTACTCGCGAGCGTGAGAGTTCGAGCCCCGGCATGGACCACAAAACAGCCCCGCGCGCCGACCACGCGCATCGCCATCATGCCGCAACAGAGCATGGCCATGCGGTCGCGCCTGCCGGCGCCGTCAAGGACCCGGTCTGCGGCATGTGGGTCGATCCCGCGACCGCCAAGCATCGGGCCGACCATTCGGGCGCCACTTATTATTTCTGCTCCGCAGGCTGCCGATCGAAATTCGTCGCCGATCCGTCGCGCTATCTCACACCGCAGTCCAAGCCCGCCGCTCCGGCGCCCGCCGGCACGATCTACACCTGTCCGATGCACCCGCAGATCCGCCAGCTCGGGCCGGGCAGCTGCCCGATCTGCGGCATGGCGCTCGAGCCCGAGGTCGCGACCGCCGAGACCGGACCGAGCCCTGAGCTCGTCGACATGCGCCGGCGGTTCTGGATCGGACTTGTTCTGGCCGTGCCGGTTTTCATCCTCGAGATGGGCGGGCATGTCGCCAACCTGCATACGACGGTGGAACCACGGGTGTCGAACTGGCTGCAGTTCGTGTTCGCCACGCCCGTCGTGCTGTGGGCCGGATGGCCCTTCTTCGTGCGCGCCTGGCAGTCGCTGGTCACGCGCAACCTCAACATGTTCACGCTCATCGCCATGGGCACCGGTGTGGCGTGGGTCTACAGCGTCGTCGCGCTGCTCCTTCCCGACCTGTTTCCGCCCGCGTTCCGCGGTCCCGACGGCGCCGTTCCGGTCTATTTCGAGGCCGCGGCCGTGATCACGGTTCTGGTCCTGCTCGGGCAGGTGCTCGAGATCCGCGCGCGCGAGCAGACCTCGGGCGCGATCCGCGCCTTGCTCGACCTCGCCCCCAAGACCGCGCGCCGCCTCAACGCCGGCGGCAGCGAAGAGGAGGTCCCGCTCGACGTCGTCGCGGTCGGCGATCGGTTACGGGTGCGGCCCGGCGAAAAGGTGCCGGTCGACGGCGAGGTCGTCGAGGGCCGCTCGGCGCTCGACGAGTCGATGGTGACTGGCGAGTCGATGCCGGTCACCAAGGCGGCTGGCGCCAAGGTCATCGGCGGCACGCTCAACACGACCGGCAGCTTGGTGATGCGCGCCGAAAAGGTCGGCCGCGACACCATGCTGGCGCAGATCGTGCAAATGGTCGGGGCGGCGCAACGCTCGCGCGCGCCGATCCAGCGCCTGGCTGATCGGGTCTCCGGATGGTTCGTGCCGGCGGTGATCGCCACCGCCATCCTTGCCTTCATCGCCTGGGCCGTATTCGGCCCGGAGCCGCGCTATGCGTTCGGGCTCATCGCCGCGGTGAGCGTGCTGATCATCGCCTGTCCCTGCGCGCTCGGGCTCGCCACCCCGATGTCGATCATGGTGGGCGTCGGCCGCGGTGCGCAGGCGGGCGTGCTGATCAAGAACGCCGAGGCGCTGGAGCGCATGGAGCGGGTCGACACCCTCGTGGTCGACAAGACCGGCACGCTGACCGAAGGCAAGCCGAAGGTGGTGTCGATCGTGACCGCGTCCGGATTCGAGGAGGCCGAGGTGCTGCGGCTCGCCGCGAGCGTCGAGGCAGCGAGCGAGCACCCGCTCGCGAGCGCGATCGTCGCGGCCGCCGAGGAACGCAAGCTGGGGGGCGACCCGGTGGATGGTTTTGATTCTCCGACCGGCAAGGGCGTCCTCGGCACCGTCGCGGGCCGGCGCGTGAGCCTGGGTAACGCGCCCTTCCTGGCGACGTTGGGCGTCGATACGGCCCCGCTGGAGACCGACGCCGAGCGGTTGCGCCAGGATGGCTCCACCGCGATCTTCCTCGCCGTGGACGGCAAGGTGGCTGCGGTGATCGCGATCGCCGATCCGGTGAAGGCGACGACCCCGGATGCGCTACGGGCGCTCGGCCACGACGGCATTCACGTGGTCATGCTCACCGGCGACAATCGCACGACCGCCCAGGCGGTGGCGAAGCGGCTTGGCATCACCGACATCGCAGCCGAAGTGCTGCCCGACCAGAAGAGCGACGTGGTCGCGAAGCTGCGGCGCGAAGGGCGCGTGGTCGCGATGGCGGGAGACGGGGTCAACGACGCGCCGGCGCTTGCGGCGGCGGAGGTCGGGATCGCCATGGGGACCGGGACCGATGTGGCGATCGAGAGCGCCGGGGTCACGCTGCTCAAGGGCGATCTCACCGGAATCGTGCGCGCGCGCCGGCTTTCGCAGGCGACCATGCGCAACATCCGCCAGAACCTCTTCTTCGCCTTCGTGTACAACGCCGCCGGCGTGCCCATCGCCGCCGGCGTCCTCTATCCGGTGTTAGGCCTGCTCTTGTCCCCGATCATTGCCGCCGCCGCCATGGCGCTGTCGTCGGTCAGCGTGGTCGGCAATGCGCTGCGGCTAAGGACGGTGCGGCTGTCCTGAGATTCAATGCGCCGAAGCCGATGCCGGCTGGCCGCCGATGAACGCCTCCATCTCCTCCAGCGTGAGGACGCCGTCCTTGTTGGCATCCATCGCCTTGAAGATTCGTTCGTGCGCCGCCTGAAATTCCTGCAGCGAGACCGTGCCGTCGCCATCGCCGTCCATGAGGGCGAAGATGACGCGCAGCACCGGGCCCTGCATTGCGCGTTGGCCCATCATGCCGCGCCTCATCATGTCCATCATGCCCCCGCCCATTCCGCCCTGCCTCATCATGCCCGGTCCCATCATGCCTGGTCCCATCGTGCCGGAGCCGCCCGGGGTCGTCGGCGATTGCGGCTGGCTTGGTGGTTGCGTCGTCGTAGTCTGGGCATCGGCCGTGCCCACCGCGCAGAGCAGAATGAATGCCGATGCGGCGGTGGCCATGATGCGCGTTCGCATAGTTGAGCTCCTCAAAGGGTCCCCCGCAACTCAAGTCTGCCAAACCGATCCGCTTGAATTGTGGCGGCGCGGCACTGAGCCGAACGGCGGGGCGCTGAGTGGCAGATCCGACCGAAATTTCTCGGCATGTGCTTGCCGTGCCGGGCGCCGCCGGGCTGGCGCAGCAAGGATGCGCGGCTCCTACCTGCGCTGATCGAGCGGCAGCCGCACCGTGAAGGTCGCGCCCTTGCCCGGCGTGCTCTCGATCGAGAGCCGGCCGCGATGGCGGTTGAGAATGTGCTTGACCAGGGCGAGGCCGAGGCCCGTGCCGCCCTGAATCCGGCTTTCCGTCACGTCCACGCGATAGAAGCGCTCGGTCAAGCGCGGCAGATGCTCGGGCGCGATGCCGGGCCCGTAGTCGCGCACGGCCGCCAAGGCCTCGGTCTCGTCAGCTCCGCGCGCGAGGGCGATCTCGACCCGCTCGCCGGATGCGCCGTATTTGAGCGCGTTCTCGACCAGATTCTCGAACACCCTGATCAGCTCGTCACGGTCGCCACGCACCACCAGCGGCTCTGACAGCACATCGATCTTGACCGCCACGCCGCGGTCGCGCGCGAGCGTCTGCAGCCCGTCGGCCACCTGGCGCACCAGCGGGGCGAGGTCGACCGGGTGCTCGGGCTGCAGGTGCGCCTTGAGCTCGATGCGCGAGAGCGACAGCAGGTCGTCGATCAGGCGCGCCATGCGCGTTGCCTGCGTCTTCATGATCCCGAGGAACTGGTCGCGTGCCTCGACATCGTTCCGCGCCGTCCCCTGCAACGTCTCGATGAAGCCGAGCAGCGCGGCGAGCGGCGTGCGCAATTCGTGGCTGGCATTGGCAATGAAGTCGGCGCGCATTTCCTCGACGCGGCGCAGTGGCGTCAGATCGTTGAAGGTGAGCAGGACAAGATCGCCGGCGCGCTCGCCGGGCGGCGTCACCGGCGTGACGAAGGCCTCGAACCAGCG
>DASTZX010000316.1:0-19001 GCA_035764045.1 Xanthobacteraceae bacterium | reverse complement strand
TGGGTTCCCCCCGAGGGCGGCGGCGGACCCAATTACGAGGCGATGTAAGCACGATTGCGTGAGCTTATGGGGTGCTCTTGGGGACCCGGACCAGCTGTCGGTCACGATAAGGCCACACTGCAGCGTTTCTGGGGTGTCGCCGGGGACCGCCGGCGGCGTTTCACGAAATATCGTTCCAATCCTTGCGGCTAGGCGGCAAAAACGGCATTGTCTGTGATCAGTGGCGTTGACCGATGCCGTGGGCCGTGCTGGCGTCGAAACGAGCCAAATTCCTCAAAAAGCTAGAGCGAACCGTGATGTTTTCCATTCGTTGCAATCGCTGGACTGTTGCCGCCCTCGCTCTGACCGCGATGGCGGTGCCGGGCTCGATTTCGGCGCAGACGCCTGAACGTCCGGACGCCACTACAGCCCAATTTCCGAGCCGCACCGACCTCAAGGCGCTGACGACCTCGGGCAGCTATCTGGCCGCCCGCCATGCCAGCGTGGAACGTGACGCGGCCTCCGCGGCCGAGTTCTATCGCTCGGCGCTTCGCAGCGATCCGAAGAACAACGAACTGCTCGATCGTGCCTTCATCTCGTCGGTGGCGGACGGCGACGTGGATGAGGCCGTCAAGCTCGCCGAACGGATTCTCGCCAACGACAAATCGAATCGCGTCGCGCGGCTTGTCGTTGGCGTTCAGGCGCTGAAGCAGAAGAAATGGTCCGCCGCCCAGCTCAACATCAACCAGTCGGTTCGGGGCCCCATCACCGATCTCGTCGCGACGCTGCTGTCGGCCTGGGCGAGCTATGGCGCCGGCGACACCAAGGGCGCGGTGGCCGGCATCGACAAGCTGACCGGGCCCGAATGGTATCCGCTGTTCAAGGATCTGCATGCCGGCATGATCCTCGATCTGGCGGGTAAGGAAAAGGAAGCCGGCGCCCGCTTCGAGCGCGCCTACAAGCTCGACGATTCCATGCTGCGCATCAGCGAGGCCTATGCGCACTGGCTGACGCGCAATAAAGACGAAGACAAGGCCGTCAGCATCTACGAAGCCTTCGACAAGAAGCTCGCGCGCCATCCGCTGGTGCAGGAGGGGCTGCGTGAAGCCAAGGCGGGCAAGAAGCTGCCGCCGCTCGTCGACTCGGCGCAGGCGGGTGCAGCCGAGGCGCTCTACGGCATCGGCGCGACGTTGACGCGCCGCGGCGGCGAGGATCTCGCGCTGGTCTATCTGCAGCTTGCGCTGTACCTCCAGCCGAGCCATCCGCTGGCGCTTCTGTCACTGGCCGACCTCTACGAGTCCGTGAAGAAGCCGCAGATGGCGATCAAGGTCTACGAGCGCGTTCCGGCGTCTTCGCCGTTGAAGCGCAATGCGCAGATCCAGCTCGCGACCGATCTCGACTCGGCGGACCGCAGCGAGGAGGCGATCAAGATCCTGCGCGAGGTCGTCGCTTCCGATCCGAAGGATCTCGAAGCCATCATGGCGCTCGGCAATATCGAGCGTGGCCGCAAGAAATTCGCCGACTGCGGAGAAACCTATTCGAAGGGCGTCGCGGAGCTGACGCCGGGCAACGACAAGGCCAATAGCGTCTGGTATTATTATCGCGGCATCTGCGAGGAGCGTTCCAAGCAGTGGCCGAAGGCGGAAGCCGACATGCGCAAGGCGCTCGAGCTGCAGCCGGATCAGCCGCATGTGCTGAACTATCTCGGCTATTCCTGGATCGACCAGGGCGTCAATCTCGATGAGGGCATGAAGATGATCAAGCGTGCCGTCGAGCAGCGTCCCGACGACGGCTATATCGTCGACTCGCTCGGCTGGGCCTACTACCGCATCGGCAACTATGAAGAGGCCGTGAAGAACCTCGAGCGCGCGATCGATCTCAAGCCCGAGGATCCCACCATCAACGACCATCTCGGCGATGCCTATTGGCGCATCGGCCGAACGCTGGAGGCGAAGTTCCAGTGGGCTCACGCGCGCGACCTCAAGCCGGAGGCCGACGATCTGCCGAAGATTCTCGCCAAGATCGAGAACGGGATGACCGACGATCCGACGCCGGCGGCTGCGTCCGTTGAGAAGAAAAAGGACGAGGACGGCAAGGGCGGCTGAAGCCTTTCGAGCTGGGCTGGGGGCTTGTTGCCGATGTTGACTGATCAGGGGCGTGCCAAGGTCAACCTGACCCTGCGGGTGGTCGGGCGTCGCGTCGACGGCTATCACGATCTCGAAAGCGTGGTGGCGTTCGCGGACTGCGCGGACCGCCTGACCCTCGAGCCCGCATCCGAACTGTCGCTGAACACCACGGGACCGCTCGCCCAGGCCTGTGGCGAGACCGCTGACAATCTCGTGTTCAAGGCTGCGCGGCTTCTGGCCGAACGCGTGCCCGGGCTCAAGCTCGGCGTATTCACGCTGGAAAAGGTGTTGCCGGTCGCCGCCGGCATTGGCGGCGGTTCTGCCGACGCGGCGGCTGCCTTGCGGCTTCTGGCGCGCCTGAACGGACTTGCGCTCGACGACAAGCGCCTGCTCGATGTCGCGCTCAAGACCGGCGCTGACGTGCCGGTATGTCTCAGCTCCCACGCCTGCGACATGACCGGCGTCGGCGAAAGCCTGCTGCCGCTGAATTTGCCGAAGCTGCCCTGCGTGATGGTCAACCCGCGCGTGCCGGTCCCGACCAAGGACGTTTTCTCGGCGCTCGGCTTACGCAATGGCGAGCTGCTGGTCGGCGCCGCCGACGTCATCGAATCCCGGGCCTGGCCGGACGGCGGCGCCGGGATCGCCGACTGGGTCGATGCCATCAGCTTGATCCCCAATGATCTGGAAGCGCCCGCTATCGGCATCCAGCCCGTGATTGCCGACGTGCTCGACGCGCTCGGCTCCGCGGAGGGCGTGCTGCTGTCGCGCATGTCGGGCTCGGGGGCCACCTGCTTTGCGATCTTCGCCGACGACGCCAGCGCGCACGCTGCGGCGGAGACGCTCCGGCGCGATCACTCGCCCTGGTGGGTGCATGCGGGCGTGTTGAGCTAGATCGAGGGATCCGCCGGCACTAATGCGACCGCGCCAGGCAGAACGCGACGACCTGTTCCAGCGCGGCCTTCATAGGCGAAGCCGGAAACAGCGCCAGCGCATCGACCGCCATCGCGCCGTAATGCTGGGCGCGGCTGATCGTGTCTTCCAGCGCGCGGTGCTTGGTCATCAGCCCGATGGCGTGATCGAGGTCGCCGTCGCCGATATCGCCACGCTCCAGCGCCTTGACCCAGAATTTGCGCTCGCTGTCGTTGCCGCGGCGGAACGCCAGCACGACCGGCAAGGTGATCTTGCCCTCGCGGAAATCGTCGCCGATGTTCTTGCCGAGCTTCGCGGCCTTGCCTCCATAATCGAGCGCGTCGTCGACGAGCTGGAACGCGACGCCGAGGTTCATCCCGTAGGAGCGGCAGGCGGCCTGCTCGGCCTTCGGACGCGCGCCGATCACCGGGCCGACCTCGCACGCCGCGCCAAAGAGCTCGGCGGTCTTGGCGCGGATCACCGCGAGGTACTCGTCTTCCGTGGTGGCGGTATTCTTGGCGGCGACGAGCTGCATCACCTCGCCCTCGGCGATCACGGCGGCGGCGGAGGAGAGGATCTCCAGCGCCCGCAGCGAGGCGACCTCGACCATCATCTTGAATGCCTGGCCGAGCAGGAAATCGCCGACCAGCACGCTCGCCTCATTGCCCCACAGCTTGCGCGCCGCAAGCTTGCCGCGCCGCATGTCGCTCTGATCGACCACGTCGTCGTGCAGCAGCGTGGCCGTATGCATGAACTCGACCGCGGCGGCGAGCTTCACATGGCCGTCGCCTTCGTAGCCGACGAGCTTCGCCATCGCGATCGTCAGGATCGGCCGCAGCCGTTTGCCGCCCGAGTTGATCAGGTGCTTTGCAACTTCCGGGATCATCGTGACCTCGGATCCGGTGCGCGACAGGATCGCGCCGTTGACGCGATCCATCTCGCCGGCGACGAGATCGACCAGGGGGTCGATGGACGCCCCGCCATGGGCCTCGAAGGGTACGACGACAGCCAAATTTCAGCTCCCGAGATTGAGGGACAACGCCAGCATAGAAACGCTATGATGGCGCGGCAAGGGTGGGGGGCTTAGAGCATTGAGATGCCGCGGTCTTTGCTGAAAAGCGCGCGGCCGACAGGGGAGTGGAAATGCGACAGGCCGCCGAATGGTCCGAAGGACGGCGCGGACCGCTCGCGGGGGAGCGCCCCCGTATCGCGGTCCTGGTGCCGTGCTACAACGAGGAAGCGGCGATTGCCCAGGTGGTCGCGGATTTCCGCACCGTGCTGCCGGATGCCGCGATCTACGTCTATGACAACAATTCGACCGACCGCACCGTCGAGGTCGCCCGCGCCGCCGGGGCGATGGTCCGGCGCGAGCGCCGCCAGGGGAAGGGCCACGTCGTCCGTCGCATGTTTGGCGACGTGGACGCCGACATCTACGTCCTGGTGGACGGGGACGCGACCTACCACGCGCCGAGCGTGCACGCCATGATTGCGCGCCTGCTCGACGGCGGTCTCGACATGGTCGTCGGGACGCGCCGCGACCAGGAGGAGGCCGCCTACCGGCCCGGTCATCGGCTCGGCAACGCGATCCTGACGGGGTTCGTCAGTCGCGTGTTCGGCGCCGCCTTCGCCGACATGCTGTCCGGTTACCGGGTGTTTTCGCGGCGGTTCGTGAAATCCTTCCCGGCGCTGTCGGGCGGGTTCGAGATCGAGACCGAGCTCACCGTGCACGCGCTCAATCTGGAGCTGCCGGTGGCCGAGGTCGAGACGCCGTATTTCGCCCGCCCGGCCGGCTCGGTGTCGAAGCTGTCGACCTGGCGCGACGGCGCGCGCATCCTGCGCACCATCGTGCGGCTCTACCGCGCCGAGCGGCCGCTGCCCTTTTTCAGCGGCATCGGCGGCCTGCTCGCGCTGATCGCGATCGCGCTTGCGGTCCCGATCTTCGTGACCTACGTCGAGCAAGGTCTGGTGCCGCGCCTGCCGACCGCGCTGCTGTCCACCGGGCTCATGATTCTCGCCTGCCTCTCGGTCGCCTGCGGGCTCGTGCTCGACACCGTGACGCGCGGACGGCGGGAGATGAAGATGCTCGCCTATCTGGCCCAGAAGGCGCCGGGTGAAGCCCACCTCCTCGAGCCGGAGCGAACCCCATGAGGGAATTGGTGCGTACCAACGACACCATCCTGGTCACCGCGATCGAGGCGCTGCTCAAGGGGGCCGGCATTCCGCACCTCATCGCCGACCAGAACATGAGCGTGCTCGAAGGATCACTCGGCGTCCTCCCGCGCCGGGTGCTGGTGGCGGATGAATATCAGCGCGCGGCGCGGCTGCTGCTGCAGGACGCGGGGCTCGGGCATGAGCTGCGCCCTGATGCACGGTGAGCCGAGCGACGCCAGCCTGACCGACGACGCCGCGCTCGGCGGCCGGCTGCGGCTGCGCCAGCCTGCCACGGGACACCGTTTCGGCCACGACGCGATCCTGCTCGCTGCGGCGTGTCCCGCCCAGGACGGGGAGACTGCGGTCGATCTCGGGGCCGGGGTCGGCGCGGCGGGACTGGCGCTGGCGCAGCGCGTCGCGGGCCTGACCGTGCATCTGGTCGAGATCGATGCCGACCTGGCGCGGCTCGCGGCAGAAAATGCCGAGCGCAATGCACTTGCCGCGCGCGTGCGCGTGCATGCCCTCGATGTGGGCGCGCAGCCCGCGGACTTCGCGGATGCCGGTCTGAAACCTCAGACTGTCGATCGCGTGCTGATGAACCCGCCATTTTACCGCGCAGGCCACGCCCAGGCTTCGCCCGACCCGCGCCGCCGCGCAGCTCATGTGGCGGCGCCGGGCGCGCTCGCGACCTGGCTCGGCACGGCCGCCCGCCTCCTGCGTCCCGGCGGCACCCTTGTTCTGATCCATCACGCTGACGGGTTGGCCGAGATCCTCGGCCTGATCGAGCCGGCTTTCGGGGCGGTGGCGGTTCAGCCGGTTCACCCCAAGCCCGGAGCTGCGGCGATCCGGGTGCTGGTGCGCGCTGTGAACGCGCGCCGAGCCCCGCTCGCGATGCTGCCTGGCCTCGTCCTCAATGGCCCGGACGGCCGCCCGACCGCCGAGGCGGAAGCGGTGTTGCGGCACGGGGCGGTCCTGCCGCTCGCCCAGGTCGCATAGCGCTGGGCTCTACGGGCGTCAGTGTGCCGATTTTGTCGGCAACTGCGCCAAATCGGCATGCAGGCGCAGGGTGAGATATCAGGCTACGAGCTCTTGCGCTTAACCATGTCAGCCCAGCCCGGGTGCGCGCCCGCAGCGATTGAGCCCACCAAAGCGGCAAGAAGCAGGATCTTGATGATCATCGGGCAGAACCTCTCACCCCGGCGCAACCTAAACGGGATCATCCCAGCAAAAATCGTTCCAATTCCGGCTCGCCTGCGGCTACATCGTGACAGCCCTGACTTGAGCTGTCCGGCCGGGCGGCCTATCACGACATTATGAGCAACGGGATGCCCGCAACCCTCCGGCAGCTCTCTCATCGCGGCGGCGAGGCGCTGCGCAGCGTGCTTCCGAAACGCTGGCGGGGCGTGCCGCTGGTGCCGGTGATCCGGCTCAATGGCGTGATCGGGTTTTCCACGCCGCTCAGGCCGGGGCTCACGCTGACCGGCATCGCGCGGGCTCTCGATCGTGCCTTCGCCATGGGCAAGCCGAAGGCGGTGGCGCTCGCGATCAACTCGCCGGGCGGCTCGCCGGTGCAGTCCCACTTGATTTATGCCCGCATCCGCCAGCTCGCGCAGGAGAAGGGCGTGCCGGTCCTGGCCTTCGTCGAGGACGTGGCGGCGTCGGGCGGCTACATGCTGGCCTGCGCGGCCGACGAGATCGTGTGCGATCCGTCCTCCATCGTCGGCTCGATCGGCGTTGTCGGCGCGACCTTCGGGCTCAACGAGGCGATCCGCAAGCTCGGCATCGAGCGGCGGGTCTACACGGCGGGCGAGAAGAAGGTGATGCTCGACCCGTTCCTGCCGGAGAACCCCGCAGACGTCGAGCATCTCAAGTCGATCCAGCGCGAGATCCACCAGGACTTCATCGGCCTCGTGAAGGCGAGCCGGGGCGCGCGCCTGACCGGCCCCGAAAACACCGTCTTCTCGGGCGAATACTGGAGCGCGAAGACGGCGCTCGGCTACGGCCTCGTTGATCGGCTCGGTGACCTGCGCTCGGTCTTGCGCGAGCGCTTCGGCACCGACGTGCTCACGCCGCTGGTGCCGGCCGAGCGCGGCCTGTTCGGCCGGCGCGTTGCCGGCGTCGCCCTGGGTGGGCGCGGCTGGCCCGATGCGGAGGACATCATCTCCGCCATCGAGGCGCGCGCGATCTGGGCGCGGTTCGGCTTGTAGGGCGACGCTTGCTGGAGGGGTTTGGTCATGCCGCTGTTCGTTCCGGTGATCGGCTGGGCGCTCGGAGCGCTCGGTGCCGCCGCGGTCGCGAAACTGCTCGCCAAGGAGTGGCAGCGAGTGAACGGCGAGCTGCATCCGCACGAGCCGGTCGTCGAGACGCCGGGCCAGCTGCCGAAGCTGCGGCGCGACCCGATGAGCGGTGTCTATCGGCCGGAGTGAGCGCTAACCGCTTTTCGTGTCTCTCTCGAACGCGGTCACCTGCGGGGCATCGATCTCTTCGCCGCAGCAGACCCGGCGCCAGCGCCGGACCAGATAATTGAAGACATTGGTATGCAGGTCGCCGCGATTCGAGCGGCCGGCCTTGCTCGCAAGATCCTGCCCCTCGACCGTGAGCTTCGGGCCGCCCGCGGATTCGGCGAGAAGCTGCGTCTGGCACGCCCTCTCGAGCTTGAGCGCGACCCATACGGCTTCCTCGAGGCTTGCGGCCGCGGTGACGATGCCGTGATTGCGCAGGATGAGCGCGGCATGCGGCCCGAGACAGCGCGCCACCGCTTTGCCGCGCGCCTGATCGACGATGAGATCGGTGGTCTCGGAAAAGATCGGCAGCCGTCCCACGAACCACGAGGCATCGTTTCCGACCGCCAGCAGCGGCTTGCCGAGCGACGAGAACGCGATCGCATGGATCGGGTGGGTGTGCACCACCGCATTCACGTCGGGGCGCGCGCGCAGCGCCTCCGAATGGATGAATACCTCGTTGTGCCGCGGCATCGTGCCATCGACCTTGCGGCCCTCGAGGTCGACCGTGATGATGTTGTCCGGACGCATCTCCTCGATGCCGATGCCCGCCGGCTTCATCAGGAATCGTGTGGCATCGTCGGGCAGGCGGACGGAGACGTGCCCCGCCACGTAGTCGCCCTGGCCCTCGAGCGCCAGCACGCGCCCCGCATTAGCGAGCTTTTCGCGCAGGGCCGCGCTCAACTCACTCCTCCTTGATCCCTTTCTCGCGGATGACCTTGCCCCAGCGCGCCAGCTCTTGGCCGAGAAACTTGGAAAAGTCCTCCGGCGTCGAGGCCGCCGGCACGGCGCCCACTTTCAGCAGCTTGTCCTTGAGGACCGGATCGGACAGCGCGGTGCGGACCGCCTGGTTGAGCTTCGCGATCGCCGCCGGCGGCGTTTTTGCCGGGGCGAGCAGGCCATACCAGTTGTTCACGATCATATTGGCATAGCCCTGGTCGGCGAGCGTCGGCACGTCCGGCAGCGCCGGATTGCGTTGCGCGGCGGCGACGCCAATCGGCGTGAGCTTGCCGGCTGCGATCTGCGGCAGCAGCACCGGGGCATCGGCGAACATCGCGATCACTTGCCCTCCGAGCAGATCCGTGATCGCGGGCGCGGCCCCGCGATACGGGACGTGCACGAACTTCGCGCCGGCGGCGTCCTGGAAAAGCTCGAGTGCAAGATGCGGAGGGCTGCCGACGCCGGTCGAGGCGAACGCCAGCGTGCCGGGCTTGGCTTTGCCCATGGCGGCGAGGTCCTTCGCGGACTTCGCGCCGAGATCCGGCCGCACCACCAGGATTTCGTTGACGTTGACGACGAGCGAGATCGGCGCGAAGTCGCGCATCGTGTCATACGGAGTGTCGGCGCGCAGGTTGGGCGTGATCGTCACGGCGCCGGAGGTCGTGAGAAACAGCGTGTAGCCGTCGGGCGCGGATTTCGCGACTTCGTTGGCGCCGATCGCGCCGCTCGCACCCCCCTTGTTCTCGATGATGATCGGCTGGCCGAGCAGCTCCTTGAGCTTGTCGGCAAGAAGCCGCCCGACGAAATCGGTCGGCCCGCCGGGCGGGAACGCAATGACCACCTTGATCGGGTGTGTCGGGTAATCCTGTGCCTGCGAGGTCGCCACCAGCGCGCCGGCAACGAACCAGGCGACTGCGATCAGGCGGGCGATACGGTCGATCATCATGGCCCCTCCCGGTGGCGGCCTTACCGCTCCGCTTTGACGCCGGTTTCCGCCACCACCTTGCGCCAGCGTGCGGTCTCGCTCTCGATCAGCTTGGTCAGATCCTCGGGCGTACCGCCGATGGTGGAGACACCGTTCTCGGCGAGCTTTCGGCGCACCTCCGGATCCTTCACGACTGCATTAAATGCCGCATTGAGCTTGGCGACAATGGCCGGCGGCGTCTTCGGCGGGGCGAGCACGCCCGACCAGTTGTCGGCGACCACATCGGGATAGCCGAGCTCCGCGAAGGTCGGGATGTCGGGCATCACCTCGGAGCGGTTCTGCGCCGATATGGCGAGGACCTTTGCTTTGCCGGCCTTGATCTGCGGCATCAGCACCGGCACCTCGGCGCTCATGGCGTTCACCTGCCCGCCGATCAGGTCGGCGATCGCGGGGCCCGCGCCGCGATAGGGCACGGCCTGCAGCTTGATCTTCGCTGAGTGCTGCAGCATCTCGATCGCGAGGTGGGAGATGGCGCCGATCCCGGTGATCGCGACCGTGATCGATCCGGGCTTGTCCTTCGCACGCGCGATCATCTCCTGCGCGGTCGAGATGCCGAGGCCTGAGTTGACGGCGAACAGCACCGTGTTACGTGCGGTCGGCACGATCGGGGTGAAGCCCTTGATTGGATCGTACGGCAGGTCCGAGCGCATGCTGGGATTGATCGAGAGCGCGCCGGCGGTCGAGAAGAACAGCGTGTAGCCGTCGGGCTCCGCCTTGGAGACGAAGTCGGCGC
Organism: Xanthobacteraceae bacterium; assembly: GCA_035764045.1. Taxonomy (GTDB): domain Bacteria; phylum Pseudomonadota; class Alphaproteobacteria; order Rhizobiales; family Xanthobacteraceae; genus JAVDCA01. The sequence goes on along the minus strand of DASTZX010000316.1, from coordinate 8,897 downwards.
CGATCGCGCCGTTGGCGCCCGGCTTGTTCTCGATGACGACCGGTTGGCCGAGCGATCCGCGCACCTTGTCGGCGAGCGTGCGCGCCACGTAGTCGGTGGTGCCGCCGGCCGAGAAGGCGACGATCATGCGGATCGGGCGGGTGGGATAATCCTGCGCCGCCGCCGCGCCCGCGAAGAGCGCGCCTGCGAGCGCCAGAAGAGACCAGACATCACGGCGCACGGTGTTCTCCGGGATTGTTCTTGGCTGCTGTCCTAAGGCGTCCGCGGCAGCCCCCGCAAGGGCCGCGCCCCGGCTGCGTCACTGCGTGCATGCCTTGACCCCCCGGAGGGTGACCAGTACGTTCCGCGCCCATTCAGCGAAAAGCAGCCCGAATCACGGCCTTACGGCTCATGTCCACCGCCGACCTCCCCGCCCACATGCGTCCCGAGCGCTCGTTCCAGGGCCTGATCCTGGCGCTGCAGCGTTTCTGGGCGGACCAGGGCTGCGTCATCCTCCAACCCTATGACATGGAGGTGGGCGCCGGCACGTTCCATCCGGCGACGACCTTGCGGGCGCTCGGGCCGAAGCCGTGGCGGGCGGCCTATGTGCAGCCCTCGCGCCGGCCGAAGGACGGCCGCTACGGCGAGAACCCCAACCGGCTGCAGCACTATTACCAGTTCCAGGTGATCCTCAAGCCATCGCCGCCGGACATCCAGGATCTCTATCTTGCCTCGCTCGCCGCCATCGGCATCGATCGCAAGCTGCACGACATCCGCTTCGTCGAGGACGACTGGGAGAGCCCGACACTCGGCGCCTGGGGGCTTGGCTGGGAATGCTGGTGCGACGGCATGGAGGTCTCGCAGTTCACGTACTTCCAGCAGGTCGCCGGCTTCGAATGCGCGCCAGTCTCCGGCGAGCTCACCTATGGGCTCGAGCGCCTTGCCATGTATGTGCAGGGGGTCGACCGGGTCTTCGATCTGAACTTCAACGGCCGCGAGGGCGCCGACAAGGTCACCTATGGCGATGTGTTCCTGCAGGCCGAGCAGGAATATTCACGCCACAACTTCGAATTTTCCGACACCGCGATGCTGTTCGAGCAGTTCCGGATGGCGGAGGCGGCCTGCCGCAAATACATCGCCGACGGCTGGGCGCAGGGCGGCAAGGTGCACCTGATGGCGCTGCCGGCCTACGACCAGGCGATCAAGGCGAGCCACGTCTTCAATCTGCTCGATGCCCGCGGCGTGATCTCGGTGACCGAGCGGCAGAGCTACATTCTGCGCGTGCGCGAGCTTGCGAAGGCCTGCGGCGAGGCCTGGCTCAAGACGCAGGGAGGCGGAGCATGAGTTTTCTTCACCCTCCCCTGGAGGGGGAGGGTCGGCGCGCGCAGCGCGCCGGGGTGGGGTGACGGAGCTAGCCATGCGGCGCACGATCGACAGCTTTCGCCGCGAGACCGCGCGCCGCTTGCGCGCGAACGCGACGAATGCTGAAGAAAACCTGTGGCGGTATTTGCGCCGCTCACCCGTGCTCGGAACGCATTTTCGGCGGCAGGTGCCGATCGGGCCCTATGTCGCGGATTTTGCTTGCATGGCAGCGCGACTGATCATCGAAATCGACGGATCCCAGCATGCCGAAGGCCCCGTTGCAGAAACCGACAAAGAGCGGACGCGCTGGCTTGAGTCGGAAGGCTATCGGGTCATCCGCTTCTGGAATAACGACATCACGCAGAATATGACGGGCGTGCTCGAAGCGATCCACATCGCGATTTCGGCTACGCTGGTGTTTGATGAGCCGCTGAAACACGAGCGTCGCAATCGGAACGATTCCGGCGATGCGGTTCACCCCACCCCGGCGCGCTCCGCGCGCCGACCCTCCCCCTCCAGGGGAGGGTGAAGGAAGGCCAATGCCCGACCTCCTGCTTGAGCTGTTCTCCGAGGAAATTCCCGCCCGCATGCAGGCGCGGGCGGCGGACGATTTGAAGGCCATCGTCACCGGCAAGCTGGTCGACGCGGGCCTGGTCTATGAGGGCGCGCGCGCCTTTGCGACGCCGCGCCGCCTCGCACTCACCGTGCAGGGCGTGCCGACGCGCCAGCCCGACCTCAAGGAAGAGAAGAAAGGCCCCCGCGTCGGCTCGCCCGAGAAGGCGATCGAGGGTTTTCTCAAGAGCGCTGGGCTGGCCTCGATCGATGAGGCGACCATCCAGCGCGATCCCAAGAAGGGCGACTTCTATCTCGCTCTCATCGAGCGGCCGGGCCGGCCCGCGATCGACGTGCTGGCGGAAATCCTGCCGGTCGTGATCCGCACCTTTCCGTGGCCGAAATCGATGCGCTGGGGTGCGGGCCGGCTGACCTGGGTGCGGCCGCTGCATTCGATCGTGGCGACCTTCGGCCCGGAGACCGAGGAGCCCGCGGTGGTGCCGTTCCAGGTCGACGGCATCGCGGCCGACCGGATGACGCGCGGCCATCGCTTCCTCGCACCCGGTCCGATCGAGGTCAGGCATTTCGGCGATTATGCGGACAAGCTCGCGCGTGCGAAGGTCGTGCTCGATCCCGAGCGGCGCAAGGAGACGATCCTCGCGGACGCCAAGAACCTCGCATTCGCGCAAGGCTTCGAGCTCGTCGAAGACAAGGCGCTGCTGGACGAGGTCGCGGGCCTGGTTGAATGGCCGGTGGTGCTGATGGGCTCCTTCGACCGCGAGTTCCTGTCCATTCCGCCCGAGGTCATCCGCACCACCATCCGCAACAACCAGAAATGCTTCGTGCTGCGCGATCCGCAGACTGCGCAGCTCGTCGACAAGTTCATCGTGGTCAGCAACATCGAGGCGCCGGACGGTGGCCGGTCGATCGTCGCCGGAAACGAGCGCGTGATCCGGGCGCGGCTCGCCGATGCCAAGTTCTTCTACGAGACCGATCTGGAGACCCGCCTCGAGGAGCGGCTGGCGAAGTTCGATAAGATCGTCTTTCACGAGAAGCTCGGAACGCAGGCCGAGCGCATCGCGCGCGTCGAGCGGCTGGCGCTCGAGCTCGCCCCGCGGGTCGGTGCCGACCTCGAGAAGGTCAGGCGCGCCGCACGGCTCGCCAAGGCGGACCTCCTCACCGAGGTGGTCGGAGATTTTCCCGAGCTGCAAGGGCTGATGGGCCGATACTACGCCGAGGCGCAGGACGAGGACGAGGCGGTCGCCCATGCGCTGGAGGACCACTACAAGCCGAAAGGGCCGGACGATCTCGTGCCCTCCGACCCGGTCGCGATGGCGGTGGCGCTCGCAGACAAGCTCGATGCGCTGGTCGGCTTCTGGTCGATCGACGAGAAGCCGACCGGAAGCAAGGATCCCTATGCGCTGCGCCGTGCGGCGCTCGGGGTGATCCGGATCGTGATCGACAACGCGCTGCGGCTTTCGCTGCTGTCGATCTTCGCGCGCACGCTGCCGGGCGAAGCATCGCTCGACCTGCTCTCGTTCTTTGCCGATCGCCTGAAGGTCCAGTTGCGCGAGCAGGGCGCCCGTCACGATCTGGTCGATGCGGTCTTCGCGCTGCAAGGTCAGGATGACCTCGTCCTCATCGTCCGCCGCGTCGAGGCGCTCGGGCAGTTCCTCGACAGCGACGACGGCAAGAACCTGCTCGCCGGCTACAAACGCGCGGCCAACATCCTGCGCATCGAGGAAAAGCGCGACGGCACGACGTTTACGGGCGAGCCCGATCGGAGCCTCTATGCGCAGACCGAGGAGCGCGAGCTGGCGCGGGCGATCGATGTTGCCAAGCGCGAGGCCGCCGCGGCGGTCGCGGCCGAGGACTTCGCCGCCGCCATGCGGGTGATGGCGCAGCTGCGCCCCTATGTCGACGCCTTCTTCGACAAGGTGACAGTCAACACCGATGACAAGGCGGTGCGGGCGAACCGGCTGCGCCTGCTCAACGAAATCCGCGCCGCGACGTTGGCGGTCGCCGATTTCTCCCGGATCGAGGGCTGAGGCCGGTATTGCGGGCCTCTGAACCTGGTCCTTGGCGCCGGGCCGATTGGGCATAACCCATTCGTTTCATGGAAGTTCCGGTCCGCTACCCGACTTAGTGGCGCGCGGCGAGTTGGCCCAAGAGCAGGGTTGCACGCGACCGGTCCGGCATGCTTTCTCCCCGCCAGGAACATCTCCGGACACATCATGGCCAAGAAGACCACCGCCCGACGCTCGCGACCGTCAACGGCCACGCGGCGCGCCGCCCGCAAGTCGACACGCGCGCCGGCGCGCCGTAAGCCGGTACGCCCGGCGAAGCCGTCGTCGCGCACGGCGAAATGGGTCTACAGCTTCGGCGACGGCAAGGCCGAAGGCACCGCGAAGATGAAGAACCTGCTCGGCGGCAAGGGTGCGAACCTCGCCGAGATGGCGAACCTGGGCCTGCCGGTCCCGCCCGGCTTCACCATCACCACCGACGTCTGCACCTACTTCTACGCCAACCGCAAAAGCTACCCGAAGGAGCTCAAGCCCCAGGTCGAGGCGGCGCTCGCCCGCGTGGGCAAGATCACCGGCAAGACCTTCGGCGACGCGCAAAACCCGCTGCTGGTCTCCGTGCGTTCCGGCGCGCGCGCCTCCATGCCCGGCATGATGGACACGGTGCTCAATCTCGGCCTCAACGACACGACGGTCGAGGCGCTGGCGCGGAAATCGGGCGACCGCCGCTTTGCCTATGACAGCTATCGTCGCTTCATCACCATGTATTCCGACGTGGTGCTCGGGCTGGGTCATCACGTGTTCGAGGAGATCCTCGACGAGCACAAGGACAAGAACAACTACATGCTCGACACCGATCTCGAGGCGGATGACTGGGCCGAGCTGGTCGAGCGCTACAAGGAGCGGGTCGCGCAGGAGCTCGGCGAGCCTTTCCCGCAGGATCCGCACGCGCAGTTGTGGGGCGCCATTGGCGCCGTCTTCGGCAGCTGGATGAATCAGCGCGCCATCACCTATCGTCGCCTGCACAACATCCCGGAAAGCTGGGGCACGGCCGTCAATGTTCAGGCGATGGTGTTCGGCAATCTCGGCGACACCTCCGCGACCGGCGTCGCCTTCACCCGCAATCCGTCCACCGGCGAGAAGCGGCTGTATGGCGAGTTCCTGATCAACGCCCAGGGCGAGGACGTCGTCGCCGGCATCCGCACCCCGCAGGAGATCACCGAAAAGGCGCGCCGCGAAAGCGGCTCCGACAAGCCGTCGATGGAGAAGGCGATGCCGAACGCCTTCGCCGAGCTCACGCGCATCTACGGCCTGCTCGAGAAGCACTATCGCGACATGCAGGACCTCGAGTTCACGGTGGAGCAGGGCAAGCTGTGGATGCTGCAGACCCGCTCCGGCAAGCGCACCGCCAAGGCGGCCTTGCGCATCGCGGTCGAGCTCGCGAACGAATCGCTGATCAGCCGCGACGAAGCGGTGACCCGGGTCGATCCGGCCTCCCTCGACCAGCTCCTGCATCCGACGATCGATCCCAAGGCCGATCGCCAGGTCATCGCGACCGGCCTGCCGGCGTCGCCCGGCGCGGCCTCCGGCGAGATCGTGTTCTCCTCGGACGAGGCCGAGCTTCTCAAGACGCAGGGCCGCAAGGTCATTCTGGTGCGGATCGAGACGAGCCCGGAGGACATCCACGGCATGCACGCCTCGGAAGGCATTCTCACCACCCGCGGCGGCATGACCTCGCATGCGGCCGTCGTGGCGCGCGGCATGGGCAAGCCGTGCGTCTCCGGCGCCGGCGCGATCCGGGTCGACTATGCCGCCAATACCCTGCAGGCCGGCGGCATGACGCTCAAGAAGGGCGACGTGATCACCATCGACGGCTCGACCGGCCAGGTGCTCAGCGGCAAGGTGGCGATGCAGGAGCCGGAGCTCTCCGGCGATTTCGCCACGCTCATGAGCTGGGCCGACCGCGCGCGGCGGCTCGGCGTGCGCGCCAATGCCGACACGCCGAACGATGCCCGCGTCGCCGTCAAGTTCGGTGCCGAGGGAATCGGCCTCTGCCGCACGGAGCACATGTTCTTCGACGAGGACCGCATCCGCGCGGTGCGCGAGATGATCCTCTCCGATGACGAGAAGAGCCGGCGCGCCGCCCTCGCCAAGCTGCTGCCCATGCAGCGCAAGGATTTCACCGAGCTGTTCGAGATCATGCAGGGGCTGCCGGTGACCATCCGGCTGCTCGATCCGCCCCTGCACGAGTTCCTGCCGCACACGCCGGCCGAGATCGACGAGGTCGCCAAGGCGATGAACGCCGACCCGCGCAAGCTCACCGATCGGGCACGTGAGCTGGCCGAGTTCAATCCGATGCTCGGTTTCCGCGGCTGCCGGCTCGCCATCGCCTATCCGGAGATCGCCGAGATGCAGGCGCGCGCGATCTTCGAGGCCGCGGTCGAGACGGGCAAGCGCACCGGCAAGCCGGTGGTGCCCGAGGTGATGGTGCCGCTGATCGCGACCCGCGCGGAGTTCGATCTCGTCAAGGCGCGCATCGACGCCATGGCGGAGGCGGTCGGCAAGGAGAACAAGGCAAAGCTCAGCTACCAGGTCGGCACGATGATCGAGCTGCCGCGCGCGGCGCTCAAGGCGGGCGAGATCGCCGAGACGGCCGAGTTCTTCTCCTACGGCACGAACGACCTCACCCAGACGACGTTCGGCATCAGCCGCGACGACGCGGCGAGCTTTCTCGGCACCTACACCGCCAAGGGAATTCTGGCGGTCGATCCGTTCGTATCGATCGACCAGGAGGGCGTCGGCGAGCTGGTCGAGATCGCCACCGAGCGCGGCCGCAAGGTGCGCCCCAAGCTCAAGCTCGGCATCTGCGGCGAGCACGGCGGCGATCCGTCGTCGGTCGCTTTCTGCCATCGGGTCGGGCTCGATTATGTTTCGTGCTCGCCGTTCCGCGTGCCGATCGCGCGGCTTGCCGCTGCCCAGGCGGCGCTCGGCAAGGATCTCGCGAGCACGGCGTAGCGCGCCGCCATGCGCGTGGCGAACGTCACGCCGGGCGCGGGGCCACGGGGGCCGGCCTCCGGCCGTCTGCGGTTTCCGGAATCACGGCGTGATAAGGTCGCGACCGATGAGCGAACCCGCAAAACCGCCGACCCATGATCGGTCCCTGTCGGGCCGCATCCTCACCTGGTGGTTCGGACTGATGGCGGCCGCCGGCGTGGTGTTCGGCATCTATGCCGAGGATCGCCCGTTCGGCGATGACGTGCTGGAGCATCCGCTCGTCGTGTTCTTCGCCGGGGTGGCGGTGGCGCTGTTGGTCGTGCGGTTCCTTTTTCGCCGCCCCGTACCTGAGCTCATTCCCGATCGCCTGCTGATCTTCGGATGCTTCGTCGGGCTCGCGGCGTTCCTGATCGGCAACTGGCTTTCAGTCCATCTCGCCGCCATCCGATGACGCCGCGCGGCGTCGCCGGCGCGCATCGTTCCGCCGCGCCGCATGTCCGCCCGCGCCATTAACTGCACGTCAACGTTAATGCGCCAGAGTGCTTGCCCGTCCATCGACGGCAACACGCGCATCGTCCGCATGCCGGGCGTGTGTCGCCGTGAGGTTTGCGTCCCGTTGCGTCCTTGTAGCCGTAGTGGCGTGGCGTATGCGAATGATGTGTCGCGTTTCGAAGGCGTTGCATGTCGGATTGGCTCTCGTCGGCTGCGCGGCGCCGACGCAAGCCGGCTTTGCCGATGTCGCCGCGCTGGTCGCGTCGCGGCCCTCAGTGCCCGAACCGGCCCGCGAGCGGCTCGTTGCCTCGCCGTTCGGGACCATTCACGCCGCCCTGTTCGCATTCCCGCGTCCGGCCGGCGCCGACGTGCCGCGCCCGACCGAGGTCTCTCTCGCGGGCCTCGATCTCGGTGAGAACGACGTCACCGCCTCGATCGCCGCCCAGGCGCTGATCGATCCACGCAACCCGCCGCGCGTCTTTCCGGAAGTCAACCGCTCGAACAAGGGCGACCGGCTGGTGCCGAAGGCGGCCCCGGAACCCGCGATGACGCCGGTATCGCCGCCGTCTCCGGCGCCGCAACAGGGCGCCGAACATGCCCCCGGCGAAGGCGAGACAACCTCTGCGGTGGCGAGCGTCGCGCCTGCCGCGCCTGCCGCGCCCGCCGATCCGCCGCCGGTTGCCGAAGACCGGCCGGCCGGCGGCGATGCCGAGAATGACGACGAGGCCCCCTCGGCGCAGGCCGCCCGCATCTATTTCGGGGTCGAGCCGATGGGCATGCTCGCCGCAATGCAGCCCTGGTCGCCGGACGATGACGCGCTTGTCGAGCCGACCGAGGAAGCCGAAGCCTCGCCGGCCCAACCGCCAAACCGGGAGACGGTCGCTGCCAAGGGCGAGGTGACCGGCCCCGGCCATCATCCAAAGAGCCCGGCTGAGCGCCTCGGCCTCATGGGGAGGGCGCGCGCGAAAGCCGAGAAATGTCTCGCCAACGCGGTCTATTTCGAGGCCCGCGCCGAACCGGTGCGCGGCCAGGTGGCGGTCGCGCAGGTGGTCATGAACCGCGTGTTCTCCGGCTACTATCCCAACAACGTCTGCGGCGTCGTCTATCAGAACGCCCATCGCCGCTTCGCCTGCCAGTTCAGCTTCGCATGCGACGGCGCATCCGAGCGGGTGGACGAGCCGGACGCCTGGAAGCGTGCAAAGGAGATCGCCCGCGACACGCTCGACGGCAAGCTGTGGCTGCCCGACGTCGGCAAGGCGACGCATTATCATGCCTACTGGGTACGTCCGATCTGGGTGCGCGAGATGCACAAGCTCGATCGCATCGGCGTGCATACCTTCTACCGCCCGCGGAATTGGGGCAGCGGCGCCGACGCGCCGGTGTGGGGCGACGCCGCGACGACCAGCGAGACCGTGAAGAAGCTATGAGTCACCTCTCCCCGCGTGCGGGGAGAGGTCGACGCGCGAGCGTGAGCGAAGCGCGGCGGGTGAGGGGGCG
>DASTZX010000315.1:0-12248 GCA_035764045.1 Xanthobacteraceae bacterium | reverse complement strand
TCGCGGAGTGCCCATGCCAACGAGGTTCGAGGTCAACGGCAAGGCGGTCGAGGTGAACGTGGAGCCGCGCATGACGCTGGCCGACTGCCTGCGCGAGGTGCTGCGCCTGACCGGGACGCATCTCGGTTGCGAGCACGGGGTGTGCGGCGCCTGTACGGTGCTCGTGGACGGTGAGGCGGTGCGCGCGTGCCTCATGCTCGCCGTGCAGGCGGAGGGCCGGCAGGTGACCACGGTCGAGGGCCTGTCGAATGACGACGACCTCACGCCGCTGCAAAAGTCCTTCCGCAAGCATCACGCTCTGCAGTGCGGCTTCTGCACGCCCGGCATGATCACCACCGCACATGCGCTCCTGAGCGAGGAGCCCGATTGCGACGCCGACCGCGTGCGCGATGTGCTGTCCGGCAACATCTGCCGTTGCACCGGCTATATCCCGATCGTCGAGGCGGTTCTCGACGCACGGGCCGCCTATCGCAAGCCTGCGGGTGATCGGGGATGAAGAACACCTTCATCGGCGCTCCGGTCGAGCGGCGGGAGGATCTGCGCTTCCTGCGCGGGCGGGGACAATATGTGGGGGATCTCGCGCCGCAGGGACTGCTGCACGCGGTGATCCTGCGCAGCGCAGTCGCGCATGGGCGTGTCCGCTCCGTCGATGCGTCGGAGGCGCTGGCGATGCCCGGCGTGCGCGCGGTCATCACCGCGCAGGACATGCCGGGCGGCCCGCCCATCATCCCGATGCGGCTGCAGCCGTTGCCCGACTTCAAACCGTTCGAGCAGCCGGTGATCGCGGCCGACAAGGTCCGCTACGTCGGAGAGCCGATCGCGGTCGTGCTCGCCGACTCGGCGGCGATCGGCGAGGACGCGCTCGAGGCGATCGCGGTCGACATCGAGCCGCTGCCGCCGGTGACCGATCGCGCCACGGCGACCAGGGGCGACAGGCGCCTGTTCGAGAAGGGCAATACGGCGCTCGTATTCAATGCGGTGCGCGGCGACGCTGCCGCGGCGTTCAAGGACGCACCATATCGGCGGCGCGAGCACTTCAAGACGCAGCGCCACTACGGTTTGACCATGGAGCCGCGCGGCGTGCTCGCCGAATGGGACGCAGGCGCCGGCATCCTGCGCGTGTTCGGCGCCGCCAAGGTGCCGTTCTTCAATCGGCGCATCCTGGCGGCACAGATCGGCCTGCCCGAGGCCGCGATCGACATGGTCGAGAACGACGTCGGCGGCGGCTTCGGCGCGCGCGGCGAGTTCTATCCGGAGGACTTTCTCATCCCGTTCGCGGCGCGCCATGCCGGGCGGCCGGTCCGCTGGATCGAGGACCGGCGCGAGAACCTGATGGCGATGAACCACGCGCGCGAGGCGGAGGCCGATGTCGAGATCGCCTGCACGCGCGACGGCGTCATCCTCGGCCTGCGCGGGAACACCTACGCGGACATGGGCGCCTACATGCGAACCAACGGCGCGGTCGGGGCGCGCAACGTGGCGCAGTTCATGTCGGGCCCGTATCGCATCGAGAACGTCGATATCGATGTCACCCTGTTCATGACCAACAAGACGCCGGTCGGAACCTACCGGGGGCCGGGCCGGTTCGAGACGGATTTCTTCCGTGAGCGGCTGTTCGACATGGTCGCCAAGGATCTCGGCATCGATCGCATCGAGTTCCGCCGGCGCAATCTCGTGGCGGATGCCGAGATGCCGTATCGGCTCGCCACCATCACGCCGTTCGAGAGCAAGGACGAGCTCGACAGCGGCGACTACCAGTCGACGCTCGATCGTTGCCTCACCGAGATCGGCTGGAACGAGAAGCAGAAGCTGCAGGGCCAGCTGATCGACGGCCGCTATCACGGGCTGGCGCTCGGCTGCTTCATCGAGGGCGGCGCCGCCGGTCCGAAGGAAACCGTGAAGGTCGCGCTCAACGACGATGCGACCTTCACGGTGTTGATGGGCTCCTCGGCGGTCGGGCAGGGCGTCGAGACAGTGTTCGCGCAGATCGCGGCCGACGCGCTCGAGGTGCCGCTCGAGCGCATCCGCGAGGTGCTGCACGGATCGACCGCCTATGTGAGCGACGGCTATGGCGCCTATCACTCGCGCTCGGTGGTGATGGGCGGCTCGGCGTTGCTCGACGCCGTGGAAAAATTCCGTGCCGCCGTCCGGGCCGAGGCTGCCAAGCGTTTCGGCTGCGCGGAGGATGCGGTCAGGGTCGGCGACGACAAGGTGACGGGGCCGGACGGCCGGACGCTCGCGCTCAAGGAGTTCGCCGGCACGGCCGCCGAGGGCTTCTTCCTCAACAAGAAGCACACCTGGACCTATGGCGCTCATGCGGCGCACGTCACGGTCGATCCCAAGACCGGACGGGTCGAGATTCTCGACTATGCCGCGGTCGAGGACGTCGGCCGCATCATCAACCCGAACACGCTCAAGGGACAGGTGATCGGCTCGCTGGTGCAGGGACTCGGCGGCGCGTTCCTCGAGCATCTCGTCTATGACGACCAGGGCCAGCTTCTGACCGGATCGTTGATGGACTATCTGCTGCCGACCGCGAGCGATTTCCCCAACCTGCGCAGCGTCACCACCGAGCTCAAGCCGTCGCCGATCAACCCGCTCGGCGCCAAGGGGGCGGGCGAGGGCGGCATCATCGCGGCGGGCGGGGTCGTCGCGAATGCGGTCGCCAACGCGCTCGGCGATTTCGGCGTCGAGCCGCGCGAGCTGCCGCTGTCGCCGCCGCGGGTGTGGGAAATGATCAACGCTGCGCGCTCCGCCGCGGTGGAATAATTGACTAACTGGTCAACAGGCGCCTAGAGTGCGCCGAAAGTCGCAATCGGCTTCATTGGTCGAGAAGGAGACTGTCATGAGCGTTGCACGCCATCCGCGGCCAGCCGAGCTTGTCGGTGTTCCGGTCGAAGAGATCATGCAGAAATATGTCGGCCGCTTCCGCGAGAAGAAGCCGGATTGGGCGGCCTTCGAGGACGCCAAGATCGAGGGCTACAAGCGCGCGCAGCACCGCTTCATCGGCGCCGGCGGCTCGGGCAAGCACGGCGATCCGAGCGTGATCCCGGCCGGCAACTTCACGCTCTCGGTGATGTATGTCGAGCCCGGCCAGGGCAACGCCGCGCATACCCACGAGGTCGAGGAGTGCTTCTTCGTGCTGCAGGGATTCCTCGACGTGTTCGTCGAAGACGAGAGCGGCAAGCGGATCACGACGCGGCTCGGCCCTTGGGAGTGCATCTCATGCCCGGCGGGCGTGATCCACGGGTATCAGAACGACAGCCTCGGGCCGGTCTATTTCCAGGTGATGCTCGGCCGCGGCAGGCCGGAAACCATGGGTTATGCCGACGACAAGCTCTATGAGCGCCGCTCCGCGCATCTGGCGGCGGAATAGGCCTCGCGCAGGGCCTTGCGCCGACCCGGCCGCGCGGCGCCGCAAGCTGTGGTTTTAACGCCCATTTTACGCGACCTCCCGGAACGGCCCGGCTAGAGTCGGGGTTGTCCGGATGGAGGTCGCAACCATGGGCTTGCGTCTCACGAGACCGATCGCCGGGCTCATCGACCGGGTCGGGGCAGCCTGCGCCTTCGTGATCATCCTCGGCATGCTCGCGACCGCGGTGGCGCCGGTGTTGGCGCCGCTGCTGCACTTTTGAACGCGCTGCCGGTCACATGGTCAGCAGGATCTTCCCGACGTGGGCGCCGCTTTCCATGTAGGCGTGGGCCTGCGCCGCGTCGGCGAGCGCGAAGGTGCGGTCGACGATCGGCTTGACCCGGCCGTCCTCGATCAGCGGCCACACCGCCTTGCGGACTTCACCGACCAGCCGCGCCTTCTCGGCCAAGGATCGCGGGCGCAGCCGTGACCCCATCATCCGGGCATCCTTGCGCTGGAAGACGGAGAAATCGAACGGCGGCTTCGAGCCCTGCTTGAGCGCGATGATCGCGACCCGGCCGCCGAAGGCGAGCGCGGTCATGTCACGCTGCAGGTAATCGCCGCCGATCATCTCGAGCACCACATCCACGCCGGCGCCTTGCGTCTCCTCCATGACGGCGGCGACGAAATCCTCGCGCTTGTAGTCGATCGCGCGCTTGGCCCCGAGGGCGACGCAGCGCGCGCATTTCTCCGCCGAGCCGGCGGTCGCGTAGACCTGCGCGCCGAGCGCGTGGGCGAGCTGGATCGCCATGGTGCCGATGCCGCTTGCCCCGCCATGCACCAGGAGCCGCTCGCCCGGGCGAAGCGCCGCGAGCTCGAACACGTTGAGCCAGACCGTGTTCGCGACCTCGGGCAGGGCGGCGGCCTCGGTCAGCGACAGCCCGCGCGGCACCGGCAGGCATTGCGCCGCGGGGGCTGCGACGTAGTGGGCGTAGCCGCCGCCGATCAGCAGCGCGCAGACCGAATCGCCCGGCTTCCACGGCGCCGCACCCTCGCCGACCGCCACGATGGTGCCGGAGGCCTCCAGCCCGAGGATGTCGGTCGCGCCGGGAGGCATGTCGTAGCGGCCGAGCCGCTGCGACAGGTCGGCGCCGTTGAGCCCGGCCGCTGCGATCTCGATCAGCACCTCGCCGAAGCCGGGCTGCGGAACCGGCCGCTCGATCATCTTCAGGGTTTCGGGGCCGCCGGGCGTCGGGGCAACGACCGCCTTCATGGTGCGGGGGAGATCGCGCATGCAGTGTCCTGGGTTGAAGGGGCGCCCGGACGGGCGCCCGCCCGCCTTTCGCACAGCTCGTGCGAGCCTGTCCACCCGCCTCGGCCCGGCCCTGGAGGCCTAGGGCATGCGACCGGGCGGTATTTTGAGCACTTGTTAACGCGTCATGGTTAACGTCCGCGAACACGGAATCGGGGCGGACGGCGACATCCCACGCGGCCCTTGGATGCCGGCCGCCGCGCCGGCGCTCCGGGGCGTGGTGTCCTCTCGGCTCCGTGTGCGGTCGGGGGAATCTCCATGCCTGGATTGAAGCTCAGCGTTGCCACCAAGCTCGCGGCGGCCGGTGGCGTCAGCCTGCTGCTGGTCGGGGCCATCGCCTACAACGTGGCGTCGGACCGCCGAGTGCGGGGCGGGCTGCTGGCCGAATCCAAGAACGCCTCGATCGTCCGCAGCTCGACCCAGGAAGCCGCCGTCGCCACGCGCCGGCTGATCCTCATGGGTCGCGACGTGCGGCTGGCGCTGGAGGCCCCCACCATCGATGACGTGATCAAGCGCGGCAACGGATACGCCGCGGACGGGCTCAAGGCGCTCGATACGGCGATCGCCGCCGAGGAGCCGGGAGATGGCCGCAAAGGCCTCGAGCGCGCGCGACAGCTGGTCGAACAGTATCACACGGCCGTCCTCGACGTCGTGTCGGCGCGCAAGGAGTTCCTCGACCAGCAAAACCGGCTTGGCGAGCTCGGTCTCGGATGGCTGAAGGACATGACCGCGCTTCAGGCGGCGCCGGAGCTCGCTGCCCTGTCCAACGCGGACGAGGTACGACACGCGCTCGAACGCGCCGACTTCTTCGCGACCAGCGCGCGGACCACCTTCTGGGCCTATCTGGCGCGGTGGTCCAAGGATTCGCCGGCGCGCATGAAGGCCTCGTTCGAAAAATCGAGCAAGTCCCTCGCCGAGGCTCACCGGCTTGCGGCCGGCACGCCCATGGCTGCCAAGATCGACGCCTTCCTGAAGTGGGGCTCGCAATACGAGGAAGCGATCGACAAGGCGCTGAAGGCGAACGATCGGATGATGGCGGCCATCAGGGATCGCGCCGATCCGGCGCGCCTCGAGCTCGACAAGATTCTCGACGCGACGGTCGCGGACATGCGCCAGCGTTCGGCGGACGTGGAGGAGCGCATCGACGCGCAGGAGGCCCGCAGCCGCACGATCGGTCTCGCGCTCGATGCGCTGGTCATGGCAGTGCTCATCGCCTCGATCGTGTTCTCGTATCTCGGCGTGTCGCGTCCGATCGCAAGGCTCAACGGCGCGATGGACGAGATGGGCAAGGGAAATCTCGACATCGACGTGCCGGGCGCCGGGCGCGGCGACGATATCGGCGACATGGCCAGAGCCGTGACCGTCATCCGCGAGAAGGCGGCACGCGAGGCCTTGCTGAAGGAAGAGGAGGCCAAGAACGAGGAGACGGCGCGAGCCGCGCGCCGCAAGGCCCGAATGGAGCAGCTGGCCGACGAGTTCGAGTCGACGGTCGGCGAGATCGTCGGAACGGTATCCTCGGCGGCGAACGAGCTCGAGGCATCGGCCTCCACCCTGACCAAGAGCGCCGAAACGACGCAGCAGCTGGCCACCGTGGTGGCGGAAGCGTCCGGCGACGCGTCGAGCAACGTTCAGTCGGTCGCGAGCGCGACCGAGGAGATGGCCGGCTCGATCGGCGAGATCGGCCGCCAGGTCCAGGAATCGAGCCGCATCGCCGACGAGGCGGTGAAGCAGGCCGAGCTGACCGACTCCCGCATCGCCGCGCTCGCGGAAGCCGCCGGCCGTATCGGCGACGTGGTGAAGCTGATCACCGCCATCGCCGAGCAGACCAACCTGCTCGCCCTCAATGCCACGATCGAGGCGGCGCGGGCGGGCGAGGCGGGCAAGGGATTTGCGGTAGTGGCGCAGGAGGTCAAGCAGCTTGCCTCGCAGACCGCCAAGGCGACCGATGAGATCGGTGCGCATATCAGGGGAATGCAGGCGGCGACAGGGGAATCGGTGACGGCCATCAAGGAAATCGGCGGCACCATCGGTCGCATCTCGCAGATCGCCACCACGATCGCCGCGGCGGTCGAGGAGCAGGGCGTGGCAACCAAGGAGATCGCCCGCAACGTGCAGCAGGCCGCGCAGGGCACCTCGCAGGTCGCCACCAACATCACCGATGTGAATCGCGGCGCAGCCGAGACCGGCAGCGCGTCGGCGCAGGTCCTCGCCTCGGCGAAGTCGCTCTCCAACGAGGGCAACCGGCTCAAGCTGGAAATGGACAAGTTCCTCGTGACGGTCCGCGCCGGCTGATATCGCGCGGCGGCGGACCCTGGCGGGGTCACGCGTGAGGCCGGCACAGTCATTGGCCGCCGGAACCTCGGCTTGGCGCCCGGATTGACTCTCGGGGCATTAGCGCCCCGATTCCGAAGTTCGCACACCGAGGCGGTCATGAGCGCAGCAAAGAAGGAATCCAAGCTCCGCGAAAGTGAGCGCCGCGACGATCCTGCGCGTCGCCGGGAGGACGACAGCGAACACAGCGGGGATCAAGGGATCGCGCGGGACTCGCGCGGCCAGGAGCAGCCCAAGGACAAAGGGCGGGCGCAACAGAGCTCGGGCGAGGACGCACAGCGCCAAGCGGCGCGCGAGCAACCGCCCTCGCCCGGCGAGCCGGCCGGCGGCGAATAGTCTCGCCGCCGCGGCGCACCCGGTCGACGAGGCAAGCGCTCGGGCGGCACTCTACGGGCGGTCTTGGTGCGGTCAGGGGTCGGTGCCGGCCGCCGCGCGATCCTCGGTCTCCGCGAGCCAGGTGGCAAAACGGTTGGCAATCCACTCGTTGGCGGCGCTTTCGCTCTTGAAGCCCTTGATCTCCTCGGTGCGGCCATCGGGCCAAGTCGCGGCCACGCTCCAGTCGTCCCCCTCGGCGTGGCGGATTTGCAGGATCGGGATTCGGTCGGTCATGGTGATCGTACTCGCAAACATACGGGGCCGCGTTCGAAAGCGTCGTCGGTTCGACCGGCACGGCAGAGAATGAGCGCCGCGCGCTCGCTCTCTTGGAGCCGGCATTCGTGCCGACACGGCCGGCATTGGCATTGGGCCGGCGCGGACTGCCTGGAACGCCTCTTTCCCGCATAACGGCAACGACAGTCGGCGGTTCCTTACGAGTTCCACGCGACGGCGCAAAGGAACTCACCATGCGAGCGGGCGTTGGACCAGCAATGATCATTGGGAACGACCGTATTTCATGACCAATCTCGCAAAGCTTCCGGTCTGGGCGGACAAGAAGCACATTTATGCGGTGGTCGAGACGCCGCGCGGCAGTCATGCCAAGCTCAAGTACGAATCCAAGCTCGGGGTGTTCACGCTCTCAAAGCCGCTGCTTGCCGGCCTCACCTATCCCTACGACTGGGGCTTCATCCCCTCGACCGAGGCCGAGGATGGCGATCCGCTCGACGTCCTGATCATCCACGACGCCGCGACCTATCCGGGGCTGGTGCTGTCGTGCATCCCGATCGGCGTTCTCGAGGTGGTGCAGACGACGAACGGCAAGACGGAGCGCAACGACCGGATTTTCGCCGTTCCCGATCGCGCACCGTTCGAGGGCGATCTGGAGGACATCCGCCGATTGCCGCGGCGCGCTCTCGGCGACCTCGAAGAATTTTTCCGCGCCACGGACGCGCTCCAGCCGAAGGAGCTCGATTTCCGCGGCTGGCGCGGCCCGAAGCACGCGAAGAAGCTGATCAAGAGTTCAGCGCAATAGGAGCGGCCATTTCATCGGGGGTGTTGCTCGCTGAGGAGAGAGCCATGGCTAAGAAGAGCAGACGCAGATACTCGCGCGGTTCGGGCGAGGAGGTGAAGCGCGAGATGCATCGCTACAAGCGCGGCAAAGCGAAGAGCGGCAAAGGCGGCCGCGGCGGAAAGGTGAAAAGCCGCAAGCAGGCGATCGCGATCGGGCTCTCGAAGGCGCGCAAGAAGGGCAAGAAGGTGCCGAAGCGGGCGAAGAGCAAGCGGTGATCGGAGGCCGGGCGGCCGCCGTCGACGCTGCCGTCCTTATCGGGTGCAAGCCAGCTTCGCTCGCAAGGCCAGCGGGTAGATGAACCACAGGCCCGCGAGCACGAGGCCGACCACGATGGCGACCCCCAGCGCGATCGGCTGCGATCCAAGAGAGCTTTGAATCGCCACGTCGAGGTCGGCCGCAATGCCGGCCGCGAGCGGTACTGCGCCGGCGACCACAAGCCGCGAGCCGAGGCGATAGAATTCCTCCGTATCCTGGCCGCCGAACGTCACGCGATGAAAGGCCGCGGGCGCCATCAGCAGAATGATGGCGATGACGATGCAGCACAGCGCGGCGGTGTGCACCGCCTTCGAGGCCGCGGGGAGCTGGCCGAATGCGTCCATCAGCATGACGCCGAGCTGAAAGCCGAAGAGCGCCTGTGCGCCCGGAATGAGCACGCGCGCCTCGGTCAACATCTGCTCGACGCGAGCCTGAAGCGGAGTGTCCTCTTGGGATGGCATCTTGTCCTCCTTGCTGCCGGACGGCCGCAGCATCCACTCGGCGCCGTACCAGGACATCAGTGCCGTCCCCCCGAGACCGATACCGATCACGAGGCCCCAGAAGAGTCCGAAATGATGCTCGACCACCACATAGAGATCGACGCCGAGTGCGAGTGCGAACAGCACCAGAGCGACGGCGGCGAAACGGGTGGTGACGCGCAGCATTCGCGCGGTGGCATGGCCGCGCTCCACGAGCCGGTGCTGCATCGAGGGCGCGATCAGACAGCCGATCGTGCAGGCCATGGCGAAGAACGCCAGGGTGTGCAGATAACGCGACGGAAGCGCGAGCCGGGGGAATCCGTTCTGGAATGCAGCGTTGAAGTGGAAGCCGAACAGGATCTGCGCGCCCAGGATGAGAAGGCGCGTCTCGCCGAGCGCCGTCTTGATCTGTCGTCCGAGGGCGCCGCTGCTCATTGTTGTTGACCAACTCCAGGCCCGTGACATTCGTTCCCCACGGGAACTGTGCCGCCGCGGCCGGCGCTTGAACCGGCAACCTGCGCGGCGATTTTGCCACGCCGTCCCGCCTGGACCCGGCGCGTCGCCCGGGCGTTGGTTGACGGAAAGCGCGGGGGCGTTGCCGGGAGATGTCCGATGGTCACCCTTGTTCCCAGCCTCTCGATATCGCCGGACAAGGTCTGTTTCTTCATCCTCAAGGCCCGCGAATTCGAGGCCAAGGACGTGGTCACCGATCCGGGCGACGCATCGAACGCGACGGACGACGGGATGCGTTCTGTGCTCGAGGACCACTCCGACGATCCGACCCAACAGGAGCTGCGCGCGTTCATCGACACGTTGACCGAGGACGAGCAGGTCGACCTTGTCGCGCTCATGTGGCTCGGCCGCGGCGACGGCGACGTCGGGGAGTGGGGTGAGCTGCGCCGGGAAGCGGCGCGGCTGCACAACAACCACACGGCTCGATACCTTCTCGGCAAGCCGCTCCTCGCCGATCACCTCGACGAGGGGCTCTCGCGCCTCGGCCAACGCTGCCAGGACTGATCGAGCGTCAGCGCGCCTCGCCGCCGTAATGTCGGTCGGTGAGAAACGCTGCGAACGCAAAGATACAGAGCAGGGCAGCAAAACCGATGTCGGCCAGTTGCTCGCCGGCGGGCCGGCTCAGGAGGCCAATGCCGATCACCGGCAGCGAGACGCCGCAATAGCAGACGAGGAGATAGGTCGAGATCGTCTCGGCGCGCCGGTCGGCCGGCGCGATCTCATTGATGACCTGCAGGCTGCCGCGATAGCCGAGGGCGCTGGCCGGGCCGCCGATCGCGCTCGACACCAGGAGGGCCGCCAGCGATCCGAGCGGCTGCGCGAGCACCAGCAGCACGACGCCGGGGACGAGCAGCCCGAGGCCGCACAGCATGGTGGCGCGGCTCGGCAGCCGCGCCGACAGAGCGATGGCCGCGACGCCGCAGGCGAAGAAGAAGCACGTCACGCCGCCGCCCGCCGCAGGGCTTGCGATCTTCAGGCCTTTCTCGAGGAGGGTCGGAATGAGAGCGGAATAGAAGCCCATGACGGCAAACGCGACAAAGGCCGCGACGGCCGGCGCGATGAACCTGCCGGCGATCTCCTCGGGCACGCCGAGGCGGGGCCGGAACGACAGCTCGGACCAGGGGCGTTTCGACTTCACCGTCTCATGCACGGTCCAGACGACGAGCGCCGGAACCACGAGGCCGACGAAATAGATGATGTAAGGCAGGCGCAACGGCGCCGGCGCGAACTGCGCGAGCAATCCCGCGATCAGCGGTCCAAGCGCCAGGCCGGTGAGATTGGCGCCGGTGGCGAACAGCGTCGCGATCCGTCTGTCGCCGTCCGGCTGGAGCTCGGCGATCCATGCCGTGCAGGCTGTGGCGGTGAGCCCGAGCGCGAGGCCGCTGACCACGCGGGCGGTCAAGAGCGTCGCGGTGTTGAACGTCAGGAAGAAGACGACGGCGCTCGCCGCACAGAGGACGATCGACAGCAACAGGACCGGCCGGCGGCCGATCTGATCCGCGATCCGGCCGAAGATCGTCACGGCGAGAATGGAGCCGATCACATAGACGGCATAGACCACCGTCAGCACGAGCTCGGAAAAGCCGAACCGCTCGGCATAAAGCACATACAGCGGTCCCGGCAGATTGGCGGCGACGAACACCAGCGCCAGGACCACGGAGGCCGCCAGCATCGCGGTTCCGCCGTGCAGGCGCACGCCGGGCGCGCGATCGAGCGGCCTCACTTCCTCGCTGGGGCGCGACAACTCCATGATCACCAACCGGCCGATCGGCGGTTTTGTTTCGGGTCGCGCGCGCCCCGCGCCGGCGCGCGTCAGCAGGGCGCCTCGATCTGCTCGAAGGTGCACTGGCGCGGCGACTTGTCGGGGCGCCAGCGGATGAGCTTCGTCCCGTGCCGGAAACGCCGTCCGGTGACATGATCGAAGCGCACCTCGACGACCAGCTCGGGACGCAACGGCTCCCACTCGCCGCTGCGCTCGGTGCTCCAGCGGCTCGGGCCGCCCGGGGCGTTGCCGGTGAAGCCGGGCGGCTCACGCAGCGCTTGCAGTCGCCGGGTGAGGGCGGGGCGCTCCTCGTCGGTGATCGTCGATGTGAAGCCGACATGATGCAGCTTGCCGGCGCGGTCGTAGAGGCCGAGCAGCAATGATCCGACCTGCCGGCGGGCGCTCTGGTAGCGAAAACCGCCGACCACGCAATCGGCGGTCCTGAGCCGCTTCACCTTGATCATGGCGCGCTCGCCCGGCTCGTAGTGGCCGTCGAGCGGCTTCGCCACCACGCCATCGAAGGAGGCGTCGCCCGATCGACGCAGCCAGGTTTCGGCCTCATCCCGGCGGCGGGTGAAGGGCGACAGCGCGAGGCCGGGTGGCGCGCCCGCGTGACGGAAGAAGTCCTCCAGCGCGTCCCGGCGCAGGCGGAGCGGGAGATCCATCACCACAGAGCCGTCGGAGGTCGCGAGGATGTCGAACAGCATCATCCGGGCGGGCGTCTCGGTCGAGAGCTTGCGGATCCGGCTTGGCGCCGGATGCAGGCGCATCTGCAAGGCTTCGAACGAGACGCCGCC
>DASTZX010000314.1:0-3760 GCA_035764045.1 Xanthobacteraceae bacterium | reverse complement strand
AGAACGACGTCTTGCCTTGGCGCTGGGCGCGGTACATGCGCTCGTCATAGGCGCGCGTCATCATCATGTAGCGCAAAGCCGAACGCAGCATGTCGGGGGAGAGCCGCGGATTCCACGGCCCGACCGCCTTGAAGCCGTCGTCCATCACCCGGATCAGCGAGAACGACAGGTCACGGATGGTTGTGGCGCACACGTCACTCGGCGGCCGCTCGACACTGCCGGCGGGCGGCAGCGCGGACATGTCGAAGCTGGCCTCGTCGCCAGGCCGGGACTCGGGCTCCGGGATGTGCAGGGAAAGGGCAGGCGTGTTTTTCATGGATCCTCGACCAGGCGCGGCCGCGCTTCACCGCCATTGTACGCTGCAAAGCAACGAAATTTCTCCCGCGACCATTTTCGAGAATGGCAAATCCTGTTGCGTGAAGCGCCACCCGCTTAAAAGAAAGATGGCTCCGTGCGCGGCGTCCACAACGTTCGGCCGCACCGAAGCGGCCTTTGTATCTGTGTTCGATCTGCTGGAAATGGTGGGCGCGACAGGGATCGAACCTGTGACCCCTACCATGTCAAGGTAGTGCTCTCCCGCTGAGCTACGCGCCCGAATGCTTGAAGGGGCGGCGTTTTATATCGGCTCGGCCGAGCCCGGGCAAGCGGGCCCAGGTCAGGCGGCCAGCACCTTCTGCACCTCGTTCACGAGGTCGCGCAGGTGAAACGGCTTCGAGAGCACCTTGGCGTGCTTGGGGGCAGAAGAGTCGGGATTGAGCGCAACCGCCGCAAACCCGGTGATGAACATGATCTTGATGTCGGGATCGAGCTCGGCGGCCCGGCGGGCGAGCTCGATGCCGTCCATCTCCGGCATCACAATGTCGGTCAGCAACAGCTCAAACGGCTCCTCGCGCAGGCGCTGATAGGCGGAGAGACCGTTATCGTAGGAGATGACCTCGTAGCCGGCCTGCTGCAGCGCCTTGACCAGAAACCGGCGCATATCGGTATCGTCTTCGGCCAGAAGGATCTTGGTCATGCTACGGCTCGCCCGTCGGCGCGCAGGCGGAAGCCGCCAGTCCACGCCCGTCCCCGATGTCCCGGACTCACTAAGCCGGATCGGGGGTAAAAATGAGGTGAACCCGCGATTACGCTTGGCACAGAGGGGCAAGACATGGACAATGTCACCTTAAGAGGTCGTAAACAGGATAAGGCCCGGCGCGCGTGACCGCAACGACGGCAACGCTGCTGCTCAGGATCCGCGTCGAATCAGCACCCATCGAGCCCGCATGACCAATCCCCCCGACGAGCTGGAGCCGCCGTTCGAAATACTGGAGCCCGCCGACTCGCAAGGGCCGCTCGTCTTCAACTCGCCCCACAGCGGGAGCATCTATCCACCCGCCTTCCTGGCTTCCGCGCGGCTCGAGGTCGCCCAGCTCCGCCGCTCCGAGGACTCCTTCGTCGACGAGCTGTTCAGCGGGGTTGTGCGGCGCGGGTTTCCCTTGATGCGCGCGCACTTCCCCCGCTGCTACATCGACGTCAACCGCGAGCCGTACGAGCTCGACCCGCGCATGTTCGACGGCCGGTTGCCGTCCTTCGCCAATACGCGTTCGATGCGGGTCGCGGGCGGCCTCGGAACGGTTGCACGCGTGGTGGGCGACGCCCAGGAGATCTACGACCAGCGCATCCCGGTCGACGATGCGCTGCGGCGGATCGAGGGCCTCTACAAGCCCTATCACCGGGCGCTGCGGCGGCTGGTCACGCGGGTGCATCGCGACTTCGGCACTGCGATCCTGATCGACTGCCATTCGATGCCGTCCATGGCGGGAAGCCGCGACGAACGCCCGCGCGCCGATATCGTGCTGGGCGACCGCTACGGCACGAGCTGCGTCGGCGTGATCTCCGACACCGTCGAGGCGGCGCTGCACGCCGCAGGCTATTCGGTGAGCCGCAACAAGCCCTATGCGGGCGGCTTCATCACCGAGCACTATGGCAATCCTCCGGCCGGGCTGCATGCGATCCAGCTCGAGATCAATCGCGCCCTCTACATGGATGAGCGCCGCTTCGAGCCGATCGCGTCGTTCAGTCGGCTGGCGACCGATCTGGACACGCTGGCGGATCGCCTTGCGGCGATCCCGCTGGCGGAGCTGCGGCCCTATCGCGCCGCAGCCGAATGAGGGGCTGCGGTAAGGCCGCCGTTCGCACCACAAGGAGCGCCGCCTCTCTGAACGGATCGCGCCTTAAGGCCACGCGCCGGGCTCGCCTGGCCAAGTTTACCGGCCGGCAGCGCAAGGGGCGCAAAGGGGGCTAACCTGGCGCGAGGCAAGAAAAAAGGGCCGCTAGGCGTGCTAGCGGCCCAAGTCTAGGGAGGAAACGCCCAAGGAGGGCGGCAGCAACACGATCTCTCGCGTCGCTGCACCGCAACAACGTGCCACCGCGACGCACAAAAATCAAGGGGGTAAACATCGACCTCGCGGCCGGCTGTGCGTTTCGCAGGAATAATGCAGAGATTTCAGTCGCTTATAGATAGTCTACGGTGGACCGGAAGTGTTAATGTCGTCCTGCCGCCGATGCGCTATAGGAGCCCGGCACGGGCAGGGACAATCGGCGTCATGACTGCAGTCGACCTTCAGGCCTTCATCGACCGGCTGGCCACCGTCTCCGGCGAGGTCATTTTGCCGTATTTTCGCACCTCGCTCAGCGTCGACGACAAGAGCCGCGGCGGCGCCTTCGACCCCGTGACCGCCGCCGACCGGGCCGGCGAACAGGCCATGCGGGCGCTGATCCGGGAAAGCTTCCCGGAGCACGGAATCGTCGGCGAGGAATTCGGCGCCGAGCGGCCGGATGCCGAGTATGTCTGGTTCCTCGACCCGATTGACGGCACCAAGTCCTTCATCTCCGGCATGCCCGCCTGGGGCACGCTGATCGCCCTCACCCACAATGGCGCTCCGGTGCTCGGCATGATGCACCAGCCCTTCGTCGGCGAGCGCTTCACCGGCAACGGTGGCGGTGCGCGCTACCGCGGGCCGGCCGGAGAACGGGCGCTCATCGTGCGTGACTGCGCGCGCCTCGAGGATGCGGTGCTCTATACCACGAGCCCGCGGCTCATGAATGCCGCGGATCGCGCCCGGTTCGACGAGGTGGAGGCCAGGGTGCGGCTCTCGCGCTATGGGGGCGACTGTTACGCCTACTGTCTGCTGGCGGCCGGCCATCTCGACCTCGTCATCGAGACCGAGCTCAAGCCGCACGACGTGATTCCGCTGATGCCGATCATCACCGGAGCCGGCGGGCTCATCACGACCTGGGAAGGCGGCTCGGCCGCCGCCGGCGGCCGCATCATCGCAGCAGGCGATGCCCGCGTGCACGAGGCCGCGATGGCCGCGCTGAAGGGATGAATGCTCACCCTCCCCTGTGGTTGCTCACTTTCGCGAACAGCGGGGTGCCGGGAATGAAGGCGTCGAATGCGGCCCAGAATTGCGACCGGTACTGGTCCTGCTCCATCAGGAGCTCATGCTGGGCGCCCGGAATGACCACGTGCGAGCCGGCGCGCAGATGGACCGCAAAGGTCTCGATGGCGGGTGTCGACACGAGATGGTCGCGTCCGGCTGCGACAATGAGAATTGGCTGGCGGATCCGCGCCGGATAGGACACAGGACGGAACTGCGCCATGGCGCGGAACGCGGCATCGCACCAGCCGATCGTGGGCGAGCCGAGCCCGAGCGTGGGCTCCTCCTCGAGCACCGCGACCACGCGCGCATAGCGCACCGGATCGCTGGTGACCGGA
>DASTZX010000313.1:0-22817 GCA_035764045.1 Xanthobacteraceae bacterium | reverse complement strand
GTATTCCGCCGGCGGCTTCCGCGATTTCACCCGCATCGCCGCCTCCGACCCGACCATGTGGCGCGACGTCTTCCTCGCCAACAAGGACGCGGTGCTGGAAATGCTCGGCGCGTTCCAGGAGGACCTCTCCAAGCTCACCCGCGCGATCCGCCGCGGCGACGGCGAGACCCTGTTCGAGCATTTTTCCCGCACGCGGGCGATCCGTCGCGGCATCGTCAGCATCGGCCAGGATTCGGCCGTGGCCGATTTCGGCCGGCCGCATCCGCCGCTGCCGGAGACTCCCGTGGCCGAGCCCTCTGTGGGTGGCAAGGATTAAGGCGGCGGAGGGCTGCCGGCATGGCGGCCTCGCCGGCGCCGCATCGAATTCCCGCCCCTCACCCGGCGCGCGCCACCAGCGCCCCGCTCACCGCCTTGCGGATCTCCTCCATCGTGAACGGCTTGGCGATCACGTCGTGGATCAGCGCATCGAGGCCGTGCGCACGCTCGCGCTGGTCGGCATAGCCGGTCATCAACACGATCGTGAGCGCGGGAAAGTCGCGCGCCGCCGCCAGCGCAAGCGCGATCCCGTCCATCACCGGCATGCGGATGTCGGTGAGCAGCACGTCGAAGCGGCCCTGCTCGCGGGTGAGAACGTCGAGCGCCTCGCCGCCGTCGACGGTCGCCACGACCTCGTGGCCGTCCTGGGCGAGCGCGCGGGCGATGAACGCACGCGAGACCTCCTCGTCCTCCGCAATGAGGATGCGCGTCGCCATGTCAGCGACCGCCCGTCGCCAGATCGCGGCGATTGAAGAAGCGCACCACCACGTCGCGCCCCTCCCCGGGCGGCGAGGCGAGCCGCGTCTGGAACGGCTGCGCCTCTCCGGCGGCGAGGCTGCCGCGCTCGGGCAACGTGGTCCAGGTGTAGATCTCGGCGCCCGCGGCGTTGCGCACCGCAAAGCGCAGGCGCGGCACCTCGTGCGGCTCGCGGCTGATGTTGCTGATCGTGCCGTCGATCATCATCACGGTGACGCCCTGGTGGGTCTGGCTCGACATCTTCACGTCGGTGAACTCCAGTCCGCGCAGATTGACCGGCAGGCCGATGGCGGCAAAGAGCGAGGCGGTCTGCGGCATGGCGCGCACCACGTCATAGCGCCACAGCAGGATGGCGCCGTTGAGAAGCACGAGCAGGCCGATCAACATCGTGATGCCGGGGCGGATGTCGCGCGGCGGCGGATTGTACTTCTGTCGCCGGGCGCGGCGCGCCGCGATGCTCTCGATGTCGTGCGGGTCCTTGGCGCTCGGCGCCGCGGGCGCCGCGGCTTCGGCGGCCGGCGCGAGCGGCGGCGCCTCGCCGGCCGCAAATGCGGCCAGCGCCTCGGCCTCGATCGCGGGTGGATCGTCGAACGAAACGTGGTCGCGATCGGCGGCCCGGGCGGCGAGGTTCGGATCGATTTCCGGATCACCGTCTGCCGGGCGATCGGCGCCAGCAGAAGCGGATACCAGCGCCTCCGCCCGCGGCGCCGCGCCCTGCTGGTAGCGGGCGGTGGCTGCCGCCGCGCTGACCGCCGCGGCCGTCGCCGCCGCGCTCTCCGGCGAGGGGGTCGCAAACCAGGTCTCGCGGCAGCGCACGCAGCGCACGGTGCGCCCCGCTTCGCCGAGGGAAGCGGCCGAGACCTCATAGGAGGTTTGGCAGTTGGGGCAGGCGATGAGCATGGGCGAATCGGCCTCTGGCGCGGGGCTGGACCACGCTTCGGATTCGGGACACTAGCAGCCGTCCGTTAACGGATGGGAAACCATCCCGGGATCAGTGGATGCGGAGCGAGCGATGAAGGCAGACGAGTCGGCAATTCCCCTAGGGCAACGCCACCTCCCGGCTGACGTCTTGCCCGGAACGGATTACTGATCCCTATTTGCCACTGATTCCCGGGCCGGAGGGCACGGATTGGTCCGCTTCGAAAACGTCGGATTGCGCTACGGGCTCGGGCCGGAGGTGCTGCGGGACCTCAGCTTCAGCATCGAGCCGCATTCCTTCCAGTTCCTGACCGGGCCCTCGGGCGCCGGCAAGTCGTCGTTGCTGCGGCTGCTGTTTCTGTCGCTCAAGCCGACGCGCGGCCTGATCACGCTGTTCGGCCAGGACGTGGCGGTGCTGTCGAAGGACTCGCTCGCCGGCCTGCGCCGCCGGATCGGGATCGTGTTTCAGGATTTCCGCCTGCTCGATCACATGAGCACCTACGAGAACGTCGCGCTGCCGCTGCGTATCCTCGGACGCGACGAGGCGAGCTACCGGGCCGAGGTGAGCGAGCTGCTCAACTGGGTCGGGCTGGGCGAGCGCATGGGGGCGCTGCCCCCGGTGCTCTCCGGCGGCGAGAAGCAGCGCGCCGCGATCGCGCGCGCCGTGATCGCGCGCCCGCAGCTCCTGCTCGCCGACGAGCCGACCGGCAACGTCGATCCGTCGCTCGCCCAGCGGCTGCTCCGGCTGTTCATCGAGCTCAACCGGCTGGGGACCTCGGTCGTCATCGCCACCCATGACATCGGACTGATGGATCAATACGACGCGCGACGCCTGGTGTTGCACGAGGGGCGGATGCACGTCTACGAATAGACCCATGAGCGAGACGCATTACGAGGAGGACCTGATCGAGCCGCGGCGCCGCCCGTCGCGCATGTTCAAGCGCGCCGCGACGCCGATCGTGCCGCGCCAGTCGGTCGCGGGCAGCGCGCTGATCGCGGTGGTGGCGATCATGACATTCCTCGCCTCGCTCACGACCGGCGCCGTGATGCTGGTGCTCGCGTCGGCAGCCGAGTGGCAATCGGACGTCGCGCGCGAGATGACGATCCAGATCCGGCCGGAGCCGGGCCGCGATCTCGATGGCGACGTCAAGATGGCGGCCGAGATCGCGCGCGCGACGCCCGGGGTCGCCGAGGTGCGGCCCTACACGGCGGCCGAGTCGGCGCGCCTGCTCGAGCCATGGCTCGGCAGCGGCCTCGCGCTCGATGCGCTGCCGGTGCCGCGGATCGTCGTCCTGCGCACCGCGCCCGGGACGCGGCCCGATCTCGCCGCGCTGCGCAAGGCGCTCAGCGCCAAGATCCTCGGCGTCACCGTCGACGACCATCGCGGATGGATCGACCGCATGCGGGCAATGGCGAACGCCGCCATCGCGGGCGGCTTCGCGATCCTCGTCCTGGTGCTGATCGCGACCGTGCTCTCGGTCACCTTCGCCACCCGGGGCGCCATGGCGAGCAACCGGCCGATCGTCGAGGTGCTGCATTTCATCGGCGCCAAGGACGGCTTCATCGCCGGCCAATTCCAGGGTCACTTCCTGATGCTTGGCCTGCAGGGCGGGGCGATCGGCGGACTCGCGGCGCTGCTCGTGCTCACCCTGGCGGGATTCCTCGGCGACCAGTTCATCAGCAGCGCGGCGGAAGCGCAGTCGTCGGCCCTGTTCGGCACGTTCTCGCTCGGACCGGCCGGCTATGCGGCGGTCGTCGGCCAGATCGTGCTCGTCGCGGCGGTGACCGCCGGGACCTCGCGCCACGTGGTCAACCAGACACTCGCCTCCGTCGAGTAGGGAACAACGCCATCCCGACGCCGAATTCGACGGTATGATCGAACGGGGTCGAGGAGCGCAAAGAGTCCGAACAAGACATGCCTGCCGGTGAAGCAAAGTCGACCCCGGAGTCCGGTGCAACGGATGGCGGCAAAAAGGCGCGGCCGAGCGCCTTGGCGCGCGTCATCACGAACCTGCGCCGGACAATGCTGGTGATCATCTCGCTCGCGGTGCTCGGCCTGGGGCTTGGCTTCGCCTGGTTCGTCGCGCGGGTGACCGGCGACGACACGGCGGCCGACCGCAAAGCCGAAGGCATCGTGGTGCTGACCGGCGGTGCGTTGCGGATCAACGATGCGATCGAGCTGCTGGCGGCCGGCCGCGGCCAGCGCCTGCTGATCACCGGCGTCAACCCGACCACTCACACGGCCGAGCTGGCGCGCCTTACGCCGCGCTACGGGCAGCTGTTCGGCTGCTGCATCGATCTCGATCATTCCGCCCTCAACACCAGCGGGAATGCGATCGAGACCCGGCGGTGGACGCGCGAGCGCGGATTCCGTTCGCTCCTGGTCGTCACCTCCGCCTATCACATGCCGCGGGCGATCGCCGAGCTCTCGCACGAGCTTCCCGACGTCGACCTCATCGAGTTCCCGGTGCTGACCGACCGCGAACGGGCCGAGCCCTGGTGGCGGAACCCGACCAGCGCGCGGCTCGTCATCTCGGAGTATCTCAAGTTCGTCTATGCCGTGATCCGGATGCACGTCGCAGAGTCGCCGCGGACAGCGGCGGCCGTCGTCGGCGGGCGCGGCGCGGCCGAATGAGACGCGGGACCGTCGTGACCGTCATTCGCTCGCTCATCTTCAACGCCGCGTTCTATCTCGTGCTCGCCGTGTATCTCGTGGTGGCGATCCCGACGCTCATCATGCCGCGCTGGGCCATCATCCGGCTCGCGCAGCAGTGGGGGCGCGTGAACCTGGCGCTGCTGCGCATGATCTGCGGCATCACGGTCGACTGGCGCGGGCTGGAGAAGATTCCGTCGGGCGCTGTGCTCGTCGCCGCCAAGCATCAGTCGGTGTGGGAGACCTTTGCGCTGCTGACCGTGCTGCCCGACCCGGCCTACATCCTCAAGCGCGAGCTCCTGTGGATTCCATTCTACGGCTGGTACGCGGCGCATGCCGGCATGATCCCGGTCGACCGCGGCCGCGGCAAGCCGGCCCTGGTCGCCATGGCGGCGCGGGTGCGCGAAGCGCTCGCCGCGGGCCGGCAGATCATCGTATTCCCGGAAGGCACGCGGCGCGCGCCCGGCGCCGAGCCGAAATACAAATACGGCATCGCCCATCTTTATGCCGAGGGCGCCGCGCCCTGCGTGCCGATCGCCCTGAATTCCGGCCTGTTCTGGCCGCGGCGCAAATTCCTCCGCTACCCCGGAACGATCGTCGTCGAGGCGCTCGATCCGATCGCGCCGGGGCTCCCGATCGAGGCGTTCTTCGCCAAGCTGCAGCAGGACATCGAGGCCGCGACCGCGCGGCTCGTCGCCGCGGCGGACGGCGTCGGGGCCGCGCGCTAAGGGCACGTCCTGGATTATAGGCCGCGCCTTCGGGCGCCCGGAAATGACGATCAAGAACAATGTGCCGCGCGCCCGTTCACGGCTTGTGCGCCGGCGCCAAGGGCCTCGGACGGCTGTCGTGGCCTTTGAGCCGCTCGGCGAGAAGGTGCAGGTTCGTGTCGCGAAAACCCTGCGCCTCGATTTCGCCCACTGTCGCCAGCACGTAGTCGCGGTTCGCTCCCGATTTGCCATGACCCTGCCGGACGAAATGAAGCTGTTTGTCGAGATCGAGCCGGCCCGCATATTGCGGATGACCGCGATCGACCACATAGACGAGGGCGCGCACGCGCCGCTCCGGCTCGCCCTCGATCAGCACGTCGCGCCAGGCCTCGCGGTAGACCATGGTGACCTGCTCGCGCGCGCGCAGGTAGGCGATGGTCTTGGTGCGCGCCACACGATCGACCCGGTAGGCAATGCCGCGGCACGCCCCGCCGAGATCGAGGCCGAGCACCAGACCGGGCTTCTCCGGCGTGCCGCGATGGACGAAGGAATAGACGCACAGCGCCCGGTGCAGGCCGAACAGCCGCGCCGGCGCGCGCTCCGCATAGGCGAAGTCGGGGCGCCACATCAGCGAGCCGTAGCCGAAGACCCAGATATCCTCGTCGGCATGCTCAAAACTGTCGATCGGCATAGAATGGAAGATGAGTTCAGGCGAACCGGTGCCACTTCGCCGGGACATGCGCTAACAGGAGCCGGCAAAGGACGCAACCGCGAGGATCGAAGGCCGTGAGGGATCCCACATTCGAGCCGCATCCGCGCCCGCGGCCCCGCCGTTGGCCGATCGTGCTGCCGCTCGCGCTGGTGGTCGTGCTGGCGGCCGGCTGGGCCGGGTTCTGGTATTACGCGGCCGGACGCGCGCAAGCCGAGTTCGCGGCCTGGCGCGGTCGCGAAGCGGCGCGCGGCCGCGTCTTCACCTGCGACGGCGAAGAATTCTCCGGCTTTCCGTTCCGCTTCGAGCTCTCCTGCGCGGCGCCGACGCTGCGCGAGCCGCGGATCACGTTCAAGAGCGCCGACCTGCATGCGGCCGCGCAGGTCTATCAACCCAACCTCGCGATCGCCGAGTTCCGCGGGCCACTGACCATCGTGGAGGACGGAGGCGCGGGCGGCACGGTCGACTGGGCGCTCGCGCAGGCGAGCCTGAGCGGGCTCGTGTCCGGCTCCCGGCGCCTCGCGCTCGTGCTCGACAAGCCGGCCGTCACGCCGCTCGGCGGGGGCGAGCGGCTCGCAACCGCGGCGCACATGGAGCTGCACGCGCGCGAAGCGCCGCGCCTGCCGCAGGACCCGCCGGCGCTCGACGTTGCGCTGAACCTGTCGCAGGCGCTGCTGAGCGGAATTCCGCGTGTCCCCAACACGCCGCTCGATGCCGACGTCTCGGCGACCGTGCGCAACTTCACGGATTTTTCGCCCAAACCGTGGCGCCAGATGCTGCGCGACTTTCAGGCCGCCGACGGCCGGCTCGAGATCAAGCAGGCGCGCGTGCGCCAGGGCACTATCCTCGCGTCCGGTCAGGGCAGCCTGAGCCTGACCGAGCGCGGCACGCTCGACGGGCAGATCAATCTCACCATCGCGGGCCTCGAGCAGCTGATGAGCGTGCTCGGCATCGACAAGGCGGTGGGCCAGGCATCGCAGAACGCAATCGATCGCCTGGTGCCCGGGCTCAACCTCGGAAAGCTGTTCGGCCCGCGCGGCAATGCATCGCTCGCCGCGGCCGGAGCCGCCATGCTCGGCCAGCCGGCCGAACTCGAAGGGAGACAGGCGGTGACGCTGCCGCTGCGCTTCGCCGACGGCGCCGTGTTTCTCGGGCCGCTCAAGGTCGGCGAGATGGGTCCGGTGTTTTGAGGCGGTGCCCTCAAACCTTGGACGTCATCGCCCGCGAAAAGCGGGCGATCCAGCATCCTAGACTAAGATTGGAAAAGGACGTTGGCTGTGCCGCATCATCGGTCGGCTGCGGCGTACTGGATCGTCCGCTTGCGCGGACGATGACGGTGCAGTGTAGGGCGACGGCCGGCGACGACGTCCGCCTCAATAATCCTTGAGCAGCCGCTCGAGGTAATCCAGCTCGAGCTGCGGGCGCATGCTCTCGCCGAGACGTTTGCGCAGCTCCTCGAGAATGCGGCGCGCGCGCTGCACGTCCATCTCGCCCGGCACCTTCACGGTCGAGTCGTCGTATTCGTGGCCGCGATGCATGGGGCGATTGAGCGGATCGGTGTCCGGCTGCGCTCGCGCCTGACCGCGGCTGCCGGGCTGGCCGGGGCCCTGACCCATCTGCTCCTGCATCTGCTGGGCGAGATTCTGCGCTCCCTTGCGCAGGGCGTCGAGCGCGCGCCCCTGGCTGTCGACCGCGCCGTCGGCGTTCCCCTCGCCCAGCGAGTCCTGCGCATCGCCCATGGCGCTGCCGGCGTCGCCGAGATTGTCGCCGCCCTGGTTCTGCTCGCCCGGCTGCTGGCCGAGGCCCTTCTGCTTGAGCTGCTCCATCAGCTTGTTAAGGCGGTCGCGCAGCGCCTGCTGGTTCTGCTGCAGGTCGCCGAAGCCGTTCTGGTCGCCCTGCTGTCCCTGCTCGCCTTGCTGCTGCTGACCTTGCTGGCCGCGCTGCCCCTGCTGGCCGCGCTGACCCTGCTGACCGCGCTGGCCCTGCTGGCTGCGCTGACGGGCGCGCTGGTCCTGTCCCTGGCGGAAGGTCTTGTCGCGCAACTGCTGCTGCTCGCGGATCACGTTGCCGAGCTCGTCGAGCGCCGACATCATGTCGTCGTCGTCGTTCATCTGCCCGGGCCGCGCCGTCTGTAGGTTCTCGAGCATCTGCTGCATCTGGTCGAGCAGCGCGCGCGCCGCGTCCTTGGCGCCCGACCGCGCGAGCCGCTCCATGCGATCGATCATGCTCTGCAGGTCGCGCCGGCTGAGCTCGCGCATGTTGGGATCGAGCGGACGCTGCGCCATCTGCGGATTCTTGCGCATCTCCTCGGCCAGCGCCTGCAGGAACTTGTCGAGCGCCGCCCGCAGATCCTGCATGAGCTTCTTGATCTCCTCGTCGCTGGCGCCGCGCTCCAGCGCCTGGCGCAGGTTTTCCTGCGCCTGGCGCAGCGCCGCCTCGGCGTCGGAGACGTTGCCGTCCTCGATCTGGGTCGCCATCTGCCACAGCCGCCCGACCACGCCGCGCAGATCGTCGTCGCTCTTCGCCTGCGCGAGGCTCCAGTAGATCGATCGCAGGCCGAGATAGACCGCTGTCTCGGGCGAGAAGAGCTCCGGTGCTGCCGCGAGCGCGTCGAGCGCGATCAGCACGCGGTCGCGCGAGTCGGCGTCGAGCGCGAGATCGCGGCGCTGCTCGATCAGGGCGCGCGCCAGCGGCTTGACGAACGGACGCTCCGGCAGCCGCAGCGCATAGGCCTCGCTGCGCCCCTCATTGCCGGCGTCGTCCTTGGCGCTGAGCGTGAGATTGACCTCGGCACCCGCCCACGGATGCTCGGTCAGGTCCTTGGTGGTCTGGCCGACGCCGTTGCGGGTGCGCGCCTGCGGCAGGGCGAGAGGAAAATCGGGCGGCCCATAGAGGGCCCGCGGCGCGCTCGCGGTGTCCTTGAGCGCGAAATTGGCGTGCGCCTCGGCCACCCCGTAGTCGTCCTCGACCTTGTAGGAGAGCGCGAGCGCACCGCGCGCCTGCGGCTCCGGCTCCTTGGTCAGCGTGATGGTCGGCGCCCGGTCCGGCACGGCGTTGAACGCCCACACGATGTCGTCGCTGCCGACGCCCGACAGCGTCGCGGTGCCGCGGTCCGTGATGGTGTAGCGCCGCTCCTCGGTGCCGGCGGGAGCCTGCGGACGCTGGTCGCCGGTGACCTCCTTGAGGCCGCCCTTCACGGCGACGTCGAACTGGGTCTGGCCGCTGGCGCGGATGATCAGCACGCTGCCGGCCGGCACGGACACCGCCGCCGCCTCGGTCGGCGACGGCTCACCCGGCCGCAGACCCGGCAGGATCACCGGCGGCTTTGCGGTGTAGTTCGGTGGCGACACCCAGGCGTCGAGGCGGAAATTCGGTGGCAGGACCACGCCCTGCCAGTCGAAGGCCGCGGCGATGCGGCGGCCGCGCTCGCCCTCCGCGGCGACGAAGGTCGCCACCACCAGCACGAGCACGAGCGCGCGCAGCGCATAGGGATCGCGTGCCGGGAGCCGCGGCACGGGCCAGCCGGCGCGCAAATTGCGCAGCCGCGCGAGCGCCTGCTCGACATGCGCGCGCCAGAGCGCCTTCGCCCAGCCGTCGCTCTCCGGCGACGCCATGGTGTCGGCGATCGCGGTCGCCGGCCGATGCGCGAGGCCGGAGACGCCGTCGAGGCGCCGCAACCGCTCCTCGCGCGAGGGGAAGCGAACGAGCGCCAAGGCGATGACGAACGGCGGAAAGAGCAGGACGAAGAAAATGAACAGCCCGAGCCCGCGGCCGATCGGCGGCAGCCAGAGCCAGAGCCCGAGCCACGACACGGCGAGAAAGAGCCCGATCGTCGTCAGGAGCCCGGCGAGCCTCGGCCAGGCGCGTTCCCACAGGATCACCCAGCCCGCGCGTCGCAGCGCGCGCTCGAGCCCGGGGCCGGCGGCGGGTCGGCGCGATGCCTCGTGGGGATCGGGCGTCGATTGGCTCAAGCGGTTCTCCGGCCGGTTCTCCGGCTGATTCTCCGGCGCATTTTGCGTTGCACCATCATATCATCGCCCGGACTCTGGTGCCATGCGGGCACGGCCGAAATGCGTCTTTTCCCGGGATTTCACGGGATCGTGTGTGGTCCTTGAGACTCTCGAGGCGCGTCCCTGGCGAAGCGGCTCGCGCCCCGCTGCAATCTGTCATCCAAGCCACGCCGGCATGCGATCGAGCCCGATCAGCGTCTCAACTTCGACCCGGGGCCGCACCAGCGCCCATTCGGCGCCCTTGACCAGCACTTCCGGAACAAGCGCGCGCGTGTTGTAGGTGCCGGCCTGGACCGCCCCATAGGCGCCGGCCGACATCACGGCAACGAGATCGCCGGGCGCCGGTTCCGCAAGCTCGCGATCGAGCGCGAGATAGTCTCCCGATTCGCACACCGGGCCGACCACGTCGGCGCGGATGCGCGGCGCGCCGGGCTTCGCGGCCTTGACCGGCCAGATCTCGTGATGCGCGTCATAGAGCGTCGGACGGATGAGATCGTTCATGGCGGCGTCCACGATCACGAAGGTCTTGGTTTCGCCACGCTTGAGATAGAGCACGCGCGAGACGAGGACGCCGGCATTGCCGACGATCAGCC
Source organism: Xanthobacteraceae bacterium (assembly GCA_035764045.1). GTDB lineage: Bacteria > Pseudomonadota > Alphaproteobacteria > Rhizobiales > Xanthobacteraceae > JAVDCA01. The sequence goes on along the minus strand of DASTZX010000313.1, from coordinate 12,435 downwards.
GCCCGGGCTCGAAGATCAGCGTGCAATCGAGCGCGCGCGTGGCCCGCTTGACGACCGCCGCATAGGCGTCGGGATCGGGCGGCGGCTCGTTGTCGTCACGATAGGGAATGCCGAGACCGCCGCCGAGGTCGACATGCTCGATGCGGTGGCCGTCGGCGCGCAGCGCGCGCACGAAGTCCGAGAGCAGCGCGAAGGCATTGTCGAACGGCGCGAGCTCGGTGATCTGGCTGCCGATATGCATGTCGACGCCCGCGACCTCGAGCCCCTTGAGCCGCGCAGCCCGGGCGTAGACCTCGCGCGCGCGGCTGATCGGAATGCCGAACTTGTTCTCGGCCCGTCCGGTCGCGATCTTGGCATGGGTCCTGGCGTCGATGTCGGGATTGACCCGCAGCGAGACGTTCGCGACGCGGCCCTTGCCGGCGGCGATCCCGGCGAGCAGCTCGAGCTCCGGCTCCGACTCGACGTTGACGCACAGGATGCCGGCATCGACCGCGGCCGCGAGCTCGTCCGCGGTCTTGCCGATGCCGGAGAACATGATCCGCTCGGGCGGGACGCCCGCCTTGCGGGCGCGCTCGAGCTCGCCGCGCGAGACCACGTCGGCGCCGGCGCCGAGCCGGGCGAGCGTCGCCACCACCGCCTGGTTGGAGTTGGCCTTCAGGGCATAGCAGACGAGTGCGCGCACATCGGCGAAGGCGCCGGCGAACACCTTGTAATGGCGCTCGATGGTCGCGGTCGAATAGCAATAGAACGGCGTGCCCACCGCCTCGGCGAGGCCGGCGAGATCCACGCCCTCGGCATGGAGGACGCCATCGCGATAGTCGAAATGGTGCATATGATCGGTTCTGGCCTCTCCAGCGTGGTCATGCCCCGCGCAAGCGGGGCATCCAGTACTAACCAACGGTGAGGGTGGATTACTGGATTGCCCGCTTGCGCGGGCAATGACGGCTCAGAGGATGGTTTTATAGCCCCGCCGGCGAGGCGCCAAGCTTCTCGGCCACCCAATCGGTGATGTAGTCCACGATCAGCGCGCCGTTGTCGGCGCCGCAATGCTCGGCTCCGCCGTCGGCGAGGGAGAACACCTTGAGCTCCCGGTCCGGGCTGTTGACGGCGGCGGCATGGAGCTTCTCGGCATGCCAGAGCGGGATCTGGCGGTCGTTCTCGCCATGCACCACGAGAAACGGACAGGTGATGTTGGCGGCGACCTTCTCGAGCGTCATCTGCCGCGTGACCGCCAGGGTCTCGTCGTGAGACTTCGTGCCGAAGACCCACTGCCCGTGCTCGGCGAAGCCCGGCACCGAGGGCTCGCCCGAACCGCCGACCCGCGCCGCGAAGGCGACGCCGAAATCGAAGATCGCGCCCCAGGCGACGCAGCACTTGAAGCGCTTCTCGAATGCGGCCGCGCGCGGGGCGTAATACCCGCCGAGCGAAAGGGCGACGATGCCGATGCGGTTGCGGTCGACGTCGGGCCGGCTCTCGAGATAATCGACGGCGGCCGCCGCCGGCTTCTCGGTGTCGGGCCCGGAGTGCAGGCCGCGCAGGCGCAGCGCCTCGCCGACGCCCGGATGATCGACGATGAGGAGCGAGATGCCGCGCCGGCGATATTCCTCGCCGACCGCGCCGTAGATCGTCTCCTTGGTGGCATCGAAGCCGTCGAAATGCACCATGCAGGGCGCGCGGCCGGCTACCGGCGCCTTGACGAAGAAGGCCGGCAGCGAGGCGGCGCCATAGGGCACCTCGACCCGCTCGACCGGCTCGCGGCGCAGCTTGAGGCCGCGCTCGTAGAGCGCGATGCCGCGCTTGTAGGCGATGAGCCGGCGCGGATCCTTGTGGCTCGGCATCCGCTCGGCGATCAGGTAGTAGAGGCCGGCGCGCATGTATTTGCGGCCGGCGGAGAGCGGGTGATACCTCTGCGAGTCGGCGTCGGCGAGGCGCTCGACCCGTTCGGCGAGCTTCATCCAGCTCTCGAACCAGGCCATCTGGGCGGCGGGATCGTTCTTCTTCGCGGCGATCTCGCGCAGCGGCCGGCAGGCCTCGTCGATCTCGCCGATCTGGCCGCCGCGCGACAGCGCGCCCATGACGGCGAGGCTCCAGGGATAATTGTTGGGGAAATATTCGAACATCGGGGGACTCGCGGGAGAACGGACGGGCGCGACGCGTCCAGGGCAAGCCCGGCGCGGCCCGGCGCCAGGCTCACTGGATCAGCGGATCGAGGATGAAGGTGCGCTTTTGCGGCACCGGCTGCGTGGACGGGGACGCTACCACTGCCTCGCGCGGGGCACGGCGGTAGCCGGGCGTATTGGGATCATTGAGCTCGCCAAGCGACGGCTCGGCAGCGGGCGGCGGCGAGACCGCGGCCGACGGCGGCGCATCGAGCCCTGCCTTGCGGCCGCAACCGGCGAGCGCCAAGGCCGCGCCGAAGGCGGCGAGCAGCGCCACACGCAGCACCAAACGATGACCGACAGAGCTCAAGCGCGCTCTCCCCCGACCACGGCCACGCACGGCCGCCAGTTCCCCCGAAGCTCAAGCCGATTCATAGCAGATCGCGGCCGGCCTTTCTAAGCGATTCCGCATGTTGGATTTGTGGCGAAAACGCGCCCCATGTCAGGGTCCATGTCAGCGCCCCATGTCAGCGTCCATGTCAGCGCCCATATCGCCGCCCCTATCAGCCGCGGCCGAGCCGCTTGAGCCAGCGCTTGGCCTCCCTGGCGACGTTCTTCGGGGCGGTGCCGCCCATGCTGGTCCGGCTTTCGACCGAGCGCTCCACCGAGAGCACCTCGAGGGCATCGCCGGTAATGCGCGGCTCGATCTCCTGCAGGACGGAGAGCGGCAGCCGCTCGAGCGGGAGCTTGCGCTCCTCGGCGGCGCGCACGATCCGGCCGGTGATGTGGTGCGCCTCGCGGAACGGAAGCTCGAGCGTCCGCACCAGCCAATCGGCGAGATCGGTGGCGGTCGAATGGCCCTGCCCCGCCGCCGCCTTCATGCGGGCGGCGTCGGGCGTCATGTCGCGCACCATCCCGGTCATCGCCGCAAGGCAGAGCTCAAGGTCGCCGAGCGCGTCGATGACGCCCGCCTTGTCCTCCTGCATGTCCTTCTGATAGGCGAGCGGCAGCCCCTTCATGACGATCATGAGCGCGTCGAGCGCGCCGATCATCTTGCCGGCCTTGGCGCGCACCAGCTCGGCGGCGTCGGGATTGCGCTTCTGCGGCATGATCGAGGAGCCGGTGGTGAACTCGTCGGAGAGCGCGATCAGGCCCACCAGCGGCGAGGTCCAGAGCACGATCTCCTCGGCGAAGCGCGACAGGTGCACGGCGGTGATCGCCGCCGCGGCGAGCGCCTCGAGGGCGAAATCGCGATCGGACACCGCATCGAGCGAGTTCGCGGCCGGCCGGTCGAAGCCGAGCGTCTTCGCGGTCATCGCCCGGTCGAGCCGGAACGAGGTGCCGGCGAGCGCGGCGGCGCCGAGCGGGCATTCGTTGAGCCGCTTGCGGGCGTCGGAAAAGCGTCCGCGATCGCGCGCCGCCATCTCCACATAGGCGAGCAGATGGTGCCCGAACGTGACCGGCTGCGCGGTCTGCAGGTGGGTGAAGCCCGGCATCACGGTCGCGGCGTGCGCCAGCGCCTTGTCGGCGAGCGCGCGCTGATAGCCGGCGAGCAGCGCGTCGAGCGCGTCGATCTCGTCGCGCACCCACAGCTTGAAGTCGGTCGCCACCTGGTCGTTGCGCGACCGCCCGGTATGCAGCCGCCCGGCGGCCGGCCCGATCAGATCGGCAAGCCGCGCCTCCACGTTCATGTGGATGTCCTCGAGCGAACGCTCGAAGCGGAATTTGCCGGACTCGATCTCTGACAGGATCGTGTTTAGACCGTGAACGATCTTTTTCGCATCCTGCGCCGAAATGACGCCCTGTTTCGCCAGCATCTCGGCGTGTGCCTTCGACGCGGCTATATCCTGGCGATAGAGCTTGCGATCGACGTCGATCGAGGCGTTGATCGCGGCCATGACCGCGTCGGGTTGCGCGGAAAATCGCCCGCCCCACATCTTGTTGCTCATGCTCGATCCGGGTTTGTTCGGGTGGCAGGGTCCCAAGGATTAAGGCACAGAGTTAACGTCCACGGTTTGTTCGATCATGACGGCAGATACCGACACGACGCCCGGGGCGCCCAAACGGCGCAGATACAGGTTGATTTTAGCAGCTTCGATCGCGGTGCTCAGCCTTGCGGCGGTATACGGGATGGCGGGCTTTCCGCGCAATGGCGCCGACGCGGCCTGCCGACCGGCGCTCGCGACCGCGCAGCGCATCGCCCCGCTCGCCCACGGCGAGGTCGCGGCCGTCAACGTCACGGACGAGGCCCGGCGGGTGCCGGCGCTCGCCTTCAAGGACGGCACCGGCGCCGAGAAGACGCTCGCCAACTGGAAGGGCCGCACCGTGCTTCTCAATCTGTGGGCCACCTGGTGCGTGCCGTGCCGCAAGGAAATGCCGGCGCTGGCCGGCCTGCAGCAGGCGCTCGGGGGCCCCGACTTCGAGGTGGTCGCGGTGAACATCGATACGCGCGATACCGACAAGCCGAAGGCCTGGCTCGCCGAGGCGGGCATCACCGGATTGTCCTACTACGCCGATCCGAGCGCGCGGGTGTTTCAGGAGCTCAAGGCCGCCGGCAAGGCGATCGGCATGCCGACCTCGCTGATCATCGATGGTGCGGGCTGCGAGATCGCCTCGATCGCCGGACCGGCCGATTGGGCGAGCGCGGATGCGCTCGCGCTGGTCAGGGGCGCGATGGGGAAGTAGCCCACCCGTCATGCCCGCGCTTGTCGCGGGCATCCACGTCTTTTACCGATTTGAAAAGCAAGACGTGGATGGCCGGGACATAGGCGAGCGAAGCGACGCCGTTCTTTGAACGGCTATGCCCGGCCATGACGCGAGGATGTGCGTCAGCGCGTCGGCACCGGCTTCTCGCCGCGATAGTCGTAGAAGCCGCGCTGGGTCTTGCGGCCGAGCCAGCCGGCCTCGACGTATTTGACCAGCAGCGGACACGGCCGATATTTCGAATCGGCCAGGCCCTCGTGCAGCACCTGCATGACCGAGAGGCAGGTGTCGAGGCCGATGAAGTCGGCGAGCTCGAGCGGACCCATCGGATGGTGGGCGCCGAGCTTCATCGCGGTATCGATCGCCTCGACCGAGCCGACGCCCTCATAGAGCGTATAGATCGCCTCGTTGATCATCGGCAGCAGGATGCGGTTGACGATGAAGGCGGGAAAATCCTCGGCCACGGCGATCTTCTTGCCGAGCTTGGCGATGAAGTCGCGCGTGGCCTCGAAGGTCTTGTCCTCGGTGGCGATGCCGCGGATCACCTCGACCAGCTCCATCACCGGCACCGGATTCATGAAGTGAATGCCGATGAACTTCTCCGGCCGGTCGGTCGCGGCGGCGAGCCGGGTGATCGAAATCGACGAGGTGTTGGAGCCGATCAGCGCGGTCGGCTTGAGGGTCGGACAGAGCGTGGTGAAGATCTTGCGCTTGACCTCCTCCTTCTCGCTCGCCGCCTCGATGACGAGATCGCAGTCGCCGAGCGCCTCGAGGGTCTCGGCGGACCCGATGCGCTTGAGGGCGGCCTGACGCTCCTCCTCGGTGATGAGGTTGCGCTTCACCTGGCGCGCCATGTTGCCGTTGATGGTGGCGATGCTGGCCTTGATCCGGTCGGCGTCCACGTCGTTGAGGCGCACGTCCAGACCGGCAAGCGCGCAGACATGGGCGATGCCGCCGCCCATCTGACCCGCGCCGATCACCCCGACCTTGCGAATGCTTTGCGCCATGTTGGACCGTCCACTGGCCGTCCGACCGGCCGTTCACCGCGCGGCGCGCGAGCTTCGCGGCTCGCCGTGCGGTCGTGTGTTCTAGCGCGAACCGCGCGCCCTCGCCACCGGCTGTTATTTACCGACTTTCGCCAGCTCGTCCGCCAGCTCCGGCAGCGCCTTGTAGAGATCGGCAACAAGCCCGTAGTCGGCGACCTGGAAAATAGGCGCCTCTTCGTCCTTGTTGATCGCGACGATGACCTTCGAATCCTTCATGCCGGCGAGATGCTGGATCGCACCCGAGATTCCGACCGCAATATAGAGCTCGGGCGCGACCACCTTGCCGGTCTGCCCCACCTGCCAGTCGTTGGGGGCGTAGCCGGCGTCGACGGCGGCGCGCGAAGCGCCCATGGCGGCGCCGAGCTTGTCGGCGACCGGCTCGATGTACTTGGTGAAGTTCTCGCGGCTCTGCATGGCGCGGCCGCCGGAGATGATGATCCGGGCGGAGGTGAGCTCGGGCCGCTCCGATTTCGACAGCTCCTCGCCGACGAAGGCGGACAGGCCGGGATCGGCGGCGGCGGCGACCGGCTCGACCGGCGCGGAGCCGCCGTCGGGCGCGGCCTGGAAGGCGGTGGTGCGCACCGTGATGACCTTCTTGGCATCCTTGGAGCGAACGGTCTGCACGGCGTTGCCGGCATAGATCAGCCGCTCGAAGGTGTCGGGCCCGATCACCTTGGTGATGTCGGAGAGCTGCATCACGTCGAGCAGCGCGGCGACGCGCGGCATGATGTTCTTCGCCGTGGTGGTCGAGGGCGCGACGATGGCGTCGTAGGGACCGGCGAGCGAGACGAGGAGCGCGGCGGTCGGCTCCGCCAGCATGTGCTCATAAGCGGCGGCATCGGCGAGCAGTACCTTGGCGACGCCGGCGAGCTTGGCGGCCGCGTCGGCGACCGGACGGCAGTCCTTGCCGGCAACCAGCACATGGACGTCGCCGCCCAGCGCCTTTGCGGCGGTGAGCGCCTTGCGGGTCGCGTCCTTGAGCGTCTTGCCGTCGTGCTCGGCGAGAAGAAGCGCGGTCATCTAGAGCACCCCCGCCTCGTTCTTGAGCTTGCCGACCAGCTCGGCGACCGAGGCGACCTTGGCGCCGCCCTTGCGGCCGGGCGGCTCGCCGGTCTTGAGCACCTCGATGCGTGGCGCCGGATCGACGCCGTAATCGCCGGGCGCCTTCTCGTCGATCGGCTTCTTTTTCGCTTTCATGATGTTGGGCAGGCTCGCGTAGCGCGGCTCGTTGAGCCGCAGGTCGGTGGTGACGATGGCCGGCGCCTTGAGCTTGACGGTCTGCAGCCCGCCGTCGACCTCGCGCGTGACGAGGATGCTCTCCCCGTCGAGGACGAGCTTCGACGCGAAGGTGCCCTGCGACCAATTGAGCAGCGCGGCCAGCATCTGGCCGGTCTGATTGCAATCGTCGTCGATCGCCTGCTTGCCGAGGATGACGAGGCCGGGCTTCTCCGCCTCGACGATACCTTTGAGGATCTTTGCGACCGCGAGCGGCTCGACGATGTGATCGATCTTCACCAGGATGCCGCGGTCGGCGCCCATGGCGAGCGCGGTGCGGATGGTCTCGGACGCCTGCGCGGGCCCGATCGACACGGCGACGATCTCGCTGGCCTTGCCGGCCTCCTTGAGCCGGATCGCCTCCTCGACCGCGATCTCATCGAACGGGTTCATCGACATCTTGACGTTGCCGAGCTCGACGCCCGTGCCGTCCGACTTCACCCTGATCTTCACGTTGTAGTCGACCACCCGTTTGACCGGGACCAAAACCTTCATGCGCGTAAGCTCCACCGGGGCCGGGCAAATTATGGCTGGGTCGCGGGCGTGTCAACGTGCTGCATTGCAACAATCAGCGGTTCTGACCCGGCACCCAGAGGACGTCATCGGCGCCCTTGCGGTTGAGGAAGCGACTGGCGACGAACAGGAGATCGGACAGGCGGTTGACGTATTTGAGCGCCGCCGACGAAACGGTCTCGCCCGGCTTGTGGGCGAGCTCGACCATGAGCCGCTCGGCGCGGCGGCACACGGTGCGGGCGAGATGCAGCGAGGCGGCGGCGGGCGTGCCGCCCGGCAGCACGAAGGAGCGCAGCGGGCTGAGCTCGGCGTTGAGCGCGTCGATCTCCTGCTCGAGCCGCGTCACCTGGGCGTCGCTCACGGCGAGACGCGCGCCGCCCGGGCCCTTGCCCGTCGCGCTTTCCGGCGTGCACAGATCGGCGCCGAGATCGAACAGGTCGTTCTGGATGCGCGCCAGCATGGCGTCCGCCGCAGGCTGGTCGGCGGTATGCGAGCGCGCGATGCCGAGGCAGGCGTTGAGCTCGTCGATGGTGCCGTAGGCGGCGATGCGCAGATCGTATTTGGGCCGCCGCTCGCCCGAGCCGAGCGCGGTCGTGCCGTCGTCGCCGGTGCGGGTATAGATGCGGTTGAGGACCACCATGGCGCGGCCTTATCGATGCATCAGCCAGATCGTCGCCATGATGATGACGATGGCGATGAACTGCAGCAGCACGCGCAGCCGCATCAGCCGCTGCGAGGTGTTGGGCGAGCCGCCGCGCAACATGTTGGCGAGACCGGCCAGCAGCACGATCGCAACCGCGCCGACGGCGACCGGGACCGCGTAGCGGACGAGAAAATCGGTCATGTCCTCCTCTTAGCATCCGGCCGCACCGCCCGCCATTGCGGCCGTACGATTTTACAGGGCGGCCAGGTTCTGCTGTGATCGCGCCCGGGGATCATCATGGGAAACAAACGCGCACCCACCCGCGGCCGGAGCTGGAAGGCCCGCACCCTCGCCGCGCAGGCGCTCGGCGCCATCGAGCCCGTCACCAAGGCGGTCGTGCCGCCGGTGCATGTCGCGACGACGTTCGTGCGCGATCCCGACAACCAGTACCGCGCCGGCCTGTCCTATGGCCGCCCCGACAATGCGACGGTCCGGCAGGCGGAAGCCGTCATTGCGGCGCTCGAGGGGGCCGAGGAGGCGCTGCTGTTCGGCTCCGGCATGTCGGCCGCGACCGTCGCCGTGATGGCGCTTCCCGCCCCGTCCCACATCGTCGCCGGCAAGGTGGCGTACTGGGCATTCCGCCATTGGCTCACGACCGAGGCGCCGCGCTTCGGCCATCGCGTCGAGGTGGTCGACACGAGCGATCTGGCGGCGGTCAAGAAGGCGGTGAAGCGCGGGCGCACCAAGCTCGTATGGATCGAGACGCCGGGCAATCCGCTGTGGACGATCACCGACATCGCGGCGGTGGCGACCATCGCCCATCGCGCCGGCGCCCGCCTCGCGGTGGATTCGACGGTGGCGACGCCGGTGTTCACCAATCCGCTCGCGCTCGGCGCCGATCTCGTGATGCACTCGGCGTCGAAATATCTCAACGGGCATTCCGACGTGATCGCCGGCGCGCTCGGCGCCGCGCGCCAAGATGCGTGGTGGGAGCGGATCCGCACCTTGCGCAGCAGGCACGGGCTGATCCTCGGACCGTTCGAGGCCTGGCTGCTGCTGCGCGGCCTGCGCACGCTCGAGCCGCGCGTCAAGGCGGCGACCGAGAGCGCCGTGCTGCTCGCGACCTGGCTGCGCCGGCATCGCGACGTCGCGGCCGTGCTCTATCCGGGACTGCCCGATCATCCGGGGCACGCGGTCGCGGCACGGCAGATGAGCGGGTTCGGCGCCATGCTGTCGATCCGCGTCAAGGGCGGCGCGCGCGCCGCGATCGCGGCGGCGGCGCGGGTGCGCTTATGGAAGCGGGCGACCTCGCTCGGCGGGGTCGAGAGCCTGATCGAGCACCGCGCCTCGGTCGAAGGGCCGGGCTCGCCCTGCCCGCCCGATCTCTTGCGGCTCTCGGTCGGGCTCGAGGATGTGGAGGATCTCTACGCCGATCTCGACCGGGCGCTGCAGGGCGCCGATCGCGGATGACAATCGGCGGCAGGAATTCGCTCCCATGGGGCGGCTCGGGTGCTCGAACGGTCGGGCACTGAGCGATCTCCCGACAACGACCGTCTCCGCAAACCGCCCAGCGCCCTCTTGCCGACTTTAGAGCGCCCGCAGGGTGGCACGCCAGACTCGACAACTGCGGTAACCCCCTACTTTTGATTCACCTCAACCTTGTCACTCTCGACAGGCAGATACATCTCCCCATACGATCGGCTCATGGATGGCAGTCACCGATGAGTGACAACGACCCCGCACGCGGTCGACTTCATCCGATACGTGGCGGCCGGGATGACCCGCCGTCCGAGGAGACGACGCGTCGCCTCGCCGCGATCCTTGCAGCCGACATCGCCGGTTACAGCCGCCTGATGGGAATGGACGAAGAGGGGACGCTCGCGCGCATCAAGCGGCAGCGGCGCGATCTCATCGAGCCGACCATTGCCGAGCATCACGGAAGGCTCATCAAGTATACGGGCGATGGCTTCCTGGCGATGTTCCACAGCCCCGTCGAAGCCGTCCGCTCCGCCATCGTGATCCAGCAGAGCATGGTGGGACGCAACGCGTCGCTGCCGCGAGAGCACTGGATTCGCTATCGCATCGGCGTCCATCTCGGCGACGTGATCGTCGAAGACGGCGACATCTATGGTGAAGGCGTCAATATCGCGGCGCGTCTCGAATCGATCGCGGAGCCGGGCCACCTCTACATCTCGGGAGGGGTCTACGAGCAGATCAAGAACAAGCTGGTCTGCGGTTACCAATCGCTCGGCGATCGCCAGGTCAAGAACATCACCGATCCGCTGAACGTCTATCGCGTGCTGCCCGACCCGGCGGCCCTCCTGCAGGCGCGGAGGACGCGTTGGCCCGTCGGAGCGCTTGCTGGCGTGGGCGCGATCGTGGGCGGCGCGGGCCTATACTTGCTGATGCAGCAGGCGATTCCGACGGCCCTGCTGCCGCTGACCGCGCCGCGAAGCGCTCCGCCATCACCGGCGCAACCCGCGGGCCCGGCGGCGCCGCCGGCGCCGGCTCCCGCAAAGCCGACGACCGAAACCCTCAACGTGCCCTCGCCGCCACCCGCTCGGGCGTTGCGACCAACGGAACCGGCCGCCGTCGCCGCGCCGCCGGCGAAGCCCGCTCCCATGACGGCGCAAGTCGTTCCCGAGATGATCTCGCTGCCGGGCGGCACCTTCGCGATGGGCAGCAACGACGATCCCTCCGAGAAGCCGATCCACCACGTCACGATCAAGCCGTTTGCGATGAGCAAATTCCCGATCACCGTTCGCGAGTGGAACGCGTGCGTTGCCGCGGGCGCATGCAGCTATTCCCCAACGGGCAACGATGATGCCCCGGTCACCAATGTGAGTTGGAATGATGCGCAGCAGTTCGTCGCATGGCTCGCGCGGACGACCCAAAAGCCATTCCGGCTTCCGAGCGAGGCCGAATGGGAGTACGCGGCGCGGGCCGGCAAGACAACCAAGTTCTGGTGGGGCGACCAGTTTCAGGTCGGCATGGCCAACTGCAGGGGATGCAGCGAACCTTATGACACCGCGCAGCCGTTGAGGGTCGGCAGCTTCAAGCCGAACCCGTTCGGCCTCCATGACATGGGGGGCGGCGTCAACCAGTGGGTCGAGGATTGCTGGCACAAGAATTATCAGGGTGCGCCTCTCGACGACTCGCCCTGGATCGATAGCGGCTGCTCCTCTCGCGTGATCCGCTCCGGCTCGTGGCGAAACGACACCAGCTACATGCGGCCGGCGAACCGCGATCACTATGACACCAACGTGCGCTATCCGACGCACGGATTGCGCGTGGCACTCTCGCTCTGAATGGGGAGGACCTCATGGAGCTCAGGAAGGCGGCGTCGCTGGCCGTCGCGCTGGCCCTGATGCCGAGCGCGGGACATTCTCAAGACACGCACGCCCCCGCTGATGCGTACCTCTACTTTGTCTGGCCGCAGGACGGCACGACGATCAAAGGGGCGTTCTGGGCCCGCTTCGGTCTGCGCAACATGGGCGTGACCCAGGCGGGCAGCAACGCTCCGAACAGCGGTCATCATCATCTGCTGATCGACGTGCAGGAACCGCTGGCGCTGAACGAACCGATTCCTCAGGACAAGGCGCACCTTCATTTCGGTGCGGGCCAGACCGAAGCGCGGATCGAGCTGCCGCCGGGCAGACACACGCTTCAGCTGGTCCTGGGCGACGCCAAGCACTACCCGTTCAATCCACCGGTCATTTCGAAGAAGATCCACATCACGGTGAGATGATATTCAGAGCGTCGAGTACGAGACGGCCTGCGACATCCGGGTTCGCCTGGTTCAGCTACGGCCACGTCAGGGCCGCAGCGTCCGGCTGATGCGGGTGACGATCGGATCCCAGGCGCGCTTCTCCGCCGCCGGATAGATCAGATAGATGCAGTGAAGGACCGAGCGATCGCTGCCCGTGTTGCAGCGGACGTAATAGATCTCCCCTTCGTGGACGCCGGACAGGGCGAAGAACTTGGCGGAGACACGCCGATAATCCAGCGCCGCGCGGGGGACCTGCAGATTGCGGGCGACGAACGCGGCGGGTGAGCCGCTCTTTGCCGCCGTCATGGTGAAGACCACGAAATGGGCGCGGCCATCCGGGGTTCCAAAACGCTGCCCCGGCGCTGTCCCAAACGGCCCCTCCTCGAC
>DASTZX010000312.1:0-2625 GCA_035764045.1 Xanthobacteraceae bacterium | reverse complement strand
GCAGCATAGCACGGGAGGAACCGCCCGCGCGCGCGGCGTGTTGGGAGGGCAGCCCGGCAGCCCGCCACGGCGACCAGCGGCGCGTCTCCCGGACCATCGTCGCGGCGGTGTTGCCCGCGATCCCCTGAACTTCTGGTCGCCTGTTGGCTCGCCGCTGCCTCTGCCGTGTTCACGGCGCAAGAGATGGGGGCGGAAAGATGAGTGAACGAGCAGACATGATCCAACGGCGCATCCTGCAGATCGAGGACCGGCTTCATCAATTGACGGTCCGGCTCAAGGAGCTCGAGACGACGCCCGATCACGGGCGGCGCCTGCTCGGCGCCCTGCGGGAGCTGTCGCGCCGGCCGGTGGAGGATGAGCGCAACGCGCTGATCGAGCAGCGCAGCAAGCTCGAGCGCGAGTATGATCGCTTGCCGGAGCCGCTGAAGTCCTAGCCGCTGCCAAACCCGGCGGTCATTGCGAGGAGCGCGACAGCGATCGCGGTAGGGACGCGCATCACTGCGCGCCCCCCGCACAGATCCGTACGAGCGGCTTTCCCGCATACGGCTCCCACCTCGGGTGTCTGACGGCGAAGCGGTGCGAGGGCCAGGGATGGAGGATGCGCGGCGTTGGGAGATAATCGGAGGCGAGCTTCGCGATCCGCGGCCAGGTCGTCGCGTCCCGGTCACCGCGCCGGTGAAGGGCGCGTTGCCAGAGACGGATGACCTGCTGCCGGAACCGCACCAGCGCAGCGCCATTGGTCGGCACGGCGTGGTAGTTGAAGAAGCCTCTGACGACCTGTCCCAGCCACGTCCCGAGCTCGGGGATGGGCTGATCCATCCGCCGCCGCAGCGTGTCCTTCACTTCCTTGAGCTTCGCGCGCAGGCGGTCGCGGCGGGTCTTCCGCGTGATGAGGAACTTGCCCCGCCGTGTCCTGCCGCAGATGAGCGTGAAGCCCAGGAAGTTGAAGGTGGCCGGCTTGCCAAGGCCCCGCTTCGCCCGGTTCGCCGCCGCATGGCGGCCGAACTCGATGATCCGGGTCTTGTCCGGGTGCAGCGCCAGGCTGAACCCTGCAAGCCGCCGACGCATCGCGTCCAGGAAGCGTCGAGCCTCGGCTTCGTGCTCGAAGCCGACGACCACGTCATCGGCATAGCGCACGATGATCATGTCGCCTGTCGCCTCGCGCCGACGCCACTGCTCGGCCCACAAGTCGAGGACGTAGTGCAGGTAGACATTGGCGAGCAGCGGCGAGATCACCGCGCCTTGCGGCGTCCCCGCGTCGCTCGCCGTCACCACGCCGTCCTCGACAACGCCCGCCTTCAGCCATTTCTGGATCAGGCGGATGATGCGCCGATCGCCGATCCGGTGCTCCAGGAACCGGATGAGCCAGTCATGGCTCACCGTGTCGAAGAACGACCGGATGTCGGCGTCCACGATCCAGTTCACCTTCCTGCTGGTGATCCCGACAGTGAGCGCATCCAGCGCATCGTGCTGGCCGCGTCCAGGTCGGAACCCATACGAGAACCCGAGGAAGTCTGCCTCGTAGATCGCGCTCAGCACCTCCTGCACCGCCCTCTGGACGACCTTGTCTTCAAGAGCGGCGACCGCGAGCGGCCTCTGCCGTCCATCCGGCTTCGGTATGTACCGGCGCCGCGATGGAAGCGGATGATACGGCCCGCCCCGGTGGACCCGATCGTGCAGATCGGCGAGACGAGCGTCGAGACCGGCCTCGTAGTCTTGCCATGTCACCCCGTCCACCCCCGGCGCGGCGTCCCGCCTTACCGCGTAAAACGCCGACCGGAGATGAGCCACGCTGACATGGTGTAGGAGCGCAGTGAACCGTTCTTCCTTCCTTGCCCTTGCTGCCTGCCGTATGCGGTCCAGGCTCTGGGCCACGCCGTCCCGGTCCTGTGCCCGGAGCGTGCTTCGCCGGCCCGCATTCCCCTCGGCCCCCGCCCTTGGCTCCACCGCCTCCGCCGACGGTCGCCCGTCCTCGTTCGGCCGCTTCGCAGCTACTATGGCGGGGTCTGACTTCTCGCGCCCGTTCATCGCCGGCTACGGCTCCTCGCCTTCCCGGCGCAGGCCGGCGTGGCTCTCTCGTTCCGCCGGCCAGACGCGAGACATCCCAGGTTCCGACGCGATCCCTTGCTGCGTGATGTGGTCTCCGACCCCGGCGGAGCGTCGGCCCCTCGCATGACGGTGCCGCACATGTTGCCTTCGACGTCGTCGACCGTCTCGGCCTCCGCGATGTTTTGCCTTTCGGGGCTCAATACACACCCTCGCAGCATCGTTGTGTACGCTTCGCAGCCGCCGTCGCCGACGACCCCGCAACACTCACTACCGGGCGCCCGCTACGGCTTGCCCGGGCCGGACTTCCACCGGCTGGATCGCGCCAGCTTTCCTGGCGCACCGACGAAGCAATCTCCCTCGGGCGTCGCACGCAGTCTTGAGGGAGATTGCCGCGGCGCGCTTTTGCGCGCCTCGCAATGACAGGCCTTGGTTCGATTCTTTCCCATGCGCCATGTTCGTGGCAGCGACGCAATCTCCCTCGGGCATACGCGCCCATGCCGATGGAGATTGCCGCGGCGCCCTTGCGGGCGCCTCGCAATGACCGCTTTGCCGCTAGGTGCTGCGGGCGGTGGCGAG
>DASTZX010000311.1:0-2246 GCA_035764045.1 Xanthobacteraceae bacterium | reverse complement strand
AACGCAATGGTGAGACCGGCGAGGATCTTCGGCATGAAGCCGGCGCCCGGCATCGACAGCTCGCCCATCGGCAGATCGCCGCTGAGCGCGATCACGAGCAATCCGAAGATGACGAAGGCGGCGCCTGCAGCGTGATCGGCGCGGAGGGTCATGCGGGGCCGAGCCTTTCCTTTAGAGAGTAGCTTGCTGCAGCGCCTGGGCTCCTTCTCCCCCTAACCGAAGTCGGGCTTGCCCGACTTCGGCATCCATAATGCGCAGGTCGGGCAGGCCCGACCTGCGTGGGAGAAGGTCGGGATGAGGGGGATTCTCCGCGGGCTCGGAGTTTGCGGTCGCGCCCCCTCACCCCGACCCGCCTTCGCCCTTAAGGCTACGGCGGGCGAGTGAGCAAGCCCTGCCATAGCTTTAGCGGCGGCGGGCGACCCTCTCCCCGCAGGCGGGGAGAGGGAGCGCGAGCGCCCTGCAAGACCGCACATCATCCCTGCACGCGACCGATGAGATGGACCGCTTCCTCGACGCGCTTCGCGTCCTCGTCCCAGAACCTGGCGAATTCCGGCTGGTCGAGATAGGCGACGTCCTCGCTGATGTTCTTCATGGCCGTCTTGAACTGCTCGGTTGCGGCCACCTGTTTGACCAGCGGACGCAGCGTGGCGATGATCGGCTCCGGCGTGCCCTTGGGAGCGAACAGGCCGACCCACAGGTAGAACTCGAGATCGTAGCCCTGCTCCTTCATGGTCGGAACGTCGGGCAGCGCCGGCGAGCGCGTCGGGGCGAAGACGCCGAGCGCGCGCAGCTTGCCGGCCTTGATCTGGCCGCTCGCCGCCGCGATCGAGGACACCAGGATCTGCGAGTTGTTGCCGAGCAGCGCGGTGATCGCGGGGCCGCCGCCGTTGGTCGGCAGGTGGCGGAGCTTGATCCCGGCCGCCTTCATGAACAGAGCCGTCGGCAGGTGCAGAGCGCCATAGAGGCCCGACGAGCTGAACACCAGCTTGTCCGGGTTGGCCTTGGCGTCGTCCACCAGCTCCTTGAGCGTCTTGTAGGGCTGCTGCTCGTTGGTGAGCAGCACGACCGGCCCGGCGGTGAAGCGCGCGATCGGAATGAAGTCGGCGCGGGTGAATTTCGGCGTGCGGCCGAACAGCTTGTCGACCTCGGCAAAGCCGGAGATCGACACGATGTGGATCAGCAGTGTGTAGCCATCCGGCTTCGCGGTCGCGGCGAACTGGGCGCCGACCTGGCCGGCGGCGCCCGCCTTGGTCTCGATCACGCACGGCTGCTTGATGATCGGCTCGAGCACGGCGGCGAACGGGCGTCCCACCACGTCGGCGGCGCCGCCCGGGGGAAACGGGTTGATGAAGGTGATCGGATGCGTCGGATACGGCTGCTGGGCGAATGTGGGTGCGGCGGCAAGACCCGTGGCCGCGGCGGCCGTTCCGAGGACGAAGCTTCGTCGATCCATCCTGATTTCCTCCCCTGCGCGGCGGCTTGCGATCTGCCGACCTCAAACTGGCCGGCGGCGCCACTCGGCACCCGTCAGGCCGCCCTCGTTGATCGTCGTTTCCTGACGTCCCGTCATGGTATCGAGCCTCCGCCGAGAGGGTCAATCGCTGATACGCTAGCCCGGATGTCGCGTCCCTCAATCCGAGCTGCGAGGATCGATTCGACACCTCACAGAGCGGGCAGCGCTTCGAGGAAATCGCCCGCGCCGAGCCCGATCCGAGAACCACCGTTGGTCCGAAATCGGACCTACCAACCCGGCGCGTCTGATTCTAAACTGGGCGCCGCGCAGACCCGCGGGAGGCGAATCCGCCATCCCTGCCGAGACCCCGGAGCCGAGCATGGTCAAGGAATATCACTACGATCATCTCATCCGCTGGCCGCGCGGCGAGCGGGCTGCCGTCTTCCTGACCTTCGATTTCCAGGGCGGCGAGGACGTCAAGCCCGACAAGACCGGCATCCTCAATTACGAAATGTGGAGCCAGGGCGAATACGGGCCGCATCACGCGATCTATCGCCTGCTGCGCATCCTCAAGGAAGAGAACATCAAGGCGACGTTCCTGACCTGCGGCGCGATCGCGGAACGATTTCCGGAAGCGGTCCAGGCGATCGTGGAGCACGGCCATGTGGTCGAGGGCCACGGCTACAATCACGAGATCGCCCGCTACCTGCCGCGCGACCAGGAGCACGAGGTCATGCGCAAGGCGATCGCCATGATCCAGCAGCGCACCGGCCGGCGTCCCTACGGCTGGCGC
>DASTZX010000310.1:0-4790 GCA_035764045.1 Xanthobacteraceae bacterium | reverse complement strand
TTGACGTTGTCGGGCGGCCCGCTGGCGATGCCGATGATCTTCGCCTTCGAGGCCTGCGCCTGGAGGACGAACGAGGAGAGATCCGGGGTCGCGAACGGATGCCGGACCGCGCCCACGACCTTGCCGCCATTGGCGGTGATCACCTGCGAGGCGTCGCGCTCGAGCGAATGCCCGAATGCATAGTCGGCGGTGAGAAAGAACCAGCTGTTGCCGCCGTGCTTGACGACCTCCTGCGCGGTCCCGACCGCCAGCGCATGGGTGTCGAATACCCACTGGATCGCGTAAGGCGAGCAGAACTTGCCGTGGAAATCGGCAGTGCCGGTCGAATGGGCGATGAAGAGCTTGTGCTTCTCGTTGGCGACACGCTGGACCGCGAGCCCCACCGCCGAGACCGGCACGTCGACGATCAGGTCGACCCCTTCGGTGTCGTACCATCGCCGCGCGATGCCGGCGCCGATGTCGGGCTTGAGCTGCGAGTCGGCCGAGATCACCGAGATGGGCGCGCCCAGCACCTTGCCGCCGAAATCCTCGACCGCCATCTGGGCGGCGGCGAGCGAGCCCGGCCCGGTCGCGTCCGACGCCGGCCCCGACATGTCGGTCAGCACGCCGATCTTCACGGCATTGTCGGAGACCTGGGCGAGCGCCGCATGACTCGCAATGGCGGACAACACCAACGCGGCGGCGCCGACGGTTCGCGCGCGCATTCGCTCCTCCCTGTTTTGCCGTCATGGCCGGGCATAGCCGTTCGAAGAACGGCGTCGCTTCGCTCGCCTATGCCCGGCCATCCACGTCCTGGCGGTAAAGAATGGAAGACGTGGATGCCCGGGACAAGCCCGGGCATGACGCATTATCGTTCTACAACCTGATCTCGCCGAGATTGATGCTCTGCCCGAGCGTCGCCGCAACCGTCTTGGCGGGCCGCCCGGACGCCGCGATCTCGACCGCATAGGCGCCGGAATTCTCGGCCAGCCGGTCGAACCTGAAGTCCCCGTAATTGTCGCTCGTCGTCTCGGCAACAGCGTTGCCGTCCTTGAGGAGCCGGATCGTCGCGCCTTCGACGCAGTCGACCAGGCCGTCGCGCTCGGTGGAGAGCGAGCCGCCGATGAAGCAGGTCGAATAGCGCCACAGGTTGCGGTAGTAGACGCGCGGACGCGTGCCGAGCTCGGGCCGCATCGTCTCGAGTCCCTCCTCGCGCGCGATACGCTCCATCTCGGCGTCATCGACCTTGATGGCGCGCATGGCGCCGGTCGGACATGACTGCTGGCCGCGGGTCTGCTGCCAGCCGCGGTCGATCAGGTGGGCATCGAACGGCCACGCCTGTGGAAGACCGAGCTCGTCGTTCCACCAGATATGGCCATAGGGACAGGCCTGGACCAACTGCTTCTGGCCCTTCGCCTTGACCGGGTCGATCACCACGATGCCGTCGGTGCGCTTGGTGATCGCGCCGTCGCGCGCCGCCTTGATGCAGGGGGCGTCGTCGCAGTGGTTGCACATGGTCGGCACATAGGCGATGTCGATCATCGGCGCCTGGCCGCGCTCCTTCTGCAGGATGTTGATCCACTTGTGCCCGTGCCGCGGCATCGGCGCGGCGTAGCCCGGCCAGTCATTGCCGACGTATTCGTCCATGGTGGCGAGCGTGCACAGATTGCAGTTGGTGCACTCGGCCACGTCGATGATCAGGTTCCATTTCGACATTGTCATACTCTTGTTCTTCGTAGGGTGGGCAAAGGCGCGCAGCGCCGTGCCCACGCGGCGCATTGGTGGGCACGGCGCGTTCCGCGCCTTTGCCCACCCTACGAATTGCTATTTCGCCGGCACCAGGCTCGCGGCCTTCAGGGTCTCCTTGATCTCGCGGTCCTTCTCCATGCCGGCGAAGGCCGCCGACATGTGCTCGATGCGGCGGTCCCACGGCTCGATCTGCACCAGCGCCTGGGAGCCGGCGAGCGAGTGGGTGGATTTCGTCTGCGTGCGCTCGGGCGTGAGCAGGTTGAGGCAGCCGCCGCGATCGACGGATTTTCCCGGCTCACCCATCGGATCGTAGACCGCGGAGGACTCGTAGCCGTGGCAGACGCCGCGCGGCAGCCGCTGGGTCGGCAGCGCCGCGCAGATCACCGCGCCGCGGTCGTTGTAGACCTTCACCAGCTCGTGCTTCTTGATCCCCCGCTCGGCCGCATCCTCGGCGTTCATGCGGATGATCCAGTAGTAGTAGCCGTCGACCTTGACGCGATGGTCCTCGATGTTGAGCAGGAACGAGCTCTTGCCGTCGCCCTGGGTGTGGAAGCTGTACTTGGAATGCGGCGTGAGCATCTGCAGCGGGTAACGCTCGAACAGCTCGCCCGAATGCGGGCCTTCCCACGAGGGCTCGTACTTGACGATCGGCGGCCGCTCGGGATCGTTGAAACGCTTGAGGCTGTTGCATTCGAACTCGAGCTTGCCGGACTGGGTCTGGAGCCCGCGCAGATACTCGCCGTTGTAGTCGGAGGGCAGCGGCTGCGCCTCCGGCACGTCCTTCTTGCGGTTCTCCCAGAACCAGCGGAACGAGACCGGCGCGCGCAGCTTCTCCTTCGCGGCCGGCACCACGTAGTAGCCGCGCCGGATGAATTGTTTCCACGAGATGCGCTTGGGCAGATCGGAGGCCTCGAACAGGCGCTTGACCCAGTCGATCTCGTTCATGCCCTCGGAGAAGTAGTTGGCGAGCCCGAGGCGCTTCGCGATCTCGTTGAAGATCCAGTAGTCGGATTTCGACTCGCCGAGCGGCGCGATCGCCGGCGCCTGGAACAGGATGACGCGGTGATTGAGCTGCTGCTGCCCGTGGTGGCCGTAGCCGCCGAGCCCCGCCCATTCGGAGATGTCCACCCGCTCGAAATTGGTGCAGGCGGGCAGGATCACGTCGGCGAATTTCGCCTCGCCTTCGAACCAGATCGACTGATTGACGACGAATTCGAGGTTCGACGACTGGTACATCCGCACATGGCGGCTGGTGTTGTTCATGGTCGAGAGGATCGAGCCGCCGTACTTGTAGAGCATCTTCACCGGCGAATGTCCGGGCGCCGGATAGGAGAACTTGGCGAACTGGTGCTCGATCGACTTGCCGATCCACGGATAGCCTTCCGCCTTGCCGTCGGCGATCGCCTCCGGCATCCAGATGCGCGGGATGCGCTGGAAGCTCGAGTTCATGCTCGGCAGCTGCGGCATGCGCTGATAGAGCTCGACCGGCATCGAGGTGTTCTCGAGGTCGCCCGACATGCCGCCGTCCGCGTAGCCGGGGAAATAGAAGTTGAAGTCGAGCGGGCAGCCCCATTGCAGATTGCCCATGTTGATGCCCGGCTTGCCGAGCCCCTGCATCGCGGTGAGGCACACCATCACGCGCGCCCACTGGATGCCGGTCTGATTGCGGCAGGCGCCGCCATGGCCGTTGCCCCAGCCGCCGGGCGCGAGATAGACGCGCTTCCTGCCCCACTCGCGCGCGAGCGCGCGCACGTCCTTGGCCGGAACGCCGGTCTCCTTCTCCTGCCACTCGGGGGTCTTTGCGATCCCGTCCTCGTCGCCGGTGAGATACGCCTTCCATTTGTCGAAGCCGACCGTGTGGGTCTTCACGTATTCCTTGTCGTAGATATCTTCCTTGATCCACACGTAGGCGATCGCCATCGCCATCGCGACCGAGGTCGTGGGCCTGGGCGCGAACCACTTGCCGGGGAGGAACTGGGCCGAGGCGTTGTAGTACGGATCGACGTGGACGACCTTGATGCCGAGCCTGGGGTTCTTGAGCCACTGCCGGCGAACCGTGCCTTCCTGCGCGCCGTAGGAGCCGCTGGTGGACTCGGGGTCCGCCGCCCAGAACACGATCATGTCGCAGTTCTGCAGGCAGTCCTCGACCGTGCCGTAGGTCTCCGACTGGCCGACGCGCAGCGTGTAGCCCCAGTGATGCACGGCGCCCCAGTACCAGCCTTCCCAGCTGTCCGGATTGTGGTGCACGCGCGTCATGCCGACCGCGTTGGAGAAGCGGAACAGCGCCGAGAGGTAGTAGCCGATGTTGCCCCAGGTATGGTGCGAGCCGTGCGAGGTCGCGATCGCGCCCGGGCCATGCTCGCGCTTGCAGCGCTTGATCTCGTTGGCGACCAGGTCGATCGCCTCCTCCCACGAGATGCGCACGTAGCCTGACTTGCCGCGGTTCTGCGGATTGCGCTCGCCGTTCGGATCGAAGTCGACGCGCTTCATCGGATGGAGCAGGCGGTCGGGCGAGTAGACGATCGACTTGGCGTTCTGGCCGTGCGGCGCCAGCGTGGTCTTGCGCGGCGGAGTGAGATCGATGCCGCGGGCGCGGATGGTCCACGGCTTGGCGTCCGTGGCGTCGAAATCGATCGGCGTCATGCGCACGATCCTGCCGTCCTTGACGTAGACGAACACCGGTCCGCCGTTGGTCATGTTGCAGTAGCGCATGCTGCCGTCGGGCATGGACGTCCCGAACCGCCAGCCCACGCTCTGGCTCATCATCGTGGTCTGCGCCCACCAATTGGTAAGGTCCTCGGGGCCGTCGACCGCGAGAATGAAATCCTTGATCGCGTTGATCTGGTCGAGCCAATTGATGGGCGGCGTCAGGAGCGCGGCGCCGTCCGCGGCGGTCTTGAAGGAGAGCGTGATGTCGGGCTTCTCATGCAGGCCGGCGCCCGAAGTGAGCCTGCCGTCGCGCAGCGCGTACCAGCGGCCGATGTCCTCGTCGCGCGCCTTGATCTGCGCCACCAGGTCGCGCTCCTTGAGGCGGGCGCGGAACGCAGGATGACGCCGGGACG
>DASTZX010000309.1:0-12889 GCA_035764045.1 Xanthobacteraceae bacterium | reverse complement strand
TCCTACTTTCCCGGCGCGGCCGATCAGGTGATCGCGCTTTCAGGCAAGAAGTAGAGCAGTCTGGAAGTGGCGCCCGGACAGCGGCGCCACTTGCCGGACGCGAGACCCTGATGAATTCCCGAACGGGTTTGGGGACGGTCTTGCCGCGCCACAGCGGAATGACGCAATGTGCCACTTGCAGACATCTAGACCAGGTGGACTCCGTCGCAAGCCGGAGTCGATATCTGATCCCGTCCTAGCTTTTTTCGAGCATTTCCCCGAAATGGCGCTTCGCTCAGCCTAGGCTGACAGCCGTCGTGGGTCGCGTAGTCGACCGGTTGAGGACACCCTCGTTGTTGATCTCGATCTGGAAGGTTTCGGACAAGCCTGCCCTCCCAGATTGCGGTTGCATGCAAGAGGAACGCATCATGGCGATGGCGGCGGTAATCTACAAGAAAGGCGCACCTGACAATTTCGTGTGGGAGAAGATCAAGGTCGAAGTTCCCGAGCGTGGCCAGGTACGTCTCCGCAGCACGGCCGTCGGCGTGAATTTCGCTGACACGTACCATCGAGCAGGTATCCCGCACCCGATGATCGTCGGCGATCCGCCGGGCCGGCGCCGTGTCCCCAGCCGCGCCGCCTTTTAAGCCTTGACCGCAAGCAACGAGACGCTCTTCACGCCGAACTTCTTGCTTGCGCCCTTCGCGTTGTCGGAGATGAACTGGTACTGCGGATTGTCTTGATCGGTCACTGGTCGGAGGCCTGCGCGGGCGATCATCTGCCGATAGTTGTCCTGCTGTGCGGCGCCACCGATGCAGGCGGCCCACAGCGTCGAATTGCACACGATCGTTTCCGGCAGCTGCACCTCGGTGACGATGTCGGAAATTGCGAAGCGCCCACCTGATTTCAGGAGTCGCGCGGCTTCACGGAAGACTTTGGTTTTGTCGGTGGCAAGATTGATGACGCCATTGCTGATCACCACGTCGGCGACGCCGTCCGGAAGCGGCGCTTCCTCGATGTAGCCTTTGACGTAGGTGATGTTCAGGAAGCCGTCGCGGTCGCGCAGGCGCTCCGCCTTGGAGCGCTGCTCGTCGGTCATATCGACGCCAATCACTTTGCCGCGCGGACCGACCTTGAGGGCCGCCACGAAGGTGTCCATCCCCGAGCCGCTGCCGAGGTCGACGACCGTTTCGCCCGTCTTCACGTCGGCGAGATGGAAGTAATAGCCGACGCCGGCAAAGGACTCGATCGACTCTGCGGGGACACGGTCAAGATCTCCCGGCGCATAGCCGAGACGCTCGGCCATCGCGCGCCCCATCTCGAAATGGAACTCGCCCTTCGGATTTTCGGCAACGCTCCGGTACATCGCCTTCACCTTGGCTTCCAGCTCTTTGGGGTCGAACGCCGTGCTTGTTGTCATCTCTGTCTCCCGTGGAATTTGCCTGATCGCACTCGCGTATTGCGATGCGCTCGTTTTCTAGAAGCTGAGCGTCGCCGCGCCGCCTTTGATCAATTCGTGGATCTTGCTGGATCCGGCGATCTCGACGCCTTCGATCAAGTCGTCCTGCTCGTAGCCGCGTCCCTTCACGCAGGGTGTGCATGCCCACAGCCGTCCTCCACGGCCGATGAAATCCTTCACCAGCGCCGCCAAGGGCTCCAGCGGCGGCACGACCGTACTGTCGATCGCCCGCTTTCTCACCAGATCGACCGCGACGCTGGTCAGGAAGATCGACACTTTCAGGCCGGACGTCATGCCGCCATTCGCGATGGTGAAGGCGACCGAAGACAGCTCGTGGTCCGCGCCATGGGTGACCAGGACGACGAGGTCGCGCGAGGGTTCCGCCATTTGGGTTCTCCTGAATGAAATCACCCGGTGTCGGCAGCATTGCCCAGCCCGCGGGTTAGCGGACCGAGCGCAGATTGCTTGACCGAACTGGAGCGAAGGATGTCCCAACCCGAGCGGGGGCGCTTTTACGCGGCATTGTTTTTCCCTTATCGTTTGCTTGCTTTTTGCACCGGCGCTGTTTCAATGCGCTGTCGGCTTGCGGCCAAAGGGACAGCAAGTTGCTGTATTTATTTGAGGATTACGCCCTCGACACGGACCAGCGCGAATTGCGGCGCGGCTCGACCCTGATCCCTCTCCAGCCTGGGGCTTTCGACCTACTTGAGTACCTCATTGCCAATCGCGAACGCGTCGTCACAAAGGACGATCTGATCGCCGCCGTCTGGGGCGGGCGGATCGTATCAGAATCGGCGCTCACGACCCGCATCAACGCGGCGCGCACGGCGGTCGGCGATTCGGGTGAAACACAGCGGCTCATCCGCACGATTCAACGCAAGGGCATCCGTTTCGTCGGTGCGGTGTGCGAAAGCGTCAAGCCCGTCGAGCAGCCGAGCGCCGTGGCGGCGGCTATTGAGCGTATCGCAGTGCCAGCGAATCCAGCGCCAGCGCTGGAACGGCCGTCGATCGCCAGGATTGCGGAACGCCGGCAGCTAACCGTCCTCTCTTGCGAGTTGCTGCTCGTCGCGCCAGCGGGTGGCCGTCGCTTCGATCCCGAAGACTTGCGCGAGGTGATCGAGAGCTACCAACGCTGCGTCCGGGATAGGATCAGCAGCTTCGAGGGGTCACCGGGCCAACCGGTCGGCAAGACGATGCTGGTTTACTTCGGCTACCCTGCGGCGCACGAAGACGATGCCGAGCGGGGCGTGCGTGCCGCGTTGGAGCTATTGGTCGCGGTGCGGCGCCTTGGAGGACGGAGCGGGACGCGCCTGCAAGCGAGAGTCGGGGTATCGACGGGGCAGGTCATCGTCGGGGATCCAGGCGGAGGCGGGCTGCGAAGCGACGCTCCAGTCGGCGAGGCGCCGGACACAGCCTCGCAGCTGCAGAATGCCGCGCAGGCGGACACGGTCCTGATCGACTCCGCCACGCGGCGGCTGATAGGTAGCTTGTTCAACTGTCGCGCGATCGAAGCGTTGAATGCGGCGGGAACCGGCGAAACGTTGTCGGCATGGCAGGTGCTGGGCGCAAGCGCGGTTGAGAGCCGGTTCGAGGCGTTACGGCAGATCACGCTTGCGCCCATGATCGGACGCGACGAGGAACTCGAGCTGCTGCATCGCCGCTGGGCCCAGTCGAAATCGGGCGAAGGCCGCGTGGTGCTGATCTCGGGGGAGCCAGGCATCGGCAAATCGCGACTCGTGACCGAACTGCAGACCAGCCTCCAGGCAGACGCGCACGAGCGGTTGCGCTACTTCTGC
Source organism: Xanthobacteraceae bacterium (assembly GCA_035764045.1). Taxonomy (GTDB): domain Bacteria; phylum Pseudomonadota; class Alphaproteobacteria; order Rhizobiales; family Xanthobacteraceae; genus JAVDCA01. The sequence continues at coordinate 9,655 of DASTZX010000309.1, read as the reverse complement.
TCGCCCAATCTGCGCGACAGTCCGCTGCGACCGGTCGCTACTCAGATTGAGCATGCGGCTGGCCTAGAGGCTGACGACGGACCAGCAGAAAATTCCGCCAAGTTATTACGTATGCTGGAGCGCACATCCGCGACCGATGAACATGCCGCATTGCTCGCCGATCTGCTCTCGCTTCCTCAGCCCGCCCGGCTGCTCGATCTTTCCCCGCAGCTAAAGCGTGAGAAGACGTTCGAGGCTTTGCTTGCACAGATCAAGAGTCTCGCAAAGCAGCGGCCAGCTCTCATGCTGTTTGAGGACGTGCACTGGATCGATCCAAGTTCGCATGAACTGCTCGATCGCGTCGTCGACATGGCTGCGCATCTGCCGTTGCTGCTTCTCATAACTTTCCGGCCGGAATTTCATCCGCCGTGGGTTGGTCACCCCCATGTCACGTTGGTTACTCTGAACCGACTGGGTCGACGCGAAGGCGTGACGTTGATCGAGGAGGTGGCCGGCAACAGACTGCTGCCCAAGGTACTCGTCGACCACATCGTGGAGCGCACCGATGGCGTGCCGCTGTTTGTCGAGGAGCTGACCAGGGCGATTCTCGAAGCGGGCGAGGAGGAGCGCGGGGAGGAGAGCAGTTCGAATGCGTCGCCGCGCACGCTCGCCGTTCCGGCTACCCTGAATGCGTCTCTGATGGCCCGTCTCGATCGCCTCGGCTCTCCTGCCAAGGAGGTCGCGCAGATCGGCGCGGCGATCGGCCGGGAATTTTCCTACGATCTGCTGGCCGGCGTCGCTCAGCGCGGCGAGAGCGAGCTGAAGGCAGCACTCGACCAGCTCACCGAATCGGGGCTCGTATCACGCCGAGGCACCGCGCCCGAGGCAACCTTCACGTTCAAGCATGCGCTCGTGCAGGAATCGGCCTACGAGACGCTGCTCAAGACCCACAGGCAACAGTTGCATGGCAGTATTGCCAAGGCGCTTGTGCGCAGCTTTCCTACAATCGCGCAAACCCAGCCCGAACTGGTCGCGCACCACTTCGCCAACGCGGGATTGCTTCTAGAGGCGGCGCCGGAATGGCTTCGGGCGGGGCAGCAGGCGGTAGCTCGATCAGCCAACATCGAAGCCATCGCTCACCTGACGCGAGGCCTGGAAATCGTGCGGTCACTCCCCGCTTCCAAGGCCTGCCGCGATATCGAACTCGCCATGCAGATCAGTCTCGGGTCTGCGCAGATTGCTGCACGGGGTTACTCCGCAGTCGAAACCGAGCGTGCATACGCGCGCGCTCGCGAGTTGCTCACCGAAGCAGACGATGCTCGTACCTTCGCCGTGCTGCACGGGCTGGCGATGGTCTACTGGAACAAGGCGCAGCTACCCGCAATGAGTAATGTCGCGGAGGACATGCTCATGCGCGCTGGGCGCTTTGGCGAGCGCGTACCGACTCTCGTTGCGCATCGTGTGATGGCGGTCGCGCTGAACACGGTCGGGCGGTTTAAGGAGGCACGCGAGCATGGTGCACGTGCCGCCGGCTTGTACGAACCCGAAAAAGACCGGCAGACTGCTCATCTTTTCGGTCACGATCAGGGCGTGGGCGCGCTTTGCCATCTTGCTATTGCGCTCACCTTTCTTGGAGAAGACACAGAAGCAAAAACTACCGCCGTGAATGCAGCCAAATTGGCTCAGTCCCTGAACAACGCCAACACTATGCTGTACAATTCGCTTTGGTCCTCCTTCATGAGCGTTGTCCGCCACGACTGGGCGGAGGCATACGAAACGGCAACGGCCATGGTGGTCGAAGCGGAAAGGCGCTCGATGGCGCTTTGGGCTGTGTTCGGTCGCCATTTTCTTGGTTGCTCGTTGGTTGGACGTGGTGCGGCCGAGGCAGGGATCGCCGAGCTTCGCCGGGGTCGTAGCGACGCTGAAAAACTTGAAAATAACATTTTTCTGCCAATGACTTTGAGTTTCGAAGCGCAAGCTCTCGCTGCGCTTGGGCAATTCGATGAAGCGCTAAAGCAGATTGCGTTGGCGCTTCAGGCGGTCGGACAAACCCAAGAGCAATGGTGGCAGGCGGAAATTCATCGCATACACGGCGAGATCTTGCTGGCCGGCGAGTCGCGCGCTGGATATCAAGAACAATTCCGCCGCGCAGTCGATATTAGTGCACACCAAGGAGCAAAACTCCTTGAAGAGAGAGCGCTTACCGGTATGGCTGCCGCACCTCTGTACTCTCAGACTCGCTAGCGTGCCTGCGGGTCGTCGCGAACGTCCACTCTTGGGCCGGTCTCCCGAAGTCTGGACCCAGCGGACATGGCCCGGATGTCGCAGCCGGCTCCATCTGGACCAGGCTTGCGGGCGCCGGGACGCTGGTGAGTTACGGCGACGACAGCAGTGCCCAAGCGGTTATCAAAGGGCTTAGCACCCAGTCTCTACGAAGGCACGTCGGGCCCTGCGCATGCTGCCATGCGCTGATTGTACTCGGAGACCGCGATTTCCTCTTTGGCGGTGACGAGCGCCCAAGATGACGAATGGATCCTCGATCATGGCGACACGGTCACCGTGCACTGCATCCTCAATGGGCCCTCGTTGTCGTGCGCCGCTTCCACAGCGCGTGCGCCACGATATCCACATCATCGACACAGGGGCGCCAGAAGTGTGCTGAAAGCTCCCAACATCTTCGGAGCCTCCCACTTGATCCATCGTTTGCGGAGTGCGCGGATTTGCCGTTGAAACGTGGATGATGGCTTCACCTATCCGCATCGTCACAGCCTTCACCGGCACAACCGATGATCGGTCTACGATGCACCGCGCGATCTCCTCGCCGCCAAACACCTTCTTGTAGAACTCGGCAGCCTCGGTCGCGTCTGGCACAGTGACGACTTCGCGTCACCACATCGAAGCTTGCTCAAAGAGATTTAGAGCCAACCCGAACTGCGCGAGCGCGAAGGTGATGCTCAACCCGAGCAGACCGACGAGCAGCGCGGCGCCGGCGTTCAGATCGAGGCGGGCCGAACGCAGCTGGATCGTGTTGATATAAGCGGTAGCCATCTTTCTCTCCATCGATTGTCTTCAAGCTGTTGCTTCTGTTTCGCACTGCGGCTCGCGCGCCGCCGTGACTTCGACGAGGTGGGCACCGGCTACGGCGTGACGAACGGTGTGACCGGCAAGTCCCTCGCGTCCGCCATCATCTGAAGCAGCGACGGCATCTGCGTTCCGGTGGATGCGGCGGCTGGCCTGCTCTCGGTTTTGGCAGCAGCGAAGCCGATGGCGGCGATGACCGCGGCGGTGCCGACGATGACAGCGAGCTTGGACATGCGATCCTCCTGTTCGAGCGGTGATCAAGTTCGAGCGGAGGATGAGGGAAACCGGGCGGACGCGCTTTCACGAGAGCTTAATTTGCCCTTATCATTTGCTTTATTTCGGACCCGCACCGGCGGTACAGCGCTGCAGACAGCGCGAAAGGGGAGGCAGCAAGTTGCTGTATTCGTTCGACAACTACGTCCTCGACACCGACCGGCGGGAACTCCGGTCGGGCACCGAGGCGATTTCGGTCCAGCCCCAGGTGTTCGATCTCCTGGCCTATCTGATCCGCTATCGCGAGCGCGTGGTCAGCAAGGGCGGTCGTCGAAACGTGGAAACGGTGAGCTGCAGCATTTGCGCGAGATGACGCTTCGCTCAGCCTAAGCTGTCAGCCGTCGTGGGTCGGATAAGCATCGTCACTCGCGCAGTATCACCACGAGCGCGGCCACTTCCACCAGATTTGCCGCCGAGACCACCCATAATTCTATCGCCGGAAGCGCATCAATCGGCAACAGTTCGGCACGTGCCGAACCGTTCGCGCGGGACAATTGCAAACCTCGCCCGCAAGAATGCGCGGCAGCCCTAGTCCAGCAAGGGCGCCCACGGTTGGCATGGAGGATGAGATGGTCGCTTACTGGGCGCGCGCTCGAAGGTCAACAATCCGGACCAATACAAGAAGTACACGGCCTTGGTGCCAAGCATACTGCAAAAGTCAGGCATACTGCAAAAGTTCGGCGGCAAGATTCTGGCCCGCGGCGGCAAGTTTAAGGTCCTCGAGGGGCCGGAAAAATTCCGCCGCTTCGTCGTCATCGAGTTCCCGAGTTTCGAGGAGGTGGTCGCTTGCTACGAATCGCCCGAATACCTTGAGGCGGCGGCGCACCGTCAGAAGGACGGCGCGAGCGAATTGGAGATCGCCATCGTCAAGGGCGTCTGAGACCCGCCGACGAATCCGCGGAAGGGAAACATCATGTCGATCATGCGTCACGAAATTAGAAGGATATCAGACGAGAACCGCGGTCAGCCGATCATCAGCCAGGCAGTCGTTCACGGCAACGTCGCCTATTTCGCCGGCATCACCCCCAAGCCGATTGTCGGCGATATCAAAACCCAGACTGCTCAAGTGCTGCGACGTGTCGATGAGCTTCTCAGCCTCGCGGGAACCGACAAATCACAGCTTCTGGGCGCCCAGGTCTGGATCGCCGACATGCGTCTGTTCGAAGATCACAATTCTGTTTGGAACGAGTGGGTCGATCCGGCAAACCCTCCGGCGCGGGCTTGCCTCACGACCGACTTTTGGCGACCTGGGATGCTCGTTGAAGTTATGGTGGTCGCGGCCGTGCCATGAGGAGCACTGCGGCTCGAAGCCCGCTTGCGCTTCGATTGTCGTTTTCTTCAATAAGATCAAAGAGTGCCGACGGGTCGCGACGCGCTACGACAAGCTCGCGGCGAACTACTGGCCTTCGTCCAGCTCGCATCAATACGGCTGTGGCTGCGCGCGAACCGTAGCCCACCACGTCCTAAATGAAGGAGGCCGCCCATAATCGGGCAGCCTACCTCATACGGTTGTTTGCCCGATTCGCTGATGGTTAACGGCGATTCCCACCGCTTTGATTCATGCCGCCGCTTTTGACAGTCGTCGGCGGATTTTTCACGCCGATATCGACCGGATGGCGAATGGGTTTGGCGGGTCCGGAGGTGACCTTTACGCCTCCGGTTTGAATGGAGCCATTGCCGGTCTTGCTGCCGCCTGCCGGCTTAATGATGGTCGTCTTTGTGCAGTTTTTCATGTGGCCATACATGGGAGTCGTTTCGCAGTCGTAATCGCACATCGTGTTGCCGCACTTTTTGCTACAGCCGTAGTGGCCGCCGCCGGTCTGGGCATTTCCACCGCATGCGCCCGAGACCGCCCCCTGCGACACTTTTTGCACTTTTAACGCCGAGGCGGGCGACAGCGCCGCTGCGATTACGAGCGTGGTCGACACGAGAGAAAGAAGCAGAATGGCCTTACGCATTTGATCCTCCGTGACGTCAGTTTCTAACGATGACAGCGCTCAACAAGAAGGCCAGCACCAATTGGGCGGCGAGACCTCGACATTCTCTAACGGCGGTCGCGGACGATTGGGGGATGTCCCGAACGTTGTCGAAAACGGCGAAGCGGTCGCTGCCATTGGTGAGGTTAAGCAGTCTTCGCTTGGGTGGCAAGAACGCGATTGCCTGACGTCTTTTCATGATGGGCGATGAGCGCGGCGCGCAAGTGCGGCAGTTGCTTGTGAGCCTTCAGCTTGCGGAATGCCGCCGCGACGGCCGCATCACTGCGATCTACTGACGCGCAACCCCGAGAAGCTGCGCCACGTGCGGTTTTGACAGGGACCGTAGCCCCGGATGAAGGACCGTAGCCCGGATGGAGCGAAGCGACATCCGGGAAGAGCGGTCCCGCATTTCGCTCCGCTCAATGCGGGCTACTTGCTTACCGACCATGAATGGATGGCCATCAGGCCGATGCCCACCACGTCATCCAGTTATTTATTCGCCCAGTAGGCCGGGTTCTGCTTGAAGAATTTCTTTGGCACCGTGCCGTAGATGATCTGCACGCTGTCGACGGCTTCGGCGACCTTGAAGTCGACGCCCATGCTCGCGACCGCATAGGCCTCCGCCGCGGTCAGGCCGGCCTTCTCCTGCAGAAGCTCGACGGTCTCGCGCACGGCCTTCTTCATCGCTGTGTTGAGATCGAGGTCGAGGCCCAGGACGTAATAGTTCGCCGCATCCTCCGCCCGCGGTCCACGCATGGCGTGTCCCGCCCCCTTGTGCAGGATGAACTGCAGTGTCGCAGTCAAGGATTGCTCGAGCGCACCGCCGTCGACCTCCCCGTCGCCCTGCACTCCATGCGGATCGCCGGTGTAGAACAGTCCGCCCTCATTGAAGAGCGGCAGATAAAGCGTCGATCCGACCGTGAGCACGCGCAGATCGAGGTTGCCGCCCCATTTTCCCGGCGGCCCGGAGCTGACGATGATGAGGTCGGGCGGCGGAGCAACGCCCATGATGCCGAGGAACGGCGATAGCGGCAGCTCGATCCCGCCGGGCAGAAGCGCGAGCTTGCGCTCGAGGTCGGTCTTGATGATCCGTGGCGTCGGCTTTGCAACGAGATCAGGCAGCACCCCCGATCCCGGCCCGGTGTTGTTGACGCCGTAAGGGACGCGGAATGCGAGATCGAGAACGCGCACTTCGAGCGCGTCGCCTGGCGCGGCTCCCTCGACGTAGATCGGGCCCGTGAGGACGTGCACGCCCAGGCCCTTGGGATGTGGCACCTTGGCATAGATGTCCTTTGCGTCCTGAAGCACCTCCTCCGGCTTGATGCCGGCAGCGCCGAAGAAGGTGACGGGATCGTCCTTGGTCAGCAGCCCCTGGTGCGACATGGTGTCGATCCGCACCGTCGCGCCCGACTTGACGCGCAGCGGCGACGGCACGCGTGCCGAAAAATATCCCCACACGACGGTCTCCGGACGCGAACCCAATGTCACGTCAGGCTTGGGCGCCGTCGGCGCGGTGGGCGCCGTCTGCCCCGCCGCGGACGACACCACGGCCATGAGACTGACCGCGGTCCACCACGTCACCGCCACGCCGCGAATCTGCTTCGACATCGGATCCCCCTCACGCCGCGCTTTTGCCGCGCGCCAAGCCATCGAGATGGGCAACGACCTCATCGAGATGCATCACGTCGGCGTACTTGTGATGCAGGTCGAACAGGTTGACCTTGTGGCTCAGCATCGAGCGGTCGTAGGTGCACTCCTCCACCACCACGCTGTGGAAGGCGTTGGAATAGGCATCGACCGTGCTGGCGCGCACGCAGCCCGAGGTGCTTTCGCCGCAGATGATCAGGCTGTCGATGCCCAGCATGCGCAGGTGCGCGACCAGCGGCGTGCCGAAGAAGACCGAAGCCCGCTCCTTGTAGATCACGAGATCCCCCGGCGCGGGCGCCACCTCGGCCTTGATGTGATAGAGCTCCTCGCTCTCGCGGCCCTTGCGGCGATGGGTCGAGTCGACGCCGCCGGTCTCCGCATGCCGGGTCGAGTAGATGACCGGAATGCCGGCCCGGCGCGCCGCCGCGAAGAGCTGCCGGGTCGGCTCGAGCGCGGCCCATGCATGCTCGCCGCACGAGCCCGGAAACAGCCGGTCGACCTCGCGCACCGGGCGCGCACCGCCCTGATAGGCCTTGTTGTAGAGATCGATCGCGAGCACCGCGGGATTGCGCCCGACCCGGACCTCGCGCCGATAGGGCGCGTAGATCGCCAGCACATCCTCGTCCACCAGGTCCTTCCAGCAGTGGTCCTCGAAATCGCGCGTCATGCCTCTCTCCTATTCGTGCCGCACGTTGCGGGAGAAATCGTAGTCGGCCGCCACGTCGGCCGCAAAGCGCTGCCGGCGCAGCGCGGGCGCGCGCGCGGGGGCGAGCGCCGCGCGCAGGAACGCCCGCTGATCGGCCCAGGCCGCTTCCGCCTGGGCGTGCCGATAGCGCCCCGGCATCGTGTCGTTGAGCCAGCCGTGCGGGGCGTCGCGATAGACGTGGATCTCGTAGTCCTTGTCGTGGCGCTCGAGACAGTCGCGCAGTCGCCGTATGTCGTCGAGCGAGATGAGATGATCGGTCTCGCCGAACATGCCGAGCACCGGACAGGTCACCGCGCCGATGATCTCGTCGAGCGCGCGCGGATATTTCGCGTTGACCTGCCATTCGCGTGGCTGTGCCGCGCCGTACCAGACGAGCGCCGCGGCGATCGGGTGCGACGCCGCGAGCACGAGGGGAAGCCTCGCGGTCTGGCAGATGCCCATCACGGCGAGCCGGCTGACATCGGCCGAGGACACCGCGTTCAGCGCCGCGATCACCGATTCGAGCGCGCGCAGCGCATCGGGATCGCTCACGTCGCAGCCGGCATCGCCGCGATGCAGCGCCGCCTGGTCGGGATGGCGGAAATAGAGGTCGGGTGCGACGGCGACGAACCCGTCGGCGGCGAAGCGCTCCGCGAGGTCGCACGTGTGCTTCACGAGACCATAGCGCTCGTGGATGACGATGACTGCCGGCACCTTCGCGGCGTGCGCCGGGGTGGCGAGGAAGGCCGGCATCTCGCCGCAGCGGATCGTTTCCGTGCGGACCTCGGGCGCCGCCGTGCGAGAGGCGTCGTTCATGGCTTGGCGACGTCGGCGAGAAAGGACTGGTCGACGAAGCCGGAGAGCGGCGGCGGCGCCGGCAGCTCGCCCATCGCCACCAGCGCATCGATGTTCTGCTGCAATCCGTCGGTGTAGAGGGCCCCGTCGGGCGCGATCACCTGCTGGCGGATATAGAGATCGTAGGTCTTTTCGGCGACGTCGCGCGTGGTCTTGGTGTGCTTCGCCAGGATCGCAACGACATCGTCGCGATTGACCGGGTCGTAGAAGTAGCGCGTGGCGCGGATATGGACGCGGAGGAAGGCCAGGACCTCGGCGCGGTGCTGCGCGGCCCAGCGGGTGTCGATCTGGATGTTGTTCTGCGCCCAGTGCGGCAGGTAGTCCGGCACGCTGCCGAGATCGACGAAGCCCTGCTCGAGCGCCATGAAATCATGCGGGTTGGTGAGGATCGCCCCCGAGACGGCGCCGGACAGGAGCTGGGTGAGGCGGTTCGGCGAGCCGCCGCCATAGACCAGGTCGTAGTCGTGGTCGCCGAGCCCGTTCTTGCGCGCCATCACGCGCAGGAAATAAAGCGTCACGTCGGTGAGCCCGCCGACCGTCACGGTCTTGCCCTTGAGGTCGCTCCAGCCCTTGGTGCCCTTGGCGGCCACCATGCGGAATGGCGCGTTCGACGCCGCGCCCGCGATGATGCGGATCGGGGCGCCGCGTTGAATTGCGCGCAGGGTCTGGTCGGTCGCCGCCTGCCCGATGTTGAGCGAGCCGGCGGCAAGCTGCTGCAGCACGCTGTTGGCCGAGCCGGCGACGATCGTGTCGACGCTCAGCCCAGCGTCCGCGTAGTACTTCTTATCCTCCGCGATGTAGTGCGGGATGCTGAACGCCGTCGCGCTGGTGATGCCGAGCGTGATCGCGCCGGCCGCGTTCGCGCGCGACGGCGCGCACGACGCGACGACGAGCAGGGCGAGGAGAGCGCGGGTCAGCGGGCGGATGTCCATCCCGGCATGATCGCCCAATCGGGGCGGACGAGACAAGACGGGCTCCGGGTAGCAGTCATCCGGATTCGACGAGCGCCGGAGCTTCGTCGTTCGTGGTCCTGCATGCGTCCAGGTACCCTCCCACCGACGTTCGACCGTATTGTGCAACGGCCGAGCCGCGACGCCGCTTGCTTTTCTGACGCTGCTGCCGATGATGGCCCAGCACAACCCGGGGGCCCGCATGGTGG
>DASTZX010000308.1:0-18812 GCA_035764045.1 Xanthobacteraceae bacterium | reverse complement strand
CCGAACCGCAACGACTTCATCACCCGGCGCATGGGCCTGCGTCCGCTGATCATCGTGCGCGATGGCGAGGGCATCATCCGCGCGCTCTACAACCGCTGCACTCATCGCGGCACCACGCTCTGCCGCTGGGACAAGGGCAATGCCCGGTCGTTCCAGTGCCCCTACCATGGCTGGAATTTCCTCAACACCGGCAAGCTGCGCGGCGTGCCCTGGCCGGAGGGTTACGCGGCCGACCTGCGCGATCCGAAATACAACGTCGCCCAGGTGCCGCGCGTCGAGTCCTATCGCGGCTTCATCTTCGGCACGCTCAACATGGACGCGCTGCCGCTCATCGAGCACCTCGGCGCCATAGCGCCGGTCATCGACGAATGGCTCGATCGCAATCCCGGCGGCAAGGTGGTGGTCTGCGAGGCCAACCGGATCAAGTACAAGGGCAACTGGAAGCTCGCCTACGACAATTCATGCGACGGCTATCACGTCGCCTACTCGCACCGCTCGCTGCTGGAGACCGAGAACCGTTTCGCCGGCGACAACGCCAAGGGCATGGCCTATTACCGCAACTCGCCCGACAGCCTGCCGATGTACATGCGCTACACCGGGCGCGGCAATCACTACAAGGACAAGCGGCCCAACCTCGAAAAGCGCCCGGGCGGGCTGTGGGCGCTCGAGTCGGCGCATCCCGGCATGGAGCATTACGAAGCGGAGTTCGTCCGCCGCTACGGCGACCGCGCCTATGCGCTGCTCGATCTCGCCGGCTCCGAGCCGGTCAACATCAACGTGTTTCCCAACTTCTCGCTGCTCGGCAACCACATCCAGGTGTTCGAGCCGGTCAGCGCCGATGAGACCAACGCGGTCTGGTACGGCACCATGGTGGTGGACGACGGGACGCTCGACGCGGACGCGACGAGGGACGTCAATGCGCTGCGCATGCGCACCCAGGAGGGCTTTCCGAATTTTGGCGAGGTCGACGACGTCGCCAATTTCGAGCAGATCCAGCGCGGCCTCATGGCGCTCGAGGACGAGTGGGTCTACATGCACCGCGGCCTCGGCCTGCCGGACCGGATCAAGACGAACAGCGACGGCACGATCACGGCACCGGCGACCGACGAGGCCTTCATGCGCGAGCATTTCAAGGAATGGAAGCGGCTGATGAAGGCGCGGCCCAACCTCGCCATCCAGCGGGAGCCGTGAGATGACCGCCGCCGCGTCGCGCGATCCGTCGCGCCATTCGTTCTACGTCACCGACTCGCTCTATCGGGAGCTCATCGACAATTTCACCGGCTGGCAGGACGAGGGGCGCGTGATCGGCGACCTGGCCGAGCGCGACCGGTTCCGCATGCTGCTGGAGCGCGAGGCGCGGCTCCTCGATCAGCTGCGCTACGAGGATTGGCTCAGCCTCTATGCGGCGGAGTGCATCTACTGGGTGCCGTCGACGCCGCAGGCCGGCGATCCGCGGCGCGAGATCTCGGTGATGTTCGACGACCGCCGACGCCTCGAGGATCGCATCTTCCGCCTGCGCACCGGGTTCGCCTGGTCGCAGGCGCCGGCCTCGCGCACGGTGCGGCTGATCACCAATGTCGAGGTGTTCGGCACGGCGCGCGGCGACGCGCGCATGCTGCGCTCGAATTTTTTGATCAGCGAGTTCTGGGGCGACGAGACACGGGTGCTCACCGGCTGGGCGGGCCACCGCGTGGTGCGCGACGGCGAGGGCTGGCTGATCCAGGCGAAGCAGGTGAACCTGATCGATTGCGATCAGAGCATCCGCAATCCGAGCATCATCTTGTAGGGAAGAGCCTGCGTAGCCGTTCGAAGGGCGGCGTCGCTTCGCTCGTCGGTGCCCGGCCATCTCGTTGAGGTGGGCACCGTCGTGCCATATGAATTGGGGTGCCCGGGACAAGCCCGGGCATGACGGGGAAAAGATCGCTCATGTCCAAGCTCGAACTCACGCTCGCGTGCGGGCGCTACGACCGCACGCAGGCCCTGATCGACGGCCGGGTCGAGCCGGAAGGCGTGGACCTCACCTTCATCCCGCTGCGTCCGGGCGAAACGTTCTGGCGCATGCTCAACCACGGCGAGTTCGACGCGTCGGAAATGTCGCTGTCCTCGTACACGATCCTGCGCTCGGAAGGCGACACGCGCTTCATCGCAATTCCCGTCTTCCCGTCGCGGGTGTTCCGTCATTCGGCCGTCTACCTGCCGGCCGGCTCGGGGATCGAGCGGCCCGAAGATCTGCGCGGCAAGCGCGTCGGCGTCGGCGACTACCAGATGACCGCGGCCGTGTGGGTGCGCGGATTCCTGGCGCACGAATACGGCGTCATGCCGGACGACATCTCCTGGGTGGTCGGCAACCCGATCCGGGCCATCAAACCGCCGGAGGGCGTCAAGCTCGATGTCCTTCGCGCCGACACGACGCTCGAGGCCATGCTCGAGCGGGGCGAGATCGACGCACTGGTCTCGGTGATGATCCCGAAAGGGCTCGGCACGACGGTCCGCCGGCTGTTTCGCACGCCGCGCCAGGTGGAGACGAAGTATTACCAGAAAACGCGCATCTTCCCGATCATGCATACGCTCGTGCTCAAGAGGGACCTCTATGAGCGCAAGCCCTGGCTCGCGGTGAGCTTCTATCGCGCCTTTTGCCGCGCGCGGGACCTTGCGTATCAGCACATGTACGACACCGACGCGCTCACGGTGAGCCTGCCGTGGGTGATCGACGACGTCGAGGAGACGCGGGCGATCTTCGGGCGCGAGATCTGGGACTACTCGATCGACGGCAGCCGTCCGACGCTGGATGCGCTGGTCACCTATCTCGACGAGCAGAAGCTGTCGCGCCGCAAGATGACGGTCGAGGAGCTGTTCGTGCCGAACATCGGGCCGGGACTCGCGGATTACCTGCGCGCGACCGGCGAGGACTGAGGACGAGGGTGCGCCTTTTCCGGCGCATCCGGTCCGACCATCGCCCGATGGCTGTCGCCGTCAGGGTAGGGATACCGGCGCCTGCGAAATATCGCCCGCGCGTGTGAACTGCTTCACGCTCGGCTCTGAAACCATTCTGTAGCCTCCTGCCAAGTTGAACTGAACGGGGCGAGCACACGACCAAGCTTACGGTGGTCGCGCCGCGCTTAATCGAAGAGGAGGGCATCCTTGTCCAAGCTCATCAAAATCGCCGCGATCCTTGCCATCGCGGCGCTCGTGGTCGCCGCAAAGCAGATGTCGTCCCCGGGCACCAATGGGACGGCGCCGAGTCTCGCGGCAACGGCCGGATCCTCCATCTCGCCGGCAGATCTCACGCGGGGTGTCGGCCCGCTGCCCGAAACCCAGGTCGACAGCTTCTACTGAGCCAAGCTTTTCGCGATCGAAATCAGGGCCTGAGCCGCCGGCGGGCACGGCGGCCGGCCCGCGGCATGCCGGCCGATCAGATGCGAGATGGACGGGTCACGGGGCACATGGAAATCCGACAGATCGTTTACTTCCTCGCCCTGTGCGAGGAGCTGCATTTCACGCGTGCGGCGCGACGCTGCGGCGTGGCGCAGCCGACCTTGACGACCGCGATCCGCGCGCTCGAGCGCGAGCTCGGCGGGACGCTCGTCCATCGCAAGCCGCGGCCGCAGCTGTCCGAGCTCGGCGCCGCCATCCGGCCCGAACTGGAGCGCGCGCTCGCCCATGTCGAGAGAGCCCTGGCGCTCGGCCACCCCTCGCCCTCCCGGCGCCGGGTCGAGCGGGCGCGTGAAATGGATGGCGAACGCCAGGATCCCACCGCGAGCCGGCCCTGACCTGGATCGCGTCCGCCGCGCTGCCGCCCAGCCGCTCCGCCCCGGCATCGTTCTTCCGCCGCAGCAAATCCTGACCGGCCTTGCCCGGCGCACCGCGGGTTGCGCGCGCGCCGCGGTTGCAGAACCGCCCACGGGGTCGCGACACTCTCGCCCGTTGCAAAGGGTTGAGACGGGGTGCCAAGGTAGCTCCGCAGCCACAGGGGCAAGGAGCGTAACCACAATGTCGGCAGGTCTTTTCCGTCGCGTTCTGTCGATCGTATCCGAACGGCGGTCGCGCCGGGATGGGCGGGCGGCGCTCGCCTTGGCGCTCGTTGTGCTCGCCGGGGGACCGGCGGCGGCGCAGGAGTTTCCGGCGCGGACCATCACCCTGGTGGTCGCCTTCCCGGCCGGCGGGTATGCCGACAGCTTCGGCCGCATTCTGGGCGATCGCCTCAGCGCGCGCCTCCACCAAAGCGTAGTGGTGGAGAATCGCAGCGGGGCCGGCGGCAACATCGGCGCGGCGACCGTCGCTCATGCGGCGCCCGACGGATACACGCTGCTGGTGACGACGGCGAGCATCGCGGTCAACGAGACCTACTACAAGACCAAGAGCTATGCGGCGAGCGAGCTCAAGGCGATCGCCATCCCGGCCGGAGCGGCCGAGAGCCTGTGCGTCAATCCGGCGGATCCGGCGAAGACCCTGGCAGACCTCGTGCAGTCGGCCAGCACGAAGCAGTTCGACTATGCGAGCCCGGGCGTCGGGACCTCCTCGCATGTCGCGGCCGCCTATTTCTTCAAGGAGCTCGCCAAGATCGACCCCGTGCAGGTGCCCTTCCAGGGCGGCGCGCCGGCCGTCAATGCTGTGATGGGCGGGCATGTCCGGGTGCTGGTCGGAACGCTGCCGGGCTATGCGGGCCAAGTCCGCTCGGGCGCGCTGCGCGGGCTTGCATTGGCGAGCGATACGCGCGTGCCGGAATTTCCCGACATTCCGACCTATGGGGAGGACGGCTATCCGGGCTTCGTCGCCGAGACCTGGGTCGGCGTCTTCGCGCCGGCCAAGATCGATCCGGCGATCGCACAAAAGCTCAACAGCGCGATCAACGAGGCCATGCGCGAGCCCGCGACGGTCGAAAAGCTCAGGACCTTCACCATGCAGACGCGCGAGCGCGACCTGCCGGGGACCGACGCCTATTTCAAGAGCGAGATCGCCAAGTGGGGCAAGATGGTCAAGACCATCGGGATCTCGACCGAGTGATCGCGATCGACTGACGCTGCGCGAGCGCCCGCAGCCTGCCGCTCAGCCGAACGGCCGCGTTTGCTCCGGGGTGCCGGGCAGGGCGGCCCCGACCAGGCAGTCGCGCGATACCAGCTCGGCGAGCTCGGCTTCGCTCATCCGCTCGGTGCCGGCCGGACGCATGGGGAGCACGATGTAGCGGAGGTCCGCGTTGCTGTCGTGCACGCGCACGTCCACCGCGTCGGGGAACGTCAGGCCGAACTCGCGCAGCACCTTGCGGGGCTCGCGCACGGCGCGCGAGCGGTAGGCCTTGCTGACGTACCAGGCCGGCGGCTCGCCCAGCAGCGAGCGCGGATAGCACGAGCACAGGGTGCAGACGACGAGGTTATGGCGCTCCGGCGTGTTCTCGAGCGCCATCAGCTCGGCTTCGGTCACCTCGATCCCGAGCTCGATCGCCGCCGCCTTGGCGTCCTTCAGCATGTGCGCCTTGAACGCCGGATCGATCCAGGCTTTCGCCACCATGCGGGCGCCCTGGTGCGGGCTGCCGCGATCGTTGATCTCGTGCCGGCGGCGAATGTCGTCGGCGGTCAGCACGCCCTTCTCGATCAGCATGCCCTTGAGCGCCAGGAACTTGGCTTCGCCGGGTGTCAGCGCCACGTCGTCGTCCTCACGCACCGGATGGGGCGCGTGCGCGTGATCGTGATGATGGTGGCGGGCGGGGTCGTCGGTGGTGGACATGGCGGGCTCCGAAGCTCAGGCCGATCGCAGCCAGTGATGATAGATCTCGAGGACGAGCGTATCGCCATCCGCGCCGTCGTAGTCCGGCCACAGGTCGCGCTGGCTGAGCCGCACGCGGTAGAGCGGGATGCGGGCGCGGCCGATGCGGCCGTAGGCGCGCTCCTCCGGATTCTCGAATTGTCCGCAATAGTGATCGATCACGCCGGTCTTGCCGCGCACGTAGAGCGGCGTGCGGACGTGCCCGGGCTTGCCGAGATCGACAATGGTCACCCGGTCGCCGGGCGCGAAGGCGGCTTCAGCGGACATGGTCGCGGGTGCCGGCGCGAAGGATCTCGTCGGTGCGCGCAGCGAGCTCCGCGCGGTCGATGATGCCCTTCTCGACCAGGAGGTCGGTCATGCCGTCGAGCCGCCGGCCGTAGAA
Organism: Xanthobacteraceae bacterium; assembly: GCA_035764045.1. Classification (GTDB taxonomy): domain Bacteria; phylum Pseudomonadota; class Alphaproteobacteria; order Rhizobiales; family Xanthobacteraceae; genus JAVDCA01. The sequence goes on along the minus strand of DASTZX010000308.1, from coordinate 12,670 downwards.
GGTGGAGCGCTTGTAGTCCTCGGGCGAGGTCTCCTCGACCCGGCGGCGGAACTCGTCGAGATTGAACACGCCCTTGTCCCACAGCACGTTGAACATCGCGATCATGTGCTTCTCCCAGTAAAGCTGGGGCACCTCCTCGCGCGGGACCTCGCCGGCGGGGAAGCCGCCGATATCGCTGATGAGCCGCTCCGTCATGGCTGTTTCGTCCTCATGGGGATACGCTCGATCCGAGGCACGGCAGATTAGCATCCGCGCGGCTCAAGGGGGAGGTGAGGGATCGTCGCGCCTGCCCGCGCTGGATGGTTCGCGGCACTAGCGCAAATGGCACGCCGCCCATTGCCCGGGCTTGACCTCGCGCAGGGCCGGCGACTCGATCCGGCAGCGTTCGATCGCATAGGGGCAGCGGGTGTGGAAGTGGCATCCGGAGGGCGGATTGATCGGGCTCGGCACGTCGCCCTGCAGGAGGCGCTTCTGCCGCTTGATGCGCGGATCGGGCACCGGCACGGCCGCGAGCAGCGACTCGGTGTAGGGATGCTGCGGCCGCGTGAACAACGTCGTCTTGTCGGTGTATTCGACGATGCGCCCGAGATACATCACGGCGATGCGGTCGCTGATGTGCTCGACCACCGCGAGATTGTGCGAGATGAAGAGGTAGGCGAGGCCGAGCTCGCGCTGCAGATCCATCATCAGGTTGAGCACCTGCGCCTGGATCGAGACGTCGAGGGCCGAGACCGGCTCGTCGGCGACGATCAGCTTGGGCTTGAGGGCGAGCGCGCGCGCAATGCCGATGCGCTGGCGCTGGCCGCCGGAGAACTGGTGGGGAAAGTTCTCCATCTGCGCCCGGCGCAGGCCGACGCGGTCGAACAGGGCGGCGACCAGCTCGCGCAGCGCGCGGCCCTTCGCGAGGCCGTGCACCCGCAGCGGCTCGGCGACGATGTCGCCGGCGGACATGCGCGGATCGAGCGACGAGAACGGATCCTGGAAGATGATCTGCATCTGCGGCCGAAAGGGGCGCAGCTCGCGCTTGGAGAGCCGTGTGATGTCGTGCCCGTCGAGCCGGATGGTCCCGGCGGTCGGATCGATCAGACGCAGTATCGTGCGCCCGACGGTCGACTTTCCGCAGCCCGATTCCCCGACGAGGCCGAGCGTCTCGCCGGCAGCGATGGTGAAGCTCACGCCGTCCACGGCGAAGACGCGGCCGCCGGCGCGGCCCAGGAATCCGTGCCGCACCGCGAAGTGCTGCTTGAGGTCATCGACCTCGAGGACCGGCTGACGCGTGCCGCGGCGGAACGCGGCGGGCGCGCGGGCTGCGAGCGCGGGCTCAGTCATCCCGGTCCCCGAACAGCTCGCGCGAGCGCCAGCACGCGGCCCAGTGCCCGGGCCGCTTCTCCTCGTAAGGCGGATAGGCGGCGCGGCAGCGGTCCTCCGCATAGCTGCAGCGCGGCGCGAAGGCGCAGCCGGCCGGCAGCTCCGCGAGCGAGGGCACCATGCCGGGTATCTCCTGCAGACGGGAACGCGCCTCCTCGCCGGCGCCCCGCATGAGGGCAAGCCGCGGGATCGACGCCATCAGGCCGCGCGTATAGGGGTGCTGCGGATGGGCAAAGAGCTCGGTGACCGGCGCTTCCTCGACCTTGCGGCCCGCATACATCACGATCACGCGCTGGGCGGTCTCGGCCACCACGCCGAGGTCATGGGTGATGAGGAGGACTGCGGTGCCGAGCTGACGCTGCAGGTCGAGGATGATGGTGAGGATCTGCGCCTGGATCGTCACGTCGAGCGCGGTGGTCGGCTCGTCGGCGATCAGCACCTTGGGATGGCAGGCGAGCGCCATCGCGATCATGGCGCGCTGTCGCATGCCGCCCGAGAGCTGGTGCGGATACGACGCCGCGCGCTGCTCGGGCTCGGGGATGCGCACCAGCCGCAGCATGTCGACAGCCTTGCGCCAGGCCTGCGTGCGGGTGAGCGGCTCGTGCAGCAGCACGGCCTCGGCGATCTGGCTGCCGATGGTGATGACCGGATTGAGCGAGGTCATCGGCTCCTGGAAGATCATCGCCATGTCCTTGCCGCGCACGCTTCGCATCGCCTCCTCGTCGAGGGCGAGCAGGTCGACGCCGGCAAGCGTCACCGTCCCGGCGACGATGCGGCCGGGCGGGTCGGGGACAAGCCGCATGAGGGAGAGTGCGGTGACGCTCTTGCCGCAGCCCGACTCGCCGACGATGGCCAGGGTCTCGCCGGACGTGAGCGCGAAGCTCACGCCGTCGACCGCCCTGAAGACGCCGGCGCGGGTCAAGAAATGCGTGGTGAGCCCATCGACCGCGAGCAGGGGCGCGCGGTCGGACCGGGCGGAGTCCGGGCCTTTGGCGTCGTGTTCCCGGGCGGTGAGGGTCATCGAGGACATGCCGTGGGGTCAGTGGCGAAGGCGCGGGTCGAGGATGTCGCGCAGCGCATCGCCGAGCAGATTGGTGCCGAACACCGCCAGGCTGATGGCCATGCCGGGGAAGATGACCAGCCAGGGTGCGGTGCGAACGTATTCCGCCGCGGACTCCGAGAGCATGCGCCCCCATGAGGGATGCGGCTCAGGGATTCCAAGCCCGAGAAACGACAGCGAGGATTCCACCAGGATGGCCGAGCCGAGCTGGGCGGTCGCCAGCACGATCAGCGGAGCGAGCGTATTGGGCAGCACGTGCCGAACCGCAATGCGAAACTCGCTCATGCCGACGGCGCGCGCCGCCTCGACATAGGGCATCTCGCGCAACGCCAGCGTATTGGAGCGGATCACGCGCGCCGAATAAGGGATGAGCGGAATCGAGATCGCGAAGATGGTGTTGTCGAGCGCGGGGCCGAGCGCGGCCGCCATCACCAGCGCGAGCACGAGGAGAGGCAGAGCCTGCATGATGTCGACCACGCGCTGCACCACCAGATCGACCCAGCCGCCGAGATAGCCCGACGCGAGGCCGAGGGCGACGCCGAAGCTGCAGCCGAGCGCGGTCGACCCGAGCCCGACCGCGAGCGAGATGCGGGCGCCGTAGACGATGCGGCTGTAGACGTCGCGGCCCATGAAATCGGAGCCGAACGGGTGGGCTGCGTCAGGTGGCGCGAGCGAGAGCGCGGCGTTCGTGCTGACCGGGTCGAAGCGGGTGAGAAAGCCGGCGAACAACGCGGCGAACACGAACACCGCCATGATCGCGGCGCCGACCGCGCCGAGCGGATGGCGGGCAATGTGATAGCGCAAGTGCCGCCACAGGCTTTCGGCCGGCGCGGTCGCTTCGGCGATGGTGCGGGTGTCGTCGACGGTCGTCATACGATGCTCCTGGTCATGGCCGGGCATAGCCGTTCGAAGAACGGCGTCGCTTCGCTCGCCTATGCCCGGCCATCCACGCCTTCGGTCGCGTCGCGCAAGACGTGGATGCGCGGGACGAGCCCGCGCATGACGACGGTATGAGATCAATCCGCATACTTGATCCTCGGGTCGAGGACCGCATAGAGCAGGTCGACCAGGAAGTTGATGGTCACCGCGACCACCGCGATGAACATCACCAGGTTCTGCACGATCGGGTAGTCGCGCCACTTGATCGCCTCGACCAGAAAGCGGGCGACACCCGGGATGTTGAACACGGTCTCGGTGACGATCAGGCCGCCCATGAGGAAGGCCGCTTCGATTCCGATCACGGTGACGACGGGAAGGATCGCGTTGCGCAGGGCGTGACGATAGTTGACGTTGCGCTCGGACGCGCCTTTGGCGCGGGCCGTGCGGATGTAGTCCTGGCGCAGCACCTCGAGCATCGAGGAGCGGGTGAGCCGCATCACGAGCGCCGAGCTGCGAAACCCGACCGCGGCGGCCGGGATGCTGTAGAGGAGCAGCGCATCGAGGAAGCCGTTGGGCGGCGCGGTGTAGATCGGGATCATCCCGAACCAGGCCGCGAAGGCCATGAGGATCAACAGGCCGAGCCAGAACGAGGGCATCGACAGCCCGCTGAGACTGAGGACGCGCACCACGTAGTCGATGGCGGAATTCTGCCGCACCGCGCTCAACACGCCGAGCGGGACGCCGATCAACGTCGCGAAGGCGAGCGCGAGGCCGGCAAGCCTGGCGGTGATCGGGATGCGCGGCAGGATCTCGTCGAGGGCCGGCTTTTCCGACATGTAGGAATAGCCGAGATCGCCATGCGCCATGCCGGCGATCCAGTGCAGGTATTGGGTGACGATGGGCTGGTCGAGGCCGAGGTCGTGCTCGAGCGACGCCTTGTCGGCCGGGTCGATCATGCCGGCGGCGGAAAAGATGACGTCGGCGATGTTGCCGGGCACGACGCGCAGCAGCACGAAAATCAGCACCGAGATGCCGAACAGCGTGAGCAGCATCAGGAGAAAGCGCCTGATCAGGTAGCCGGCCACGCGGGTCTCCGATTGATCCGCTCTGTCATGGCCGGGCTCGTCCCGGCCATCTACGTCTTTCTTGCCGTGGGCCAAGAGGTGGATGCGCGGGACAAGCCCGCGCATGACGCACCGCGCGTTTCGGCGCGGCGCGTCACTTATCCAGCCAAAGGTCCTCGTAGCGGAAGCCGTTGTAGGAGCTGTTGACCATGATGGTCATGTTCTTCACGTAGGGCTGCCAGCAGGTCGCCATGTGGGAATGGTAGAGGATCGGCCGCGCCACGTCCTCCTGGATCTTCTTGTCGATCTCCCACACCAGCTTCTTGCGCTTGCCCGTATCGCTCTCCTGCGACTGCTGGTCGAACAGCTTCTGCAGATCCTTGTTGCAATAGTGCGTGTAGTTGCGCTCGGAGCCGCAGGCGTAGTTCTCGTAGAACCCCTGATCCGGATCGTCGATGCCGTTGCCGGTCAGATTGAGCCCGACCGAATAGTCGCCGCGGGCGATCTTGGCGAACCAGACGCCGGTCTCCACGACGTCGAGCTCCGCATCGATGTAGATCTCCTTGAGCTGATCGATGAGGATCACGGCGGGATCGCGATATTCGGCGAGGTTGCGGGTGGAGACCTTGAGCTGCAGCTTCTTGTCCGGGCCGTAGCCGAGCTTCTGCATGATCGCGCGCGCCTGGTCGCGGCTCTTCTTCACGTCGGTGCCGTAGCCCGGGAGCGTCTTGAGGATGTCCGCGGGCAGGCCCCAGACGCCGGCCGGCGGCGGCAGCAGCGAGCCGCCGATGTCGGCCTCGCCCTGGAAGAGGATGTCGACGAAAGCCTTGCGGTCGAGGCTGAGCGCGACCGCGTTTCGGATATCCGGATTGTTGAACGGCGGCTTGTCGCGGTTGATGATCAGGTTGGTGCTGACGTTGGTCGGCTTGAGCTCGCAGATCGCTTTCGGCGCCTGAGCCTTGACGTCCTTCTCGTTCGCCACAGTGAGCGCGGTCGGGAAGGTCACGTCGACCCTGCCGGTGGTGAAGGCGAGGACCGCGGTCGAGCGGTTGGGAATGATCGGAAACTCGATGCCGTCGAGATAAGGCAGGCCTTTTTTCCAGTAGTCCGGGTTCTTGGCCAGCCTGAGCGCCTCGTTCTGCTTGAACTCGACGAACTTGTAGGGCCCGGTGCCGATCGGATGGGTGCGCATCTGCGCCGGCGAGACGTGGCAGGGATAGACCGGCGAGTAGCCCGACGCGAGCATGGCGAGCAGGGATGGCTGCGGCCGCTTGAGATGGAAGGTCGCCTCCGTGTCGCCGTTGGTCGTGATCTCGGTGACGTTGGCGTACCAGTCCTTGCGCGGATTCTTGCGGAACTTCTGCTCGGAGACGCCGCGCAGCATGTCCCAGGTGCATTTCACGTCCTTGGCGGTGAACGGCTGCCCGTCATGCCATTTGACGCCTTCGCGCAGCTTGAAGGTGAGCGCGGTCTTGTCCGCATTCCATGACCAGCTGGTCGCCAGCTCGGGCACGATCGTGTCCATGCTGTTCTGTTCCTTGTGCTGGTCGTAGATCACGAGGTTGTTGAACACGCCCATCATCGGGACGTTGGTCGAGAAGGTCGCTTCCTCGTGGATCGAGAGGCCGCCCGGGTTCTCGCGGTGATAGATCTTCAGCACGCCGCCGTGCTTGGGCTGCTGTGCGACGGCGGGCGCGGCACTGGCGAGTGCCACTGTCAGCGCCACCAGGCCGAGTCCGATCCCGTGTCGCATCCTGATCCTCCCATCATGGCCCGCGTCACTGCCCGTAGCGGCAGATTTGCGCCGGCTTTCCGGCCGTCACGCTAACCGGGCGGTTTTCTGCGATCAACCCGATGCTGCGCGGCATGGTCATGATAACGAGCAACCCGTGTGGCGGCAGGCGCTTCCTGGCCGGCCGCGCGGGGCGATTTGACGCAGCGCGCAGCCGACCAGCGGGATCGTTGCAACGCGACCGGACTTCTGGGCAGATGCGCCATCATCAGGGCGGGGCGGGGACGTTCGATGTATCGACTGGTTGGAATGCTCGCGGCCGCCGCCGCCCTGCTTGTCGCGGCTGGTCCGGCCGCGGCCGAGGACTTTCCGGCTCGCCGCGTCACGCTGGTCGTGGGATTTTCTGCAGGCGGGCCTGTCGACCTCGTGGCGCGCGTCTATGCCGATCGGCTGTCGCAGCGCTGGGGCGTGCCGGTGACGGTCGAGAACCGGACCGGTGCAGGCGGGAACATCGCAGCCGCGCTCGTCGCCAAGGCTGCACCCGATGGCCTCACGATCCTGTTCACCGCGACCGGCGTCGCCATCAACCAGAGCCTGATGGCCAACCCGGGATTTGCCATCGCGGAACTCACGCCGATCGCCTTTCCGTCGATCAGCTCGATCACGCTTGCGGTCAATCCGGACAATGCGGCGACGACGCTCAAGCAGTTCGTGGCCGCACACCAGGCGCAGAGCTTCACCTTCGGCACCGCCGGGATCGGCTCCGGCGCGCACCTCACGGCCGAATACCTGTTCAAGGCGCTGGCCAAGGTCGAGGCGATCCATACGCCGTTCCAGGGCGCGCCGCAGGCGAGCAATGCGCTTCTGGGCAATCACATCGACCTGATCTCGGTCGCCTCGTCGGACGCCACGCCGCTGATCCAGCAGGGTCGGCTGCGCGGGCTCGCCGTGTCGGGCGAGACGCGCAGCAGCCTCGTGCCGGAGGTGCCGACGCTGCGCGAGCAGGGATTCGATCTCGTCACCCATGGCTGGGTGATCGCCATGGTGCCGGCGCAGACGCCGGCCCGCGTCGCCGGGGCGCTCAATGGGGCATTCAACGACGTTTCGCAGGACCCCGAGGTGCGGCGGAGGCTGGTGAACTCGGAGCTCAATCCGCGTCGCCAGTCGCTGGCCGAAGCCGCCCGGTTCCTGCAGTCCGAGCTCGCCACCTGGAGCCGGATGGTCGGGGCAATCGGGCTCAAGCTGAAATGAGGGCAAACCAGCAGCCGCCTTAACCCTACCGCCTCCTGCCGCGTCATGTCGCGGTGCGCGACCTTTTTTCGATTGTCGCCCTGCGAAAATTCCTGCAGTTTGCCGGCCGATCGGTCAAAACCTCGAAGAAATTGCTTCGTCAGTCGGAGGATCCCGATGCGCCGTTTCCGCCCCTTGTTCGCCATCGTCGGCATGCTCGCGGCTTTCGCCGTGGTCACGCCGTCAGCCATCGCGCAGACAGCTAACGCGCAGACCTGGCCGCAGCGGCCGGTCAAGTTCATCGTGGCGCTCGGCGCCGGCTCCGGCGTCGACATCGGCTCGCGTCTGCTGGCTGACAAGCTGAGCCAGAAGTGGGGCCAGCCGGTCGTGGTCGAGAATCGTCCGGGCGGAGACGGCGTGATCGCGCTCGGAGTCTTCGCCAAGACGCACGATGACCATGTGCTGCTGGCGGCGCCGACCTCATCGTTCACGGCGCATCCTTACCTCTACGACAACCTGCCGTACAAGCCGGAGGACCTGAACCCGATCGTGCGGGTCTCGAACACCACCGTCGCGATCTCGGTGCCGACGGTGCTGAACATAAACTCGCTCAAGGAGCTGTTCGATCTCGCCCGCAAGGAGCCCGGCAAGCTCAACTGGGCGGGCGTGACCGGCGCGCTCGACTTCCTGTTCGAGGGCTTCCTCAAGGGCGAGAACATCGACATCAAGAAGGTGCCGTATCGCAACCCGGTCGAGGCGACGAACGATCTGTCGGAGAACCGGGTCCAGGTCTACGAAGGGGCCTACGCGATCATCCGGCCGCATCTCCAGTCGGGCAAGATCAAGGTGCTCGCCGTGACCAGCACCTCGCGCGATCCGGCCCATCCGGAAATCCCGACGGTCGCGGATGCGGGCTTCCCCGGATTGACGGTCGACGGGCTGGTCGGCCTCTTCGGGCCGCCTGAAATGCCGGTCGCGCTGCGCGACCGCATCGCCGCCGACGTCAAGTCCGTGGCCGACAAGACCATCGCGGATCGATTGGCCACCACCGGGCAGGTGATGAACATCGGCGGGGCGGACGAGTTCGCCAAATCGATTACCGCCCAGCGCGCCCAGATCGCCGAGATGGCCAAGCGACTCGGTGTCGCAGCGAAGAAGTAACAGCCCGCCTGGGCCTGAGCGCGGCGCGGGCAGGGGCTCTCACATAAAGCGGCGGCGCGGAGCAACTCGCGCCGCCGTAATTTTTGCGGCTTGCATCATTCGACGGAAGCAGGCACGATTTGTGCCATTGACCATCCGGTCAATAACAGCGTGGATGACGGCAATGATTGGACGGCGCGACTTCATGATTCGGACCGCGGCCCTGACCGCGGCAGGCGGGCTGATGGCGCCCGGGCGGGTGCGGGCCGAGGATGACTGGCCGAAGCGGACCGTCACGGTCGTGGTGCCATTCGCGGCCGGCGGCTCCGCCGACCTGCTCGGCCGCCTGTTCGCTCAGCGCATGCAGGCACGCTTCAACGTTCCGTTCGTGGTGGAGAACCGCGGCGGAGCGGGCGGCAGCATCGGCGCCGGTGTGGTCGCCAAGGCGGCGGGGGACGGCTACACGCTGTTGATCGGCACCGTGAGCACGCACGCGATCAACCCGTCGCTCTACGCGCACCTTCCGTTCGACACGGAGAAGGATTTCACGCCGATCTCGCTGCTGGTGCGGCTGCCCAACCTGCTCACGGTCAACAAGGACGTGCCGGCGAAGACCGTGCCGGAGCTCGTCGCCTATCTCAAGGCGAACGAAGGCAAGGTGAGCTTCGGATCCTCGGGCAACGGAACGTCGTCGCACCTCGCCGCCGTGATGTTCCAGATCGCCACCGGCACGCACATGACGCACGTGCCGTTCCGCTCCACCGCCGACGAGATGAACAACATGATCGGCGGCAATATCCAGGTCGCGATCGACAGCATGACGTCGATCTGGCCGCTCGCCCAGGCGGGCCAGGTGCGGGCCATCGCGGTTTCGACGCCGCAGCGCGTCGGGACGGCGCCCGACCTGCCGACCATCGGCGAAACCGTGAAGGACTTCGAGGCGACCGGCTGGCAGGGGCTCTATGCGGCGGGCGGCACGCCGCGCCCGATCGTCGAGAAGATCGCGAACGAGGTCAAACGCATCTTCGCCGCGCCGGACGTCGTCAAGACGCTCGCCAATCTCGGCGGCGAGGCCGCCACCATGTCGCCCGACGAGTTTGCCTCCTTCGTGCGCAATGAGCGCGTCAAGTGGGCAGAGGTCGTCAAGGCGGCGGGCGTCAAGATCCAGTAGGAGACTTCGGGAGACCGTGCGCAGGACCGGGTCAGATCCGCAGAAGACGCGTGAGAAGATCCTCGCGCGGGCGAGCGCCGAGTTCGCTGCGCGCGGCTTCGCGGGCGCGCGCGTCGATGCCATCGCGCGCCGCTGCGGGCTCGCCAAGAACATGCTCTACCACTACTTCGGCAGCAAGGAAGGGCTGTTCATCGCGGTGCTCGAACGGATGTACGAGAGGCTGCGTGCGCGCCAGCGCGACTTCGCGATCCGCGGCAGCGATCCGGTCGACGCGATGCGGCGGCTCGTCGCCCACACCTTCTCGGCGCTGCTCGAGGACGGGGAGGCGATTGCGCTGCTCAACGACGAGAACCTGCACAAAGGCCGCCACCTGCGGCGGTCGAAGCGGATCCGGGTGCTGTACGATCCGCTGGTCGACACCATCCGGGAGGTGCTGCAGCGCGGCGCCGCGCAAGGCATCTTCCGCCGCGACATCGACCCGGTGACGCTCTATCTCTCGCTGTCGTCGCTGGCGTATCACTACGTCTCGAACCAGTACACGCTCAAGGCGGCGTTCGGCATCGATTTCACGTCCGCGTCGCGCCGCAAGGCCTGGCTCGCGCACATCACCGACATGATCCTGAGCTACTGCCAGAGCGAGGCAGGGGCGGGACGACGGACCATGGGTCGGGCGGGTTAGGCCACAGGCGCCCAACCGGCCGTTCTTTTTCGGCGAGGCGGATCGCATCGTGGGTTGCGGCGCTTCGCACCAAAATCAACCCTGCGGAAGATGGTTGGACCGGGAGTCAAAACGATGAGCGACAGGCTGCGTGTATTGCCGTGGATCGGCGGACAGACGAGGGACTTTCCCAATGCCGCGACGGCGCCGCTGGTCTCGCCGGTGGACGAGACGGTGGTCGCCGACATGGTCGACGCCGACGCTGTGGCCGTCGATGCTGCCGTGAGCAATGCGCATGCGGCGTATCTCGCGCACCAGGACGCGCCAACGTCGAAACGGGTCGAATGGCTCAACGCGGCCGCGGACGCCGCGGACAAGATCGAGCCCCAGGTGGTCGATGCCCTGATCCGCGTGCTCGGGAAGCCGAAGCGCGCGGCGACCTTCGAGCACCGGCGCTCGGGCGCCTTCCTGCGCGCCTGCGCGATCCAGCTACCGCATATGAACGGCGAGGTGCTGCCGCTCGACCTCAACGCGCTGGGCGCGAACCGCTTCGGCTTTACGACACGCATTCCCTACGGCGTGGTGGCGGCGGTCACGCCGTTCAACGCACCGTCGAACATGGTCACGCAGAAGGTCGCGCCCGCGCTTGCCATGGGCAATGCCGTGGTGGTGAAGCCGTCGCCGCCGGGCGCCGAGGTCGCCGTGCTGCTCGCGGAAGCCTTCAAGAAGGCGGGCGTGCCGGACGGGCTGTTCAACGTCGTCACGGGCGGGCGCGATACCGCCAAGGCGCTCGCCGCCCACCCGCTGGTGCAGGCGGTGACGCTCACCGGCAGCACCGCGGCCGGGCACGACCTCGTGCGCGCGGCCGGCGCGAAGAAGTTCGTCGGCGAGCTCGGCTCGAACGCCGCCAACATCGTCTGCGCCGATGCCGACCTTGCCGACGCAGCCCAGCGGATCGCGGCAGCCGGCTTCGAAGCGAGCGGCCAGCAGTGCATCTCGGCGCAGCGCGTGATCGTCGAGCAGGCGGTGTTCGAGGCGTTCCTCGCGGCGTTCACAGCGGCGGCGAAGAAGCTCAAGGTCGGCGATCCCAACGACCAGGCGACGGACGTCGGGCCGATGGTGAACCGCGCCGCGGCCGACCGGGTGGAGCAGATGGTCGCCGACGCGGTGGAGAAGGGCGCGCGGCTCGTGCTCAAGCCGGAGCGCAGGGGCTGCATTCTCGGGCCCGCCATCCTGGCCAATGCGCCGGGCACTGCCCGGCTGATGTCGGAGGAGGCGTTCGGGCCGGTGGTGGTGGTGCAGCCGGTCGCGAACCTCGACGCCGCGCTCGCGCTCGCCAACGCGTCCGAGTTCGGTCTCCAGGCGGCCTGCTTCACGCAGAGCCTCGACACCGCCTTCAAGGTGTCGAAGAAGCTCAAGGCCGGTGCGCTGTGGATCAACGAGGCGAGCCGGTTCAGGCTCGACACCTATCCGTTCGGCGGGGTGGGCTCGAGCGGTTTCGGCCGCGAAGGCGTGCGCTACGCGATGGAGGAGCTGTCGCAATGGAAGTTCACCGGCATCCGCCTCAACCCGAAATGAGACGATGATGCAGCACGCGCGTCCCACCAACCGCCTCGTCGGAAGTCCGGTCCCGCGCATCGAGGATCTGCGCTTTCTGCGCGGGCGCGGGCAGTACGTCGGCGACCTTGCGCCCGACGGGCTGCTGCACGCCGCGATCCTGCGCAGCAACGTGGCGCACGGGCGCATCCGCGGCATCGACACGGCGGCTGCCCGTGCCCGTCCCGGGGTGCACGCGGTGATCACCGCGGCGGAGATCGGGGTCGTGCCGCTTATCCCGCAGCGGCTCGACGTGTTGCCCGCGTTCAAGCCCTACCAGCAGCCGGTGATCGCCGACCGCAAGGTGCGCTACGTCGGCGAGCCCATCGCGGTCGTGGTGGCCGAGAGCGCCGCGCTCGCCGAGGATGCGCTCGAGGCGATCGAGGTCGATATCGAGGCGCTGCCGGTGGTGGCGGACCGCGCCGCCGCCCGCGCCGGTCGCGTCCGCCTGTTCGACGACGTGGGCAACGTCACCGCGACGCTCACCGCCGCCAAGGGCGATGCCGAGGCGGCATTGAAAGGGGCGCCCTATGTGCGGCGCGAGCGGTTCGCGGTGCAGCGCTTCACGGCCGTGCCGATGGAGCCGCGCGGCCTCTTGGCCCAGTGGGAGCGCGGGCGGCTCACGGTGTTCGGCGCCGCCAAGATCGCGTTCCCCAACCGCCGCATCCTGTCGTCCCTGATCGGCGTTCCCGAAAGCGCGATCCGCATGGTCGAGAACGACGTCGGTGGCGGGTTCGGCGCGCGGGGCGAGTTCTATCCGGAGGATTTCCTC
>DASTZX010000307.1:0-4514 GCA_035764045.1 Xanthobacteraceae bacterium | reverse complement strand
CCGAGCAGGCTTTCGCCCACCGGCTCGTAGCCGCCCGAGGAGATGAAGGTCGAGCGGAAATTGCCGCGGCACACATGGGTGGTGATCACCATGTCGGCGGGCTTCGCCTCGAGCGCCTTGTTGATGGTGCGCGTATAGGTCTCCTGCAGGTGATCGACGTCGAGGCCGCGCGCCTTCGCCTTCTTGAGCTCCTCCTGCGAGCACAGATAGGCCCAGGCGGTGTCGTCGAACTGCAGATAGCGACAGCCGGCGACATAGAAGGCGCGCACCGCGTCCTGATAGGCCTTGGCGAGATCGTCGAAGATCGCGTCGCGGTCCGGATAGGCGCTCTTCGCCACCGCGCCCGGCTCGAGGCGGAAATGCATCACGCTCGGGCTCGGGATGCACATCTTCGGCATCACCTTCGTGTGACGCTTCAAGAACTTGAAGTGCTCCAGCATCGGGTGCTGGCCGAAGCCGATATTGCCCTTGACCCGGATGCTGAGCGGCTTGGTCTGCACGCCCTGGAACTGGATGCCGTGATCGAGCTCGTAGATCTCGACCCCCTCGAGCATGCCGAAGAAGTCGAAGTGCCACCACGAGCGGCGGTACTCGCCGTCGGTCGCGAGCTTGAGCCCGATCTCCTCCTGCTTGCGGACGATCTTCTCGATCTCGCGGTCTTCGACCTCCGCGAGCTGGGCGTCGGTCATCTTGCCCGCCTCGTGCTTGGCGCGCGCCTCCTTGATCGCGGCCGAGCGCAAAATGCTGCCGACATGGTCGGCGCGGAACGGCGGCTTGGTGCGGGCGGTCATGGGGCGTCTCCTCAAGCGGGGGCTTGTTTTTCAGGGATTTCTTCGGCCGGGACCGATCAGCTCGTCAAGCGCAAAACGGCGGTGGGACCGCGCCCATGGGCGGCGACTCGGCCGCCCTCGTCCTTCCGCCTTCGCCCTTCGGGCTACGGCGGACCAGTCGAGACGCCGCGCCGAAGCCTTGGCGAAGGCGGGTCCTCAGGATGAGGGCGGATCAAGTCATTGAATGCGTCCGCGCCCCCGCCGCGGGCCGGCGGCCGCGACGCCGAGGAAGCGCTCGAGCACGCCACGGTCGGCGCGCAGGCTGGCGCTGTCGCTCTCATGGACGATCGCGCCGCGCTCCAGGATCACGGCGCGGTCGGTGACGCCGAGGATCTTGTGCGCGTTCTGCTCGACGAGAATCGTGGCGAGCCCCTCCTCGCGCACGATCCGGGTGAGCGCGGCGATCAGCTCCTCGACGATGATCGGCGCGAGGCCTTCGAGCGGCTCGTCGAGCAGCACGAGCCGCGGATTGAGCACCAGGGCGCGGCCGACCGCGAGCATCTGCTGCTCGCCGCCGGAGAGCTGGTTGCCGAGATTGCCGCGGCGCTCGGAAAGCCTGGGAAAAAGCTCGTAGACGCGCGCGGCCGTCCAGCGGCCCGGCCGCGCCACCGCGGTGAGGTTCTCCTCGACGGTGAGCGAACGGAAGATGTTGCGCTCCTGCGGGACCCAGCCGATACCGGCCTGCGCCCGCTGGTCCGGACGCAGGCGCGTGACGTCGCGGCCGTCGAGCCGGATGGTGCCGCCGCGATAGCGCGTGACGCCGACGATGGAGTTGACGAGCGTGGTCTTGCCCATGCCGTTGCGGCCGAGCAGCGCCAGCGCCTCGCCCTCGCGCAGCGCGAGCGAGATCCCCGACAGCACCACGGCCTCGCCGTAGCCGGCGCTCAGGCGCTCGAGGCTCAAGAGCTCAGGCATCGAACGCCTCGCCGAGATAGACCGCCCGCACCCGCGGATCGCGCGCCACCTCGTCGGGCTCGCCCTCGACGAAGAGCGCGCCGTTGACCAGCACCGAGATCCGGTCGGCGAAAGAGAAGATGATGTCCATGTCGTGCTCGATGAGGAGCACGGTGACGTCCTGCGGGAGGGCCTCGACGGTCGCCAGGATCTCGTGCCGCTCGTCCTCCGGCACGCCGGCGGCGGGCTCGTCGAGCAGGAGCACGCGTGGCCGGCAGGCGATCGCGAGCGCGATCTCGAGCAGGCGCTGCTTGCCGTAGGGCAGGATCGCGGTGCGCTCGTGCATCACGTCGCCGAGCCGGAAGCGCTCGATCAGCTCGCTGATCTCGCGGGTGACCGCCGGCTTGCTGCCGACGATCCGCCACCAGTCGTGGCCGTGACCGAGCCGCTCCGACACCGCGAGGCCGAGCGTCTCGATCGGAGTGAGATCGGCGAACAGCTGGTTGATCTGGAAGGTGCGGGCGATGCCGAGCCGGACCCGCGCGTGCGGCTCGAGGTCGGTGATGTCGTTGCCGTCGAGCAGGATCTGGCCGGCGGTGGGCTTGAGGACGCCGGTGAGCAGGTTGACGACCGTGGTCTTCCCGGCCCCGTTCGGTCCGATCAGGGCGTGCCGCGCGCCCTTCTCGATGCGCAGCGAGACGTCATTGGCGGCGACGATGCCGCCGAAATGCTTGTCCAGGCCGCGGGTTTCGAGCACGACCGTCATGGCTCGGCCTTCTCGACCGCGGCGGGGCGCGCGCGGCCGGGCCGCCACTGCGAGATCGTCTCGGCGAACCTGAGGGCGGGCGCGAGCCATCGGCCGAGGCGATCGCGGCCGATGATCACGATGGCGACGAGGATCAGGCCGATCCAGAACTGCCAATAGCGCGCGGTGAGCTCGGACAGGTAGTCCTGCAGGAAGCGGTAGATGAGCGCGCCGATCAGGCCGCCATAGAGATAGCCGGTCCCGCCGATGATGAGGATCAGCAGCACGTCGGCCGAGCGCTCGATGGAGAACATCTCGAGCGACGCGAAGGCCTGGGTCTGCGCCAGCAGCGCGCCGGCAACGCCCGCATAACCCGCCGACAGGGTGTAGATCGCGACCAGGCGCCAGTTGACCGCAATGCCGACGGCGGCGGAGCGCAGCGGATTGCCGCGGATCGCCTGGAGCGAGAGACCGAAGGGCGACTGCACGATGCGGCGGGCCACCACGAACAGCACGAACAGCACCGCAAGGCTGTACACATACCCGGTATGGCCGAACAGGTCGAAGCGGAAGCGGCCGAACACCGGTCCGATCTCGACGCCTTGCAGCCCGTCGGCGCCGCCGGTGATGTCGGAATACTTGTTGGCGATCTCGCGCAGGATCAGCGCGACGCCGAACGTCACCATCAGGCGGGTCAGGTCGGAACCGCGCAGCACCAGGAAGCTGGTCACGAAGCCGATGGCGGCCGCGACGACGCCGGAGGCAACGAGGGCCAGGAGCGGCTCGGCGATGATCCCGTGCTTGCCCATCAGGCCGGCCGCATAGGCGCCCAGCCCGAAGAAGGCGGCGTGCCCGAGCGAGATCACCCCCGCATAGCCGAGGATGAGGTCGAGCGAGAGCGCGAACAGCGCCCAGATGCAGATCTCGGTCAGGATCAGGTGCTTGGCGGGAAACAGCCAGATCGTGGAGGCGGCGACCAGCCAGAAGGCGATCTCGAGCGGCGACCAGCGCGCTCGCCGCGCCAGGAACGCGGCGACCGCATCGGTGAGCGACAGGGCGGGATCCGGCACGATCGAAATGTCCTCTCAGCGGGGCCGGGCAAACAGGCCCTGCGGCCGCCACAGCAGCATCACGATCATGATGCAGTAGATCACGAAGGCGCTCAGGGTCGGCAGATAGTATTTGCCCGCCACGTCGCCGATGCCAAGCAGGATCGACGCGACGAACGGGCCGGTGATGCTCGAGGTGCCGCCGACCGTCACCACGATCAGGAAGTAGATCAGGTATTTGAGCGGAAAGACCGGATCGAGCCCGAGGATCTCGGCGCCGAGCGCGCCGCCGAGCCCGGCGAGCCCGGATCCGAACGCGAAGGTGAGCCCGAACACCGCCCCGACATTGATGCCGAGGCCGCGCGCCACGCGCTGATCGTCGACCGCTGCGCGCAGCCGGCTGCCGAAGCGGGTCTTCGTCAGCATGAGCTGGAGCAGCACGGTCAATAGGCCGCAGATCGCGATGATCATCAGCCGGTAGCGCCCGACGCCGACGCCGAGCACGTTGATCTGGCCCTGCAGCATCTCCGGGATGTTCACGAACTGCTGCGAGGAGCCCATCAGAAAGTCGAGGCCGGCGACCGAGATGAAGATGAGCCCGACCGTGAACAGCACCTGGTCGAGGTGGCTCTTGCGGTAGACGTGGACATAGAGCGTGCGCTCGAACAGCGCGCCCAGCGCGGCGCTGAACAGGAAGGCGAGCGGCAGGCAGGCGAGGAACGGCACGCCCAGCCGGTTCACCAGCACGACGGTGAAATAGCCGCCCGCCATCGCGAACGAGCCGTGCGCGAGGTTGACGAAGTTCATCAGGCCGAGGGTGACGGACAGGCCGCAGGCGAGCACGAACAGCAGCATGCCGTAAGCGACGCCGTCGAACAGGATGGTCAGCATGGCTGCGGGACTTCCATCAATTCGCAACGCCGTAGGGTGGGCAAAGGCGGCCGAGACCGAAGTGCATTGATACGGCGTGTGGACCGCCGTGCCCACGCGGGTATC
>DASTZX010000306.1:0-5787 GCA_035764045.1 Xanthobacteraceae bacterium | reverse complement strand
CTCGTGCGGGCACTTTTCAACAGGGCCAGAAAGCCCGCCACCCCGGCGGCGAACCAGACCACGTTGAGCGCGAGGCCCTGCAGCATCAGGTCGAGCCGGAAGACGTGGTCGATCATGAGGGCGCGCATCCCCTCGAACACGTAGGTCGGAGGCAGGAGCCAGGAGACGTGCTGCAGCCAGGGCGGCAGGACCGTGACCGGGTAGTACACGCAGGTGAGCGGCAGGAAGATGAACATGATGGTCCAGGCCATGTTCTCGGCGCCGAGCCCGTTACGCAGCACCAGGCCCGACACGAAGATGCCGACCGCCCAACTGGTGAGCATGAGGTTGACGAAGAAGGCCGCGAGCGCGAGGCCGAGGCTGAACAGGTTGAAGCCGAAGAAGGCGATCGCCAGGAGCGTCACCGGCACGATGCCGATCGCGAGCCGCACCACGCTCATGACCATCAGCGCGATGACGAACTCGACCGGGCGCAACGGGCTGATCATCAGGTTGGCGAGGTTGCGCGACCACATCTCCTCGAGGAAGGAGATCGAGAAGCCGAGCTGGCCGCGAAACAGGATGTCCCACAGGAGCAGCGCACCGATGAAGGTGCCGCCGGCGCGGGCGAAGAAGCCGGCGTTCTGGCTGATGTAGAGCTGCAGGAAGCCCCACATCAGCATCTGCACCGCCGGCCAGTAGACGAGATCGAGAAGGCGCGGCCAGGAGGAGCGCAGCAGATACATGTAGCGCGCCACCATGGCGCCGATGCGGGTGAGCGAGATCGCGGCCGGCTCGCGGGACGCGTGGCGGACACTCATTGCGCGGCCTCCCGTGCCTCGCCCTGCCCGCGCGCCACGTCGAGAAAGACCTGCTCGAGACTGTCGCGGCCGTAGCGCGCGAGCAGCGCGCCGGGCGCGTCGTCGTCGACGATCTCGCCGCGCTTCATGATGATGACGCGTTCGCACAGGCGCTCGACCTCGACCATATTGTGCGAGGCGAGCAGCACGGTCGCGCCTTCGACATGGCGATAGCGCTCGAGCCGCGCCCGCACCCAGTCGGCGGTGTCGGGATCGAGCGAGGCGGTCGGCTCGTCGAGCAGCAGCACCTCGGGCCGGTTGAGCAGCGCCTTGGCGAGCGCCACGCGGGTGCGCTGGCCCGACGAGAGCTTGCCGGTCTGCCGGTCGAGCAGATCGACGAGGTCGAGCTCAGCGGCGAGCTCGGCGATGCGCGCGGCCACGTCGGCGACGCCATAGAGCCGGGCAAAGACCTTGAGGTTCTGCCGCACGGTGAGCCGGCGCGGCATCTCGACATAGGGGCTTTCGAAATTCATCCGGTGCAGCACGCGGTAGCGATCGCGCGGCATGCGCGCGCCCAGCACCGCCACGTGGCCGGAGGTCGGCTCGATCAGCCCCATGATCATCGCGATCGTCGTCGTCTTGCCGGCGCCGTTGCCGCCGAGCAGCGCCGTGATGCTGCCCGGTCGCAGCGCAAACGAGATGCCGGCGACCGCGGTGGTCGTCTTGTAGACCTTCACGAGGCGATGAGCCTCGACGGCGGATGGGGCGGACATGGCGAGGATATAGCACGCCCCGCGGCGTGCGCCCCCCGGCGCTCCTCATGGTGAGGGCGGATTGAATTTGAAGATTGCATATAATGCATGGCCAACAGGGAGGATCTGCATGCCCGCCATCACGCTCGATCAGGCCAACCGCATCATCGAGGCGATCCTGCGGCGCGGAGCCGAGCTCGACTGTCGCCCGCTGTCGGTGATCGTGGTCGAGCCGGGATGCAAGCCGAAGGCGTTTCAGAAGGAGGATGGCTCCTCGATGATCCGTTTCGAGATGGCATTGGGAAAGGCCTATGCGGCGCTTGCGCTCGGCCGTTCGTCGAAGCTCGTTCGCATGCGCGCGCAGGAGAAGCCGATCTTCATGGATTACCTGATCGGGGCGAGCGGCGAGCAGATCTTTCCCGAGGGCGGCGGCCTGTTGATCCGCGACGGCGACGGCGAGGTGATCGGTGCGGTCGGCGTCACCGGCGACACGGAGGACCGCGACGAGGAACTCGCGGCGCACGGCATCCATGCGGCGGGGCTCAAGACCGATGACGACTGCGCCGCGATGGGACGGCGGGTCAACGTGCGGCAGACGAAGTAGCCCCGGCCACCCACGACAATAAGCCGCTGCCCGGCCGTGCGGGGGCGCTTGAGCCAGTCGCGGCATGGTCTAAGCTTCCGGAAAAGACCGGCGAAGACCGGCCCGCAGAGGGGAAACGGCTTGGACTTAGCGGCCGACCAGGGCGGCGTGAGACTCGGCCATGCGGCTGCGGCAGACCGCGCCGCGGCTCTCGCGCGCGCCGGCGGGCGCAGCGCGCGCCTCGCCCGGGCCTCCTGGATCGCGCTCCTCCTCGCGGTGCTCGCCTTCCTGGTGATCTACCCGATCGCGATGCTCGGCATCGGCGCGCTCACCGATTCCAATCCGGTGGTGGACGGGATCGCGGGGATCAAGCCCTCGGTCGACAACTTCGTCGCCGTCATCTCCAATCCGAACGTGCGCGAGGCGCTGCTCAACTCGCTCATCGCCTGCGGGGGCGGCACCGCGCTCGCGCTCGCGATCGGGCTCGCCTTCTCGTGGATCGTGGTGCGCACCAACACGCCGTGCAAGCGGTTCATCGCGGCGGTCAGCATCCTGCCGCTGTTCGTGCCGCCGCTGGTCGCCGGCGTCGCCTGGGTGATGCTGGGCTCGCCCAAGACCGGGCTGATCAACACCGTGCTGCGCTGGTGCGGGCTCGACCTGCGGGTCGACTTCTACACCATGAGCGGGATGGTGTTCGTGTTCGGCATCTACTACGCGCCTTACGTCTACATGTTCACCTCCTCGGCGCTGCGCAACATGGACCCGAGCCTCGAGGAGGCGTCCGAGGTCGCCGGCGCAAGCCCGATCGCGACGTTGTTCACGGTGACCTTCCCGCTCATCCTGCCGGCAATCATCTCCGGCGCGCTGCTCTCCTTCGTGGTGATGCTCGGCATCTACGGCATCCCGGCGGTGCTCGGCGCACCGGCCAACATCTCGGTGCTCACGACCTACATCTTCAAGCTCACCGCCTGGTCGCCGCCGCTCTACAACACCGCGGCCGCGGTGGCGGTGCTGCTGATGGCCGTCACCGGCGCGCTGGTGATGGCGCAGCAGCGGGCCGTCTCCGGCCGCAGCTACGCGACGGTCGCCGGCAAGGCCTTCCGCCCGCGCAGCCTCGATCTCGGGCCCTGGCGCTGGGCGACGCTCGCGCTCGCGGCCGTCTATCTCCTGGTCGTGGTGGTGCTGCCGACGCTCGCCCTGATCGTCACGGCGTTCCGCAAGTTCATGTTCATCCGCGACGTCGCGAGCCTGTTCGATCTCCGGCAGTACTCGCTGATGCACTTCCAGGCGGTGTTCGACAATCCGATCACCATGCTGTCGATCTGGAACACGCTCGAGGTCGGCGTCATCACGGCGCTCGCCGGCGGCACGCTGGCCTTCGCGATCGGCTACACGGTCAACCGCACCCAGGTCTCGGGCCGGCGCGCCATCGATCTGCTGGCGAGCCTGCCGGTGGCGATCCCCGGGCTCGTCATCGGCGTCGCCTATCTGTGGGCCTGGATCACGATTCCGGGCGGGCTCTACGGCACCATCTGGATCCTGGCGCTCGCCTTCGTCGCCCGCTTCATGCCCGACACCGTGAAGGTCCTGTCGACCTCGTTCCTGCAGATCCATCGCGAGCTCGAGGAGGCGGCCTGGATCTGCGGCCGCGGTCTCATCGCGACCATCCGCACCATCGTGCTGCCGCTCGCGAGCCCGGGCGTGATCGCGGCGATGACGCTGCTGTTCGTGCTCGGCATTCGCGAGCTCGGCTCATCGCTCTTCCTCTACACCAGCAACACCACCGTGATGGCGGTGCTGCTGCTGGACTATTACGAGGGCGGCAACACCGGCAAGACCGCGGCATTCAGCCTGGCGCAGACCGCGCTGCTGGCGGGGCTGATCGGCACCGCCCATCTGATCACGCACCTAGTCGCGCGCGCCCGCGCGGGTTCGCCCCCCGCAAGCCATGACACCGTCACAGGGAGGAACGTCATGATACGCAGCTCCATCGCCGTCGCGGCGCTTGCCGCCGTCGCCCTCGCGACGCCCGCCCTCGCGCAGCAGGAGTTCGGCTCGCCCGAGCTGATCGCGGCCGCCAAGAAGGAAGGCAAGCTCGTCTACTACACGGCGAACTTCGCCGAGGTGGAGCAGGAGGTGATCAACGCCTTCAACAAGCGGTTTCCCGAGATCAAGGTCGAGATGGTGCGGGCGCCCGGCGGCCAGCTGATCACGCGGGTGAGGACGGAAGCGGCCGCCAACAAGCTGGCGGCCGACGTGGTCGACCATTCCGACCGCGCGCTGATGAGCGGGCTCACGGACCTGTTTCAGGACTACGCGCCGCCGAACGCCGCCGACTATCGCGAGGACGTGCGCATCTCGCCCAAGCTGTGGCCGCGCGTCACCCTGGTGTGGTCGATCGCCTACAACAGCGAGCTGGTGAAGAATCCGCCCAAGAGCTGGTGGGACGTGACCAAGCCGGAGTACGGCAAGCGGCAGATCGGCGAGGTGATCGCGGCGTCGGGCGGCACGACCTGGACGCGGGTGATGTTCGAGCGCCAGGTGCTGGGCGAGGACTACTGGAAGAAGCAGGCCGCCACCGACCCGGTGCTGTTTCCTTCCGGCGCTCCGATGGCCGACGCGATCGTGCGCGGCGAGGTGAACCTGGGCCCGATCCTCTACAACGCGATCTTTCCCAAGCAGCGCGACGGCGCGCCGGTCGAGATGGTGTTTCCGCCGGAAGGCGCACCGGTGAACCCTTATGCGAGCGGAATCCCGAAGACCGCAGCGCATCCCAACGCCGCCAAGCTCTTCCTCAACTGGTGCATGTCGACGGAAGGGCAGACCTTCATGATCAAGCAGCAGGGCAATCTCACCTCGCTCAAGAAGGCGCCGGTCTACCCGAAGGGATTCGATCCCGACAAGGTGAAGCTGTGGGTGCCGGACTTCCCGCAATACGTGAAGCTGCACAAGGACTGGGTCGAGGATTGGAACAAGACGTATAATTATCGGCAGTAGCTGAACGTCATGCGCGGGCTTGTCCCGCGCATCCACGTCTTGCTGCGACGAAACAAGACGTGGATGGCCCGGACAAGCCCGGCCATGACGGATGAAAAACGGCACGCGGATGACCCCGCGTGCCGTTTTCTTTTTTCGCGACAGTGTCGCAGCGGGTCAGGCGGGCTTCTCGAGCTCGGCGAGCAGATCGTGCAGGTCGAGCGGATTGGTGTGCATCTGCAGGCCGCCATCCGGACGTTTCGGCCAAGCCTCCTTCGGGCGGTCCCAGTAAAGCTCGACCCCGTTGTCGTCCGGATCGCGCAGGTAGAGCGCCTCGCTCACCCCGTGGTCGCTTGCGCCCTCGAGCGGGATTTTGGCGACGATCAGCCGGCGCAGCGCGTCGGCGAGCAGCCGCCGGGTCGGGTACAGAATCGCCGTGTGATAGAGGCCGGTCGTGCCGGGCGCGGGCGGCGAGCCGCCGCGGCTCTCCCAGGTATTGAGCCCGATGTGATGGTGATAGCCGCCGGCCGAGATGAAGGCCGCGCCGGGGCGGCTGGTGGTGAGCTCGAAGCCGAGCACCCCGCAGTAGAAGTCGAGCGCGCGCTGAAGGTCGGCAACCTTGAGATGGACATGGCCGATCCGCACCCCTGGATCGATGGTGGGAAAGCGCAGGGCATCCTTTTCCAGAGTGGCGGGA
>DASTZX010000305.1:0-9734 GCA_035764045.1 Xanthobacteraceae bacterium | reverse complement strand
CCGGCTTCTGCCCGCTTTCGGCGAGCTCGCGGTAGCGATCCTGCTCGCGCGGCAGGCGGCCGGACCGGAACGAACGATAACCGTCGATCAGAAGCTCAGGAAAGGGCACGACACCTCGCATGACGACTTTGGCCCGACATGGCGCCGGACAGGGATCCGCGGCGCCAAAGGGTTGGCACAACGATCGCTCCGCCGCTAGTGTCCCGATTCCGAAGTTCGCAGCATCCGCAGCAAGCTTTGAGCGAACTTTGGAATCGAAAGGACACAAGCAGCTCCATAATGCTAGTGCCGCATTGACCCGAAGTTGCGCAACCGGACTCGCCGAGAAATCGTGCGAACTTCGGGCTCGCGGCGCTAGGGTGGAAAATATCCGATCGAGGGGCTGATCGATGACCGTCCGTCCACGCCGCAGCGTGCTCTACATGCCGGGGTCGAATGCCCGCGCGATCGACAAGGCGAAGACGCTGCCGGTCGACGGCATCGTCATCGATCTCGAGGATGCGGTCGCGCCCGACGCCAAGGAAGCCGCACGCGCCCATGTCATGCAGGCGGTCCGGGCCGGCGGTTTCGGCCATCGTGAGGTGCTGATCCGCGTCAACGGAATCGATACCGCGTGGTTCGCCCCCGATTTCGAGGCGGCGGTCGCGGCCCGCCCCGACGCCATCCTGGTGCCGAAGATCTCCACGCCCGACCAGATCGAGATGATCGGCACGCGGCTCCTCGACACCCATGCGGATCACCATGTGCGGCTGTGGGCGATGATCGAGACGCCGGCCGCCATCTTCAACATCCGCGCGCTCGCGGCGAAAGCGACGGACTCGGAAAGCCGCCTCGCCGGATTCGTGATCGGCACCAACGATCTCGCCAAGGAGACGCGCGCCCGCATCGTGCCGGGCCGCGCCCCGATGTTCCCCTGGCTCTCCGCCTGCGTGCTCGCCGCCCATGCCTACGGCATCGACGTGCTCGACGGCGTCTACAACGACATCGCCGATACGGATGGATTTGCGGCCGAATGCGCCCAGGGCCGCGACATGGGGTTCGATGGCAAGACGCTCATTCATCCGAGCCAGATCGGGCCCTGCAACGCGGCGTTCTCCCCCTCTCCCGAGGAGATCGCGCAGGCGCGCGCGATCATCGCGGCGTTCGACCGTCCCGAGAACGCCGGCAAGGGCGTGGTCCAGCTCGACGGCCGCATGGTCGAGCGCATGCATGCCGACATCGCCCGCCGCACCGTGGCCATCGCCGCCGCGATCGAGGAAGCCCAGACCGCGTAGAACATGTCCCGGCGAAGGTTGCGCTCCAGGAAACCGGGGCGCGCGGAACCGCGTTGTTCAGGCGCAGTCCGGAAACAGGAGCGCCCCATGCCCGAAATCCGCCAGAACGGTGGTATCGTCACCCAGATCACGACCGTGAAGGTCGAGCCCGACAATCAGTCGGAAGTGCTCGCGCTGATGACCGAGCGCGCCCGCTTCATGGCGA
Source organism: Xanthobacteraceae bacterium (assembly GCA_035764045.1). Taxonomy (GTDB): domain Bacteria; phylum Pseudomonadota; class Alphaproteobacteria; order Rhizobiales; family Xanthobacteraceae; genus JAVDCA01. The sequence goes on along the minus strand of DASTZX010000305.1, from coordinate 8,255 downwards.
CCCAGCCCGGCTTCGTCTCGGTGAGCCTGCACCGCAGCGCGGACGGCAGCCACATCGTCAACTACGTGCAGTGGAGCAATCGCGACAAGCTCACCGCCGCGCACCACAATCCCGAATTTCGCGAGAAATGGCCGCGGTTCGGCGAGTTGGTCGAGAACGTCGAGCCCTGCCTCTACGAGGTTGTGCTCACCCAGGCGGCGTAGTCCCGCGTTTCGTCATGCCCGCGCTTGTCGCGGGCATCCACGCCTTGAAGGCATGTCACCAAGTAAGACGTGGATGTCCGGGGCGTAGGCGAGCGAAGCGACGCCGTTCTTCGAACGGCTATGCCCGCCCGTGACCTGCGATCACGCCCAGGGGCGCTCGGCCTTCGCCTTGGCCTCGAAGCTGTCGATCTGCGTCTGCTTGACCTTGGTCAGGCCGATGTCGTCGAGCCCGTTGAGCAGGCAGTGCTTGCGGTGCGGGTCGATCTGGAACTTCACCATTCCGCCGTCGGGCCCGCGGATCTCCTGCTTCTCGAGGTCGATCGTGAGCGTCGCATTGGCGCCGCGGTCGGCGTCGTCGAACAGCTTTTCCAGGTCCTCCGGCGAGACCTTGATCGGCAGCACGCCGTTCTTGAAGCAGTTGTTGTAGAAGATGTCGCCGAACGAGGTCGAGATCACGCAGCGGATGCCGAAGTCCATGAGCGCCCAGGGGGCGTGCTCGCGGCTCGAGCCGCAGCCGAAATTGTCGCCCGCGACCAGAATCTTCGCTTTGCGATAGGCGGGCTGGTTGAGCACGAAATCCGGGTTCTCGCTGCCGTCCTCGCGGTAGCGCTTCTCGGAAAACAGGCCCTTGCCGAGTCCGGTGCGCTTGATCGTCTTGAGATACTGCTTGGGAATGATCGCATCGGTGTCGACGTTGATCATCTTGACCGGCGCCGCCACGCCTTCGAGCACCGTGAACTTGTCCATGAGCCTAGACCCTTCGTGCCGTGGGGAAGGTCATAGCGCGCCGCGCGGGCCGGTCAAGGCCATCGGAACTCGGCACTCGCGCGCTTGCTGGGTTAGCCGGCCGCTTCCTCGATCGCCGCCATGTCGCGATCGGAGAGGCCGAAATGGTGACCGATCTCGTGCACCAGGACGTGGGCCACGATGGCGCCGAGCGTCTCCTCGTGCTCGGCCCAGTAGTCGAGGATCGGCCGGCGATAGAGCCAGATCATGTTTGGCATCTGCACCGGCGCGCTGTCGGAGCGGAACGGCAGCCCGACCCCCTGGAACAGCCCCAGCAGGTCGAACTCGCTCTCCATCCCCATCTCGTCGAGCACCTCGTCGGACGGGAAGTCGTCGACCCGGACGATGACACCCTCGCACAAGGCACGGAATTTATCCGGCAGGCGCGCATAGACCTCCGACGCCAGCGCTTCGAATTCGGCGAGCGAGGGCGCCTTGCGGGGCCGCCAGGCGAGCGGATCGGCATCATCGGACATGGCCCGAGTTGTAGGCGAGAGCGTCAGTCGATACCATGGGCCGAACCGGGAAGGGGCCTCCATGCGTTCGATGATGATTTTCGGATTGACCTCCGTGCTCATCGCGATGGCGATCGTGACGGAGAGCGGCGGTCCGGCGGCCGCCCAGACACGGACCGCGGCGCCCGCTCATCCGCGCCGCCCGATACCGCGCATCACCGTGGTGCCGATCAGCCGCTATCATCGGCAATGCGACTTCTGGCTCGCGGTCGAGCATCGGCCGAGCGGCGACGTCATCACGCCGCAGCAGCACTGCTGGTGGGCGCTGCGGTAGACCGATCCTCGCACGTCATTCCGGGGCGCGGCGAAGCCGCGAACCCGGAATCCAGAAGCGGAATGACGACTCTGATTGCGGTGCTGGATTCCGGATAGCCGCGCTTCGCGCGGCTTCCGGAATGACGGGGAGCCTTAGCGCCAGTTCCGCACGTCGACGAACTTGCCTGCGATCGCCGCCGCCGCCGCCATGGCGGGCGACACCAGGTGGGTGCGGCCCTTGTAACCCTGGCGGCCCTCGAAATTGCGGTTCGACGTCGAGGCGCAGCGCTCGCCCGGCGCAAGCTTGTCGGGATTCATGGCGAGGCACATCGAGCAACCCGGCTCGCGCCATTCGAAGCCGGCGTTGATGAAGATCTTGTCGAGCCCTTCCGCCTCGGCCTGCTCCTTCACGATGCCGGAGCCCGGCACCACCATGGCGTTGACGTGGCCGTTCACGGTCTTGCCCTCGATCATGCGAGCCGCAGCGCGCAGATCCTCGAGCCGGCCATTGGTGCAGGAGCCGATGAACACGCGGTCGATCGCGATCTCGATGATCTTCTCGCCGCCCTTGAGCCCCATGTAGGCGAGCGATGTCTCGGCGGCGCGCCGCTTGTTCTCGTCGGCGATCTCGGACGGCACCGGAACGTGGCCGGTGATCGACGTCACCTGCTCCGGGCTCGTGCCCCAGGTGACGAGCGGCGGCAGGTTGGCGGCGTCGAGCCGGATCTCCCGATCGAAATGCGCGCCTTCGTCGGAGCGCAGCGTCTCCCAGTAGCGCACCGCCTGGTCCCAGGTCGCGCCCTTGGGGGCCTTGGGGCGGTCCTTGAGATAGTCGAAGACCTTCTGGTCCGGCGCGATGAAGCCGGCCTTGGCGCCGCCCTCGATCGACATGTTGCACACCGTCATGCGGCCTTCCATCGACAGGCTGCTGATCGCATCGCCCGCATATTCGAGCGCGTAGCCGGTGCCGCCCGCCGTGCCGATCTCGCCGATGATCGCAAGGATGATGTCCTTGGCGGTGACGCCGTCGGGCAGCTTGCCGTCGACGATCGCCCGCATGTTCTTCGACTTGGCCTGGATCAGCGTCTGGGTCGCGAGCACATGCTCGACCTCCGACGTACCTATGCCGTAGGCGAGCGCCCCGAACGCGCCGTGGGTCGCGGTATGGCTGTCGCCGCACACCAGCGTGGTGCCCGGAAGAGTGAAGCCCTGCTCCGGCCCGATGATGTGGACGATGCCCTGCCGGCGGTCGAACTCGTTGTAATATTCGAGGCCGAACAGCTTGGCGTTCTCGGCCAGGTAGGCGATCTGCGCGGCGCTCTCCGGATCCGGATTGGGCAGCTTGCGGTCGGTCGTCGGCACGTTGTGGTCGACGACGCACAGCGTCTTCTCGGGCGCATGCACCTTGCGGCCGGCGAGCCGCAAGCCTTCGAACGCCTGCGGGCTCGTCACCTCGTGCACGAGATGACGATCGATGTAGATCAGGCAGGTGCCGTCCGGCTGCTCGTCGACCAGATGGTCGTCCCAGATCTTGTCATAGAGGGTACGCGGATTCGCCATAGCGTCTCGTCCTGTCGGCGCGGTCAGACCGCCGGCGCCATATCTAGTGGTTCGGGAAAGCGGTGCAAAGTCTTTGGGACCGCATGGCCGTCCCGTCAAGTCGGGCGCCCGTGTCGCGGCGCCACAGGCGCCCTGCCGGAGGCGTTCTGGCGATCGCCGCCGGGGCCCAAACGATCAGCAGCCGGCGATGCTGCATTGCAACAAAGCGGGCGCAATGATGCTGCAACACTGCGGCAGCAGCCGACCGTCCGCCCGACCCGGACGTTCACGGCCAGCCGATCTCGCTCAGCGCCGCGACGACGCCGCTGCCCCGCCCGACTGGGACTGAAAGCCGAACTACTCGGCGGCCGCCTCGCTGGCGTGCTCCTGGCGCTCGCCGATGCGGGCCGCCTTGCCGCGGCGTCCGCGCAGATAATACAGCTTGGCGCGGCGGACCTTGCCGCGGCGGACCAGCTTGATCGAGTCGATCATCGGCGAATGCAGCGGAAAGACGCGCTCGACCCCCTCGCCATAGGAGATCTTGCGCACCGTGAAGTTCTCGTTGAGGCCGGCGCCGGAGCGGCCGATGCAGACGCCCTCATAGGCCTGCACGCGGACCCGCTCGCCTTCGACCACCTTGACGTTGACGATCACGGTGTCGCCCGGGGCGAACTCGGGAATGGTCTTGCCGGCGGAAAGCTTCGCGACCTGCTCTTGCTCGAGCTCTTGGATCAGATTTGTCATTGGATGTCTCCGTCGGCTGCGCCAGACTTGCGTCCCGGCGTCCCGCCGCGCTTTTCGCGGGTGCTTCTACGCTAAACTTCCGGCCTTGTCACCCCCACCGCGCAGCGGCGCCGGATCGCCGAAACGGCCGGCAAAATGCTTGAAAAATCGTTATTTCTCCCGCTTTGCGCCCGCGTGCGCGGCCCACAGGTCGGCGCGCCGCACGCGGGTGAGCTCTTCGGCCGCCGCGCGACGCCAGGCCGCCACCTTGGCGTGGTCGCCGGACACGAGCACGTCCGGGATGGCATGGCCTTCCCACAGCGGGGGCCGGGTATACTGAGGATACTCCAGCAGCCCGTCGGCGAAGCTCTCCTCTGCGAGCGATCCCTCCTTGCCCATGACGCCCGGCAGCAGGCGGACGCAAGCATCGATCAGCGCCATGGCGGCGAGCTCGCCGCCCGAGAGCACATAATCGCCGATCGACACCTCCTCGAGACCGCGGCCGAGGATGACGCGCTCGTCCACCCCTTCGAAACGACCGCACAGCAGGACCACCCCGGGCCCGCTGGCCAGCGCGGCAACCCGCGCCTGGGTCAGCGGCACGCCGCGCGGGCTCATCAGCAGCCGCGGACGGGGCGGCTGCCCCTCTTGCGCTGCGACCGCGTCGATCGCCCGCGCGATCACGTCCGGCTTCATCACCATGCCGGGCCCGCCGCCTGCCGGCGTGTCGTCGACGGTGCGGTGCCGGTCGGTCGCGAAATCGCGCAGGTCGATGGCATCGAGCGACCAGATGCCCTTCTCACGCGCCTTGCCGGCGAGGCTCGCACCGAGCGGCCCCGGAAACATCTCGGGAAAGATCGAGATCACGCTGGCGCGCCACATGGCGTATCCTACTCGGCTCCCCTCCCCGGTTTCCCGGGAAGGTCTGGGGAGGATGCCGCCGCCTGCTCGAACGCTCCGGCCGCCACCACGATGCGCCCGCCCGCAACATCGATCTCCGGCACCGCATCCTGGGTGAACGGCAGCATGACGGTCTCGCGGCTGTCCGCGCGCTGCACCTCGATGATGTCGCCGGCGCCGAAATTATGCACCGCCACCACGCGGCCGAGCGGCGCTCCGGCCGGATCGACTGCGGACAGCCCGATCAGGTCCGCGTGATAGAATTCGTCGGCATCCTCGGGCGCCGGCAAGCGCTCGCGCGGAACGAACAGCTCCATATTGCGCAGACGCTCGGCCGCGGTTCGATCACCGACGCCTTTGAGGCGTGCGACGAAGCAGTCCTTGGCAGGCCGCAGCGCCTCGAGCTCGATCAGCCGCCCGTCGGCGGTCTCGAGCGGCCCGTACGCCGTGACGGCGGCGGGCTCGGCCGTGAACGACCAGAGCCTGACCTCGCCGCGCACGCCATGCGGGGCGCCGAGGCGGGCGACGCAGACGCGTTGCGGCTCGGGCGCGCGCGCCGGCACGGCTTACGGTCGTCAGCCCGCGGCCGGCGCCGCAGCGCCCGGCGCGGCGCCACCCTTTGCTGCCGCCTCCGCGCGCGCCTTGCGCTCCTTGCGCGGCACCGCCTTCTCGGGATTGTTGCGCTGCTGGCGCTTGGCGAGGCCGGCGGCGTCGAGGAAGCGCATGACGCGATCGGACGGAACCGCGCCCTTGGCCATCCAGCTCTTCACCTTGTCGAGATCGAGCTTGAGGCGATCCTTGTGGTCCTTGGGCAGCAGCGGATTGAAGAAGCCGAGCCGCTCGATGAAGCGACCGTCGCGCGGGAAGCGGCTGTCCGCAACCACGACGTGATAGAACGGCCGCTTCTTGGTTCCGGCGCGCGACATGCGGATGACGACAGACATTCGGTTGGTCCTTTCGATTGAGATTCAGCAATCGTCGTTCCGGGACGGCGCGCAGCACCGGGCCCGGAATCCATAACCACTGGCGTTTACGAATATCGATTCCGGGCTCGCGAGCTTCGCTCGCGCCCCGGAATGACGGTGTGGGTGGGCAGTCCTCACTTCTTTTTCCCCAGTCCCGGAAATCCGCCGAGCCCGGGCAACGGCTTGCCGCCGAGCCCCGGCAATCCGCCGGGGGCGCCAGGAAAGCGCGGCGGCAGGCCCGGAGTGCCCGGCATCCCGGGCGGCACGCCCGGCGCTCCGCCCGGCATCTTCTCGGCGAGTTTCGCCATCTCCTCCGGACTCGGCATGCCGCCGCCCATTCCCATCATCTTGGCGAGCCCGGCGAGCGGGCCGCGCTTGCCGGCGCCGCCCATGGCCTTCATCAGATCGGCCATGGTGCGATGCATCTTCAAAAGCTTGTTGATCTCCTCGACCTTGGTGCCGGAGCCGGCCGCGATGCGTTTCTTGCGGCTCGCCTTGAGCACGTCGGGAGTGCGCCGTTCCTTCGGCGTCATCGACTGGATGATGGCGACCTGACGCTTGAGCAGCTTGTCGTCGAGATTCGCAGCCGCCATCTGGTTCTTCATCTTGGCGACGCCGGGCAAGAGGCCCATGAGGCCGCCGAGCCCGCCCATGTTCTGCATCTGCTCGAGCTGCTCGCGCAGATCGTTGAGATCGAAGGCGCCCTTGCGCATGCGCTCGGCGGTGCGCGCGGCCTTCTCCATGTCGATCGTCTGCGCCGCCTTCTCGACCAGCGAGACGATGTCGCCCATGCCGAGGATGCGGTCGGCGATGCGGGCCGGATGGAAATCCTCCAGCGCGTCGAGCTTCTCGCCGGTGCCGATCAGCTTGATCGGCTTGCCGGTGACGGCGCGCATGGAGAGCGCGGCGCCGCCGCGACCATCGCCATCGACGCGGGTGAGCACGATGCCAGTGAGGCCGACGCGCTGATCGAAGGCGCGCGCCAGGTTGACGGCGTCTTGGCCGGTGAGCGCGTCGGCCACGAGCAGCACCTCGTGCGGGCTCGCGGCGCGCTTCACCTCGGCGGCCTCATGCATCATCGCCTCGTCGAGCGTGGTGCGGCCGGCCGTATCGAGCAGCACCACGTCGTAGCCGCCGAGCCGGGCGGCCTGCAGGGCGCGGGTCGCGATCTGCACCGGGGTCTGGCCGGCGACGATCGGCAACGTATCGACACCGACCTGCTGGCCGAGGACCGCAAGCTGCTCTTGTGCCGCCGGCCGGTAGGTATCGAGCGAGGCCATCAGCGCCTTGCGCTTCATCTGCTCGGCGAGCCGGCGCGCGACCTTGGCGGCGGTCGTCGTCTTGCCCGAGCCCTGCAGGCCGACCATCATGATCGCAACTGGAGCCGGTGCGTTGAGGTCGATCGGATCGGCATCCGCACCGAGCGTCTCGATGAGCTGGTCGTGCACGATCTTCACGACCATCTGTCCCGGCGTGACGGACTTGATCACCTCGACCCCGACCGCGCGCTCGCGCAGCCGGTCCACGAAGCCGCGCACCACCTCGAGGGCGACGTCCGCCTCGAGCAGCGCCCGCCGCACCTCGCGCGCGGCCGCATCGACGTCGGCCGCCGTCAGCGCGCCGCGCCGGGTCAGCCGGTCGAGGATGCCGGAAAGCTTTTCGGACAGGCCGTCGAACATGCCTTGCGCCTTACGGGTAGGATGGGTTGAGCGTAGCGAAACCCATCTCTTCCTTTGCCGCCCTCAGCTGATGGGTTTCAGCCTTCGGCCTCAGCCCATCCTACGAAATCATGCCCAAACACCGATCGCGCCCGAGGGCGCATCGCGCTGTCGGGCGGGGACCTCCGGCCTCACGGGACCGGTCGGTGGATCGGCATTCACAGGCTCGAGATAAGAGCGGCGAGAGGCTTAGGGCAGGCGGCTCCCGAAGTCAAATCCGCGCGGGCGGCCTGGCGCCCCCCGCGTCGGCATAACTCACTGGCCGGGGTCGGCGGCCGAGGGCGGTCACTTCACCGGCACATACACCTCGACCACCAGCTTCTCCTGCGGCGTGGTGGCCGGATCGGTCACATATTGCTCGATGAACGAGCCCTGGGCGTCGAGCTGCTTCTCATCCAGGAAGTTGGTGATCGCGTCGTAGGTCGTGTCCATGTCCTCATACGACCCGCGATGGACGAACTTGAACGCGCGGCCGGCCGTCGTCTTGCCGACAGCAAGATCGCCAGTCGGCGGGTTGCTCGGCGCGTCGGTGACCGGCACCGCGGCCTGGAACTGGAAGCTCGTGTCGTCGGTCGAGGTATAGATCGTCATCGGCAGGCCGGCCGGTTTGATGCCCTGCTTCTGCAGGTAGCCGTTGACGGTCTTCAACGC
>DASTZX010000304.1:0-2688 GCA_035764045.1 Xanthobacteraceae bacterium | reverse complement strand
CGGAGGTATCAAGACGCCCGTGCGCCCGCGAAAGCGCGGAACCGCTCCGCGTCATCGTTAGGCCGGTCGTAACGCATCTCCTTAATGATGCGCGCAAAACCACGAGGGCCGGCGTGTCGGGCCGCGGCCCTCGAGGACAGGTGAGTACCGGCTGGCGGCGGTGAGTTCGGTGTCTGCAGTTCACTCGTTGATCGATGAGATCGAGGCGTCGTTTCGCGCCGGCTCGCCGGAGCGGCGTGCGCTGACCCTGCGGCGCATCACCGACCTGTTCATGGTCGGCGCGGAGCGTTTCGACGAGCCGCAAGTCGGCTTGTTCGACGATGTGCTCTCGCAACTGATCACCAAGATCGAACGGGAAGCCGTCATCGAGCTGAGCCGGACCATCGCGCCGGTCGCCAAGGCGCCGCCGACGCTGACGCGAACGCTCTCCCACCACGACGACATCGAGATCGCCGGTCCGGTGCTGCGCCAGTCGCCGCTGTTGAGCGATGCCGACCTGATCGAGGTCGCCGAAAGCAAGGGCCAGCAGCATCTCGTGGCGATCGCCGGCCGGCGCCAGGTGAGCGAGAAGGTGTCGGACGTGCTGATCGAGCGCGGGAACAGCGACGTGCTGACCACGGTGGCGGGCAACTTCGGCGCGCGGTTCTCGACCAAGGGCTACGATTCCCTGGTCGGCAAGGCGGAAGAGCATGCCGAGCTCGCCATGGCGGTGGTGATGCGCTCCGATCTCAAACCGGAGATGTTCCGCAAGCTGGTCGGGCGGGCCGCATCCACCGTGCAGCAACGGCTGCTGACGGACGCCAATCCGGCCGTGAAGGCCCGCCTGCAGGACGTGCTGCAGGACATCTCACTGCAGCTCCTGCGCGACGCCGAGAAGAACGTGAAGCCGGAGGGCCGGGATCCCAAGGAGATCGCGGCCGTCGACAAGAGCAAGCTCAAATCCGAGCTGCTCGCCTACGCCGGGGCCGGCCGCCTCGCCGAAGCGGCCACCGCGCTCGCGGTGATCAGCGGTCTGCCGACCGAGACGATCCGGCGTGTGATCACCCAGCGCGAGACCGAGGCCCTGCTCATCGTCTGCAAGGCCGGCGGGATCGGGTGGAGCACCGTGCGCGAGCTGATCAACCTCTCCGCCATCACGCACGGCGCTGCGAAGGCCAACCCCATGGAGTACCTCGAGCCGTACACCAAGATGTCGGTTGAGACCGCTCAGCGGGTGATCCGCTTCCTGAACGCCCGCAAGGCGATGTCGGAGGCCGAGCTGAAGAGAATGATGGCGTCCTAAAGGGGAACCCGCCGGATCGCGGACGAGATGCTTGCCGGCGCCGCCGATATCCCATATTCCGCCGTGCCAGTGCCGCGAACCCGAAGTTCGCTCAGAGCTCGCTGTAGATCTGGGAACTTCGGAATCGGGACACTAATTCAGTGCCGCGAACCCCTCACGTCCGCGAGTTCCGATGCCCCGCTGCGCCCGATTGTGTCTGTTCGCGGTGCTCGGCCTCCTCGCCGCGGTGCTGCCGGTGCCCGCCGGCACCGCGGCGGATGCGGCGGCGCGGTGGGGCCTGCTCGGCTCGTGGAAGATCGACTGCAGCGCCCCGGCCAGCGTCACCAATGGCGATCTGCGTTTCGTGGTGCGCAACGGCGCGTTATTCCATGATCGCGACTTCGGCCAGGCCAAGGACAGCAACCGGGTGGTCGCCGCGAGCGTGCGGCCGGATGGTGCGATCGACCTGGTGGTGGAGTTCGCCACGTATCGCCAGAGGCGGGAATTCGTGTTCTCCAAGGGCGACGACGATCGCGCACGCACGACGTCGAACCGGGACGTCAAGACCAACCAGTTCAGCGTTGCCGAGGGCAAGTTCACGCAGGACGGCAAGGACACGCCATGGCAGACGCATTGCCCTTGAGCCATGAGGACGGCGCGGCCGCGCGATCCGCCGGCTGACGCGGCACCTGGCGAGGCACGATCGGGGACGGCGATGTATGACGTGATCAACCAGCCTCCGCCGCTCGAGCCGTACGATCTCTTTCGCAGCGACACGGTCCTGCGCGACGCCGTCGCGCGCGAGAACGCCGCCTGGGCGGAGAGCGAGCTCGCCGCATTCGGCGCGCTGCTCGGCGCGACCGACACCATCCGGCTCGGCTTCGAGGCGAACCGCAACCCGCCGGTGCTGCGCAGCTTCGACCGCTACGGTCACCGCATCGATGAGGTCGATTTCCATCCCGCCTGGCACGAGCTTATGGCGATCGGCATGGGCGCCGGCCTGCATTCGAGCCCATGGGCGCGGCCGCGCCCGGGCGCGCACGTGGCGCGTGCCGCCGGTTGCTACATGATGGTGCAGGTGGAGAGCGGCACCTATTGCCCGATCGCCATGACCTATGGCGCGGTGCCGACCTTGCGCCAGGCGCAAGCGCTGGCCGCAGAATGGCTGCCGCGCATCTTCGCCCGCGATTACGATCGTCGCTTTCGCCCGGCGAGCGAGAAGACATCGGCTCTGGTCGGCATGGCCATGACGGAGATCCAGGGCGGGTCGGATCTGCGCACCAACGCGTCGCGGGCGGAGCCGGACGGGGCAGCGGGCGGCCGCACCTTCCGGCTCACCGGCCACAAATGGTTCATGTCGGCGCCGATGTGCGATGCCTTCCTGGTGCTGGCGCAGACCCGCGGCGGGCCGAGCTGCTTCTTCGTGC
>DASTZX010000303.1:0-15445 GCA_035764045.1 Xanthobacteraceae bacterium | reverse complement strand
GGAGGCGCGCCGGTCTTCTGTCGCTATCCCCTCCTGCATAGGGACATTCCGTAGCCCGGGTTGAGCGCCAGCGAAACCCGGGACCGGTATCCCCGCTACGACAGTGAGTCGAGCGGTTCACGCAGAAAACTCCAACCTGCGCTTTGCCCCACGGCTTCCCCCTCCCCACCCTCCCCCGCAAGCGGGGGAGGGAGTGAGACGCAGAAGCGGGGGAGAGGACGCAAGCGCCGCATGCTCTCGCGAAAACTTATTTCCATCCCGGCGGGAAAACCTGTTAATCAGAACTCGGGCGTCGCCGGGCGCCGGGCTGCGGATCCATTCGGATGACCGCGGCCGCGAACCTTTGCGACCGGCACGCTCGGCGTGGATTTGGGGATGCCGGCCATGAAGCTCATCGTTGCGATCATCAAGCCATTCAAGCTCGACGACGTGCGCGAGGCGCTGAACCGCCTCGGCGTCAACGGCATGACCGTCTCGGAGGTCAAGGGCTATGGCCGCCAGAAGGGCCACACCGAGATCTATCGCGGCGCCGAGTATGTCGTGAGCTTCCTGCCGAAAGTTCGCGTCGAGGTGGCGGTGCCGTCCGAGCAGGCCGACCGGGTGATCGAAGCGCTGAGCACGGCGGCGCGCACCGGCCAGATCGGTGACGGCAAGATCTTCGTCACCCCGCTCGACCATGCAGTGCGCATCCGCACCGGCGAGACCGACAGCGACGCACTGTAGCGCCGACGCGGCACATCCATCGCAGCCAATCGCAACCGGGGGACACGGCATGAGCGGACGGACGTGGCGGCGCCTGATCGGGACGGCGCTCGCGCTTTGCGCGACCGTCTCACCGGCCCTGGCGCAGGCGCCGAAGACCGACGGCGCCGACACCGCCTGGATGATCGTCGCCACCAGCATCGTCCTGATGATGACGCTGCCCGGGCTCGCCCTGTTCTACGCCGGCATGGTGCGCAAGAAGAACGTGCTCGCCACGATGGCGCAGAGCCTCGCCGCGACCGCGATCGTCTCCATCCTCTGGGTCATGGTCGGCTACAGCCTCGCCTTCACCGGCGACGGCGCGTTGATCGGCTCGCTCGACCGGATTTTCCTCGCCCGCATGGGCATGGATGCGATCAGCCCGCTCGCGCCGACGATTCCCGAAGCGCTGTTCATGCTCTACCAGATGACCTTCGCGATCATCACGGTCGCCCTGGTGGCGGGCTCGGTTGCCGACCGCATGCGGTTCTCGGCCTTCGTGGCGTTCTCGGCGCTGTGGCTGATCGTGGTCTATGTGCCGATCGCGCACTGGGTGTGGGGCAACGGCTTCCTCGGCACCGCCGGACTGCTCGACTTCGCCGGCGGCACCGTGGTGCACATCAATGCCGGGGTCGCCGGACTGGTGGCCGCGCTGGTCGTCGGCGCGCGCCGCGGCTACGGCTCGGAGAACCTCGCGCCGTTCGACCTCTCGATGGCGGTGGTCGGCACCGGCTTGCTGTGGATCGGCTGGTTCGGCTTCAACGGCGGCTCGGCGCTCGGCGCCAATTCGCGCGCCGTGATGGCGATCACCGCCACGCACCTCGCGGCCTGCGCCGGGGCGCTCACCTGGATCGCGCTCGAATGGCGCATGCGCGGCAAGCCTTCGGTGCTCGGCATGATCTCGGGCGCCGTCGCCGGGCTCGGCACCATCACGCCGGCGTCCGGCTTCGTGCTGCCGTGGCACGCCGTGATCATCGGCATCGTGGCGGGCGGGGTCTGCTTCTGGGCCTGCACGTGGCTCAAGCTGCGCTTCAAGTACGACGACTCGCTCGATGTGTTCGGCGTGCACGGGATCGGCGGCGTGACCGGGACCCTGCTCGCCGGCGTGTTCGCAGCCGCTGCCGTCTCGATGTCGCCGGCAGCGCCCGCCGGCTTTCCGGGATTGCTCGAAGGCAATCCGCATCAGCTCCTGATCCAGCTGTACGGCGTCGTGGCGACCGGCGCCTGGAGTGCGATCGCGACGTTGGTGCTGCTCAAGCTGGTCGGCCGCGTGTTTCCGCTCCGCGCCTCGCCCGAGGACGAGCTCGCCGGCCTCGACATCTCGCTGCACGGCGAAGCGCTGCAGTAGCAACAACCGCGCCGCCGCGATCCTACAGCGTGTTCAGAAACGCGATCAGGTCGCTCTTCTGCTGCTCCGTAAAGCCGATGCCGAACCGCTGGTCGTAGAAATCGATGACGTCGCGCAAGGTCGCGGCCGACCCATTGTGGAAATAGGGCGCGCGCGCGGCGAGCCCGCGCAGGATCGGGCCTTTGAGCTTGCCGATGTCGGCGCACTGACCAGAGATCAACGCCCGGCCCGGATCAGTGACCTCGAAGGTCTTCCCCGCGAGCGGCCCGTCGGTGCATTTCAGCGTAAACACCGGCAATCCCGAGACGTCGAGAACCGGCGGGCTTTTGTCCCCAACGCCGATGTCGAGCGGCGCCTTGACGGAATGGTTGCCGACATTGGGCGTGTCGTGGCAGGTGCCGCAGAATCCCGGAATGCTCGGCTTGTTGAGAGCGTCGTTGAGGCCCGTGACTCCCTTGATCGTGATCGGCGTTGTGTTGAATACCTCTTCGCCGCGCGCGATCGACAGACGGCGCTCGACTTCGGTCTCGTCGTCTCCGTGCGCGCTCAGCCACGGCCGGTAGACATCGAAGATGCTCGGATTGAACAGCGCGCCGGTCGGGTTTTGCCCGAACGGGTCGTTCACGCCGATGAAGAAGTTGAAGAGCTGCAGCGACAGAGCCACCGGACCACCCAATGCGCCATACCGGTGCAGGTCCCCGGCTGTCTGGTCGATCTCCTGTGCGGTGAAGATCCCGCTCTCGAACGCGACGATCTCGGCAATCTGCGCGTCCGTCGGGCCCGGATTGGGATCGGCCTGTGCGTGGCCGAGGGTCGCATCCTTGGCCTGGCTTGCAAGACTGGGCTCGCGGCCATCCCACATGATGGCACTGAGGAAGCCGAGATTTGTTGCGGGCAGCGGACGGCGGTAGATCGAGATGATGCCGGTGCTCGGGCTCGTCAGGCCTGTGCTGGGATGCGTGTTGCAGCCATATGGATCATCGACCGCCGTCACCTCGAATTGCGTCGGGCTCGGCATCGGCAGACCAATGCGGATCAGACCCTTGTCGATCAGCAGCCCATAGGCCCGCCGCTTGGCCGCGAGATTCGATACATCGGCGCTCGGACAAGTCGCGCCGTCGACGAGGCGGAAGATCGGATCGGCGCCACTGCTCGCCGCGAAGCGATCCGCAACATCGGCCGCGCTCACGGTCCAGCCGCTTTGCGGTTGATGGCAGGTGAAGCAGGTGCGGCCGTTGCTGCCGAGGTCCTGGAAGAACGCGTTGTTGGCGGGAAACGTCGCGCCGCCGCGCTGGAAGGTCGCGATCGCGCCACTCGGATCTTCGTAGAGCTCCAACGTCTTGATCATATTCGGAGCGGCTTGCGCCCCCTGATCGGGGTCCTTGAAGCGGCGCATGGCCTGCATGTGGCCGATCATGCCGGGCGCGAATGCCGGAGTGCCGGCGCTGTTTCCCGCCCCCCGCGGATCGGCGAGTGCGCGGGGCAACGCGATGCCGGCCAGACACACGATGGCCGCCGCGGACACTCTGAGCACGTCGATGAAGGCAGAACGTTTATCGGGGATGGTCGACGCTATCCTCATGGTCTTCCCTCCTCAGGACCTGTTGTTCAGCCGGAGACACCGCGCGCACGCCGCTGAAGTCTCGAGCCGAGCGGGTGCGTATGGTCGACTACAATGTTAGTCGCATTCCGACCTGAAGGCCGAGAAGTTTGTCACTGCCCGGGAGAAACTTTCATCGCCCGCCCGTCGATTTCGCCCAATTTGTAGCCAGAAGGCGTCGCCTAGTTTTTAGGCAGCGATGATTGCTTGTTATGCGCGAGCCCGGATACGGCTCCGCCGCGCGTCCCCGGCCTGGCCCCGAATCCCGAGCCGTTTCAGCGGATTAATCGCAAATACCGGGGTTGGCACGCCGCTTGATTAGGGATCGCTCGGGCCGCCCGGATGCGTCCGCACCGGGGCGGCTGCCGCCATTGCCCGACCCCAGTCCCGGAGCGGGCCGCAAGGGGGATCAACCCATGAAAATCGTCATGGCCATCATCAAGCCGTTCAAGCTCGACGAGGTCCGCGACGCTCTGACTTCCGTCGGCGTGCACGGCATGACCGTCACTGAGGTCAAGGGCTACGGACGTCAGAAGGGCCACACTGAAATCTACCGCGGCACCGAATACGCCGTGAATTTCTTGCCCAAGCTGAAGATCGAAGTCGCGGTGCCGAGCAACCAGGCCGACAAGATCATCGAGACCATCACGGCGGCCGCCAAGACCGGCCAGATCGGCGACGGCAAGATCTTCGTCGTCGGCCTCGATCAGGCGGTGCGCATCCGCACCGGCGAGACCGACGGCGCCGCGCTCTGAAACCCCGCACCACACAGGAGTGAACCCATGACGCTGAAGAAACTGACCCGTGCGGGCCTGATCGCTCTCGCATTGAGCGCGCTCGCCGGCGCTTTCGTGGTGACGGCACCGACGCTCGATCACTCGGTCGCCTATGCCCAGGCTCCGGCCGCGGCGCCCGCGGCCGCCCCGGCCGCAGCCCCGGCGGCGCCGCCCGCCTGCGACGCCAAGACGCTCGAGAAGTGCACACCCAATTCGGGCGACACGGCCTGGATGCTCACCTCGGTCGCCCTCGTGCTGATGATGACCGTCCCGGGCCTCGGCCTGTTCTACGGCGGCATGGTCCGCAAGAAGAACGTCGGCGACACCGTGATGACGAGCTTCGCCATCACGTGTCTGATCACCATTCTGTGGGTGATCTGCACCTACAGCCTGGCGTTCCGCGCCGGAGGCGCATTCATCGGCGGGCTCGACCGCGCCTTCCTGCAAGGCATCCTGAGCGACATCTCGAACCAGACCGGCAATCCCAATCCGCTCGCGCCGACGATTCCCGAGACGGTCTACATCTGCTTCCAGCTCACCTTCGCGATCATCACCCCGGCGCTGATCGCCGGCGCGTTCGCGGAGCGGATGAAGTTCTCCGCCATGCTCTGGTTCATCGGCCTGTGGGCGATCTTCGTCTATTCGCCGGTCGCGCACTGGGTGTGGGGACCGGACGGCATCTTCAGCGTCGCCAACACCAACGACAAGGGCGACTTCGCCGGCTGGGTCAAGGTGCTCGACTTCGCCGGCGGCACGGTCGTGCATGTCAACTCCGGCACTGCGGGTCTCGCGGCCGCGATCATGCTCGGGCATCGACGCGACACCGGCCCGGGGCACAACATGGTGCTGACCTTCATCGGCGCCTCGCTCCTGTGGGTCGGCTGGTTCGGCTTCAACGCGGGCTCCGCGGTCTCCGCCGGCATCCAGGCCGGCATGGCGATGGCGGTCACCCAGTTCGCGACCGCCGCCGCCGGCTTCACCTGGATGCTGGTGGAGTGGGCGCTGCGCGGCAAGCCGACGGTCATCGGCATCTGCACCGGCGCGGTGGCGGGCCTCGTCGCCATCACCCCGGCCTCGGGCTTCGTCGGCCCGGTCGGCTCGCTGGTGATCGGCGCCGCAGCGGGCGTCATCTGCTACTGGGGCGTGACCGGCCTCAAGCACATGTTCGGCTATGACGACGCACTCGATGCCTTCGGGGTGCATGCGCTCGGCGGCGCCGCCGGCGCGATCCTCACCGGCGTGTTCGCGGTCTCGCAGTACGGCGGCACGCCCGGCCTGATCGAGGGCAATGCCGGCCAGGTGATCAACCAGTTCATCGGCGTCGGCACGGTGTTCGTCTACGACTTCGTGGTGTCGCTGATCATCCTCAAGATCATCGATCTCGTGATCGGCCTGCGTGTGAAGGACGAGGTGGAGCGCGAAGGGCTCGATCTCGCGCTGCACGGCGAGGCCGTCCAGTAGAGCAAGCGCATGATCCCGAAAAATGGAGACCGGTTTTCGGAAAAGATCATGCTCCGCCAATAAGCGAAACGGGTCGGGGCGGATACCCGGCAACCGCCCCGTCCGTTGCGGAGGCCCCGGCGCAAGCCGGGGCCTCTTTGTTGTTGCGGGCAAGCCCGCTGTTATGGGGCGCGGCACGCATGCTATGCTTGGTCCATGGCCAAGCTGCTTGATCAAGCGATCGCCAAAGTGCGCGAGCTTGCGGAGGAGGATCAGGACGCGATCGCGATCGCGGTCCTCTCGATGACCGCGGCTGATGCGTCCACGTTTCCGATCGATGCCCAGACGCGCGCGGCGATCCCGGAGGGATTGGCCGAAGCCGAGCGCGGCGAATTTGTTGCGGACGATGTGCTTGCCGAGTCCGACGAGCGCCGCGGGATATGAGGGTTCGCGCTATAGCGCCAGCCTTGGGCCGGCGAGTAAGCGACGCCCGGTCCTGCGGTGACCATCACTCCCCCCGAGCCCGGGTCCGGGCCGCCAGTCCCATTGGTTAATCGGCCCTTAACCTCGCCACCCGTATGGTGCTAAGGCCCTCGCAGCCTGCGGCGGCGGGGGTCGCCGTGCCGTGTCCGTTCGTAACCCGTGCCGATGTCATGATCAGTGTTGCCCGCGAGCCGAAACCCGAGCCTTCCGCCCGGACCGTCGATACGCGCTCGCCCTTCGCGCGGCTCGCCGAGCTCATCGCCGGCGTTCCGCCCGGCAAGCCGGCGATCGACCTCGGGGTCGGCGAGCCCAAGCACCCGATCCCGGATTTCGTCGCGCCCGTGATGGCGGCGCACATCAAGGACTTCGGCCGCTATCCCCGCAACGAGGGCATCCCGGAATTCCGCGCCGCCGCGGCCGCCTGGGCGGGCCGCCGCTATCGTCTCGCGCGCGCCCCCGATCCCAACACCGAGGTCCTGGTGCTCAACGGCTCGCGCGAGGGGCTCTTCCTCGGCGCGATCGCGGCGCGGCGCCATGTTCCGCCGCGAACCGCCAAGCCCGCGATCCTGGTGCCGAACCCGTTCTACGCCGCCTATTCGGCCGGCGCGGTCGCGGCCGATTGCGACGTGATCTACCTGCCGACCACGCGGCAGAACGGCTTCCTGCCCGACCTCGACGCGCTCGAACCCGCCGTGCTCGCCCGCACGGTCGCGTTCTACCTCGCCACCCCGTCCAATCCGCAGGGCGCGGTCGCCGATCTCGCCTATCTGCAGCGCCTCGTCGCGCTCGCCCGCCGTCACCAGTTCCTGGTGTTCTGCGACGAGTGCTATTCGGAGATCTACACCACCACCGAGCCGGCCGGGATCCTGCAGGCGGCGGGCGAGGATTTCGCCAACGTGGTGCTCTTCCAGTCGCTCTCCAAGCGCTCCAACCTGCCCGGACTTCGCATCGGCTTTGCGGCCGGCGACCGCCGGTTCATGGCCAAGTTCCTCGAGTTGCGCAGCGTCGCCGCCCCGCAGGTGCCGATCCCGGCCCAGCATGTCGCCGCCGCAGCCTATGGGGACGAGGCGCATGTGGAGCAGAACCGTGACCTCTACCGGCTGAAATTCGATCTCGCCGACCAGATCGTCGGCGACCGCTACGGCTATGTGCGGCCGGCGGGCGGCTTCTTTCTCTGGCTCGACGTGTCGGCGCAAGGCGGCAGCGAGGCCGCCGCCGCAAAGCTGTGGCGCGAGGGCGGCGTACGCGTCCTGCCCGGACGCTATTGCGCGCGCGATCAGGCGGACGGCAGCAATCCAGGTGCGGACTACATCCGCGTCGCCATGGTGCACGACAAGGAGACCACGGCCGAAGCGCTTCACCGCATCGTGGCCGTCCTGGGGAATTAGCGCATGGTCCGGCGAAGCGGATCCCGGTTCGCCATGACGATGCGCCGAGGGTAGAAAGGGTAGAGGGGAAGGGGTGGCGATCTCGAGTCGCAGTATCGACGCTGGTGCGTTCCTGCCCGACCACCTGAGCGCGGCATTGCGCCGCCGCGTGCGCGAGATCGGCGGGCTCGGGCTGATCGCCCTCGCGGCGGTCGGCGCGATCGCGCTCGCCACCTGGTCGGTGCGCGATCCGAGCCTGAGCTACGCCACCGGAGGCCCGGTCCACAATCTGCTCGGCGTCTGGGGCGCGATGGCCGCCGACCTCTTGATGCAGCTGTTCGGGCTCGCCGCGATCGCGCTGGTGCTGCCGATCGCGTTGTGGGGCTGGCGGCTCTTCACCCACCGGCCGCTCGACCGCATGCGGCTGCGGCTTGGCCTGTGGGTTGCGGGTGCCCCGCTGTTCGCCGGTTTCATCGCCTGCCTCACCCGGCCCGCAAGCTGGCCGCTGCCGACCGGCCTCGGCGGCGTAATCGGCGACGCGCTGCTGCGCCTGCCGGCCTGGTTCGCGGGCGGCGTGCTGTCCGGCATGCCGCGGCTGATCATCGCGCTCATCCTGGGGCTCGCCGCCTTCATGGTGCTCGTGCCCGCCTGCGGCATCGGATTCCACGCTCCGGCCGGCGAGGACGCCGAGGAGGAGGACGACGCCGACGAGGAGTCCGACGAGTCGGTGGGCGTGATGTCGCTCTTGCTCGGCTGGATCGGGCACGGGCTCCTGAGCCTGCGCGCCGCCATCGCGCGCGCCATCGTGGGGCTGATCAACACCCGCTCCGCCAAGCCGGCGCCCGCGGCCCGCCGGGTCGAGCCCCGCTTCGGGTCGCGCAGCGCAACGAAGGCCGAGGAGGACGACGCCGGCGAGGAAGAGGACGAGGACGGCGACGAGAGCGAGGACGAGGACGACGAGGAGGACGGCTCCTCGCCGCGGGTCACGCCGCGCAAGGGCGAGCGCAGCGCCGCAAAGCCGCGCAAATTCTCTGGCGGCGGCTACGAGGTGCCGGCGCTCAGCCTGCTCGCCGCCGCCAAGGCCCAGGAGCGCTTCGCGCCCAGCATGGAGACGCTGCAGGAGAACGCCACCGCGCTCGAGCACGTGCTCGCGGACTTCGGCGTGCGCGGCGAGATCATCAATGCGCATCCCGGCCCGG
Source organism: Xanthobacteraceae bacterium (assembly GCA_035764045.1). Classification (GTDB taxonomy): domain Bacteria; phylum Pseudomonadota; class Alphaproteobacteria; order Rhizobiales; family Xanthobacteraceae; genus JAVDCA01. The sequence goes on along the minus strand of DASTZX010000303.1, from coordinate 6,491 downwards.
TCGTCACGCTCTACGAGCTCGAGCCGGCGCCCGGTATCAAATCGTCGCGGGTGATCGGGCTTGCCGACGACATCGCCCGCTCGATGAGCGCGGTCTCGGCCCGGGTCGCCGTGGTGCCGGGCCGCAACGCGATCGGCATCGAGCTGCCCAACCCGACGCGCGAGAAGGTCTACCTGCGCGAGCTCCTCTCGTCCGAGGACTTCAACAGCTCGGCCGCGAAGCTGCCGCTCTGCCTCGGCAAGACCATCGGCGGCGAGCCGGTGATCGTCGACCTCACGCGCATGCCGCATCTCCTGATCGCCGGCACCACCGGCTCGGGCAAATCGGTCGCGATCAACACCATGATCCTGAGCCTGGTCTATCGGCTCGGCCCCAACCAGTGCCGGCTGATCATGGTCGACCCGAAGATGCTGGAGCTCTCGGCCTACGACAACATCCCGCATCTGCTCACGCCCGTCGTCACCGATCCCAAGAAGGCGGTGGTCGCGCTCAAATGGGCGGTGCGCGAGATGGAGGACCGCTATCGCAAGATGGCGAAGCTCGGCGTGCGCAACATCGACGGCTACAATGCGCGGCTCTCCGACGCAAAGAACAAGGGCGAGACGCTGTCGCGCACCGTTCACACCGGCTACGACCGCGAGAGCGGCGAGGCGATCTACGAGAAGGAGGAGTTCGATCTCGAGCCTCTGCCCTATCTGGTCGTGATCGTCGACGAGATGGCGGACCTCATGATGGTCGCCGGCAAGGACATCGAGGGCGCGATCCAGCGCCTCGCCCAGATGGCGCGCGCCGCCGGCATCCACGTCATCCTGGCGACCCAGCGTCCCTCGGTCGACGTCATCACCGGCACCATCAAGGCGAATTTCCCGACCCGCATCTCGTTCCAGGTCACCTCCAAGATCGACAGCCGCACCATCCTGGGCGAGCAGGGCGCCGAGCAGCTGCTCGGGCAAGGCGACATGCTCTACATGGCGGGCGGCGGCCGCATCAGCCGCGTGCACGGCCCGTTCGTCTCCGACGAGGAGGTCGAGAAGGTGGTGCGCCACCTCAAGACGCAGGGCCAGCCGCAGTATCTCGAGGCCGTTACGGCCGACGACGGGGAGGGCGAGGACGGCGCCGTGTTCGACGCGACCGGCATGGGCCAGCCGGAAGGCGGCGACCTCTATGCCCAGGCGGTGCAGGTCGTCACGCGCGACCGCAAGGCCTCGACCAGCTACATCCAGCGCCGGCTGCAGATCGGCTACAACCGCGCCGCCTCGCTGATGGAGCGGATGGAGAAGGAAGGCATCGTCGGCCAGGCGAACCACGCCGGAAAGCGCGAAATCCTGGTCGAAGCCGAGGACGAGGAACGCTTCTAGGGGTTTTCGGTCGCAAGCCGGACAGCGCGGAACCGATCCTGCGCTCATGAACAGGTTCCCGCGCAGGCCGGCCGACAAGGCGATGCACGAATCTGCGAATTGACGCACTATGGGACGGGCGAATCAGGGCCGCGAAATCGCCACAGGGCGGCTCTAGCCCAGACCGGCGAGCGCGGGGGGCGCAGCGGAGTTTTGCACATGCGGAGAGCGGGGTTGGCCACGCTGGTGGCAGCGCTGACGGTCGGCTCGACGGTGGTCGCGCTGGCCGACAAGGTGCCGCTTCCCGTTCCGGCGCCCAAGCGAGCGGCCGCCCATGCGACCCAGGGTGCGTCCCCGTCCGAGGCCCCGCCGCGACCGCCGGCAGCGATCGGGTCGGAACCGGCGGCAGCCGCGCCGAAGCCCTCCGACGTCAAGCGCTCCGAGGCGAGGCCCCCCGATGCGAGGTCGTCCGACGCCAAGTCCTCCGACAGGGCGCGCGATGCCTCGGGTTTCACCGACAAGCAGCGGTCCCTGATCAACAAGGTGAGCGCCTACCTGTCGAGCGTGCAGACTTTGGTCGGCGACTTCGTCCAGGTCGGCCCGGACGGGCGGCGGACCGAGGGGCAGTTCTACATCCAGAAGCCCGGCCGCGTGCGGTTCAGCTATAATCCGCCGAGCCCGGTCGACGTCGTCGCCGACGGCCATTCGGTGGTGGTGCGCGACCGCAATCTCGCGACCCAGGATCTCTATCCGCTCTCGCAGACGCCGCTGCGCTTCCTGCTCGCCGACCACATCGACCTGTTGCGCGATACCACGCCGGTCTCGGTCTCGGCCGACGACACATTCGTGACCGTCGTGGTCGAGGAGAGCCACGTGCTGACCGGCACCAGTCGGCTGATGCTGATGTTCGGCGCCAAGGATCTGCAGCTGCGCCAATGGACCGTGACGGACCCGCAGGGCTACGACACGACGGTCGCGGTCTACAATCTGGATACCTCGAAGAAGCCGGATCCCGACATGTTCCGGATCACCTATCCGGAGCGCGCCGATCCGCGGTGAGGCGGAAAATTCCCCCGATTGCGTTGAATTCGTCATGGCCGGGCTTGTCCCGGCCATCCACGTCTTTATTCTGGCTGTGCTGAAAGGCGTGGATGCCCGGCACAAGGCCGGGCATGACGTGTCCGAATCAATGCGGAGAACACATGCAACTCAGCGTCACCACCTGGAACATCAATTCGGTGCGGCTGCGCATCAATCTGGTGGCGAAGTTCATCAAGGCCGAGCGGCCGGACGTGCTCTGCCTGCAGGAGACGAAGTGTCCGGACGATGCATTCCCGCGCAAGCGCTTTGCGCGGCTCGGCTACACCCACATCGCGCTCAACGGTCAGAAGGGCTACCACGGCGTCGCGGTGGTCTCGCGCGTGCCGTTCGAGTCGATCGATGTCCGCAATTTCTGCGCCAAGACCGATTGCCGTCACGTCGCGGTGACGTTCGGCGAGCAGGCGGGACTGCGCGAGCCCGCGACGCTGCATAATTTCTATGTACCGGCGGGCGGCGACGAGCCCGATCCGGACATCAACGTCAAGTTCGCCCACAAGCTCGCGTTCCTCGACGAGATGCGCGACGAGCCGGCGCTGCGCCCACCCGAGAAGGGACGCGCCATCCTGGTGGGCGATCTCAACGTTGCGCCGCTCGAGCACGACGTCTGGAGCCACAAGCAGATGCTGCGCGTGGTCTCGCACACGCCGATCGAGTGCGAGAAGCTCGGCGCGGCGCAGAAATCCGGGCGATGGTTCGACGCGATGCGCGCCTTCGTGCCTGAGCCCACCAAGCTCTACACCTGGTGGAGCTATCGGGCGGCGGACTGGGCAGCGGCAGATCGCGGCCGCCGGCTCGACCATATCTGGGTCAGCCCCGAGCTCGCGGACCGGGTCTGCTCGCTCAAGATCCGTCGCGAGGCGCGCGGCTGGGAGCGCCCGTCCGACCACGTGCCGGTGACGGCGCGCCTGGAGATGTAGATTGAGCGCGCCATGGCCGGCCATCCACGTCTTGACGGCCGGCCGTCGCAGAAGACGTGGATGCCCGGGACAAGCCCGGGCATGACGCAAGATCTACCCCCCGCTATCCCGGATCGAGCGCCGAGCGCACCGCCATGATGTCGCGCGCAGCCTGGTTGGTGCGCGTCGCGATCTGGTCACGCAGCCGGCGAGCGGCGTCGGGGAATCCTTCCAGCATCTTGAGGAAGAGGCTGCGGGTGATGCGGATCACCTTCGCGGGCTCAGCCGCGGTCGCGGTGACGGGACGTGTCGTCTCGGTCAGCAGCGCAAGCTCGCCCAGCAGCGTGCCGCGCGCCACGGTCACCTCGGCGGCCGCCGCATGGGTGCTGTCGGACCTCAGGTTCAACGAGCCCTCCTGGACCACGTAGCCGGAATCTGCGGCCTCGCCGACCATGAACAGCACGTCGCCGCTCAAGAGCGTCCGGGTCTCGGCGCCGATCGCCAGGATGCGCAGCGCGTCGCGCCCGAGAACCGCAAAACTCGGCACCTTTTCGAGGAATGCGATGTCGTCTTCGATCGTCATCGCGCGCGGGTCTACGGCACCAACTTGTAGCCGCCGGCCTCCGTGACCAGGATGGCCGGCATCGCGGCGTCCTTCTCGACCTTCTGACGCAGGCGATAAATATGCGTCTCGAGCGTATGGGTGGTGACTCCCGAATTGTAGCCCCACACTTCCTGCAGCAGCACCTCGCGCGACACCGGCCGCTGCCCGGCGCGGTAGAGATAGCGCAGGATCGCGGTCTCCTTTTCGGTCAGCCGCACCTTGTTGCCCTTCGGGCTCACCAGAAGCTTGGAGCTCGGCCGGAACGTGTAAGGGCCGATGGTGAAGACCGCATCCTCGCTCGCCTCGTGCTGGCGCAGCTGCGCGCGGATGCGGGCGAGCAGGACTGCGAAGCGAAACGGCTTTGCGACGTAGTCGTTGGCGCCGGACTCGAGACCGAGGATGGTGTCGGAATCCGTGTCATGCCCGGTCAGCATGATGATCGGCGCCTTGAAACCGTTCTTGCGCAAGAGGCGCACCGCCTCGCGGCCGTCGATGTCGGGCAACCCGACATCCATGATGACGAGGTCGATCTGGCCGGCGCGCGCCGCCTGCACGCCCTTGCTGCCGGTGTCGGCCGCCACCGCCTCGAACTCCTCGTGCAGCGACAATTGCTCGACCAGCGCATCGCGCAGCTCGGCGTCGTCGTCGACGATCAGGATCTTCCGGACGTTGGACATCGATCGGGCCCTGTCGTATCGGCCGCCCCGGGCGCCGTGTCGGGCGCAATAGAGCATGCGGGCGGAAAAGAGCAAGTGGCTCACCGGATTAGGTGCCTCGGCCCGGGGATGGGCTATAACGGACTGATGCATCAGGCGAGTTATTCCCGGCTGCGGGTGCGGCCCCGGCCCGGCAACCGGGCGCAGGGTTGGCTGGCGGCCGGACCGCTCACCATTCCGGTCGCGCTCGGGCGCGGGGGCGTCCGCGCCAACAAGCGCGAGGGCGACGGCGGGACGCCGCGTGGGGTCTTTCGCCTGGTCCGGCTGTGGTGGCGGGCGGACCGCCATCCCCGGCCGCGCAGCCTGCTGCCGATGCGCCGCATCGGCCCCGACCTCGCCTGGAGCGAGGATCCCGCCGATCGGCGGTACAATCGTCCGTTCCGGCGCGCCGCCAAGGCCGACGGCGACCGCCTGTGGCGGGACGACCGGCTCTACGACTTCATCATCGAGATCGACCACAATACCCGGCCCCGGGTGGCGGGACGGGGCAGCGCCGTCTTCATCCATGTGGCGCGCCCGGGACTGAAGCCCACGGCGGGCTGCGTGGCCCTGCCGCTGGCCCGGCTGCGGTGGCTGCTCGGGCGCCTCGGGCCGCGGACGAAAATTGAGATTACCTAACCCGGGCAGGTGCTTACGGCATCCTGGAGGCGCGCGGCCACCGCAGGATGGCGGGACCGGGTTCAGTGACTGTCCCGTTGCCCGAAGATCGCCGTGCCGATCCGCACATGGGTGGCGCCGAACCGGATGGCGAGCTCGTAATCGGCGCTCATGCCCATCGACAGGAGCGTGAGCCCGTTGCGCGCCGCGATCTTCGCGGTGAGCGCGAAATGCGGGGCCGCCGGCTCCTCGAACGGCGGAATGCACATCAGGCCCGAGATCGTGAGGCCGTAGGTTTCACGGCACTCGCGCAGGAAGGCGTCGGCGGCCTCCGGCAGGATCCCGGCCTTCTGCGACTCCGCTCCGGTATTGATCTCCACGAACAAGAGCGGGGAGCGCCCCTGCTTGCCGATCTCCTTGGCGAGCGCCGCGCACAGGCTCGCGCGATCGACCGAATGGATCGCGTCGAACAGCGCCACCGCCTCCTTGGCCTTGTTGGACTGCAGCGGACCGATCAGATGCAGCGCGACCTCCGGATGGCGCGCCTTGAGGTCCGGCCATTTCCCCTTGGCTTCCTGCACGCGGTTCTCGCCGAAGACATGCTGACCTGCGGCGATCACCGGCGCGATCGCATCGGCCGCGAAAGTCTTTGAGACGGCCACCAGCGTGACGCCGGCCGGATCACGCCCGGCCTCGCTGCAGGCCTGCGCGATTCCGTGCCGGACCTCGGCGAGCCGGTCCGCCGGCGATCGATCGGATTCTGCCTCGGTCATCCTCACTCCAGCGGTCCGCCACGGCGACTTTCATGGCCCTCCGCCTGCGTCCCAGCAAGAGGCGAGGGATCGGAGATCGTCGCCCTGCCCGCTCCTGCCGTTGACCGGCCGCCGGCTTCGTGCCATGCGACCGATCCCATGACCTCCGAACGCTATAATGCCCGCGAATCCGAGGCGCGCTGGCAGAATTTTTGGGACGAGCGAAAGATCTTCGCCACTCCCAACGACGACCCGCGCCCGCGCTACTACGTGCTGGAGATGTTCCCCTACCCGTCGGGGCGCATCCACATGGGGCACGTGCGCAACTACACCATGGGCGACGTGGTCGCCCGCTACAAGCGCGCCAAGGGCTTCAACGTGCTCCATCCCATGGGCTGGGACGCCTTCGGCATGCCGGCCGAAAATGCCGCCATGGAGCGCAAGGTCCATCCCAAGGCGTGGACCTACCAGAACATCGAGGCGATGAA
>DASTZX010000302.1:0-11759 GCA_035764045.1 Xanthobacteraceae bacterium | reverse complement strand
GCTTTGCGGCCCCGGCGACTGTTCGGGTTCGATGGAATAACGGACGGGGACCCAAGCTCTCCCACGGTCTTCAATGACCAAGGTGATACCGGCCTCCCGCCCGTCACCGCGGCTCGTAGCCTATGCGAGTCGCGGTCATGAAAGTTACAAGCGTCATGCCCGCGCTCGTCGCGGGGCATCCACGTCCTCGCTGAAGCACAACGTGGAAGACGTGGATGGCCGGGACAGGCCCGGCCATGACGGACCGCGTGGCGCCACGGCCGGTGAGAGCGTCATGCCCGCGCTCGTCGCGGGCATCCACGTCCTCGCTGAAGCACAACGTGGAAGGCGTGGATGGCCGGGACAAGCCCGGCCATGACGGACCTCGCGTGGCGCCACGGCCGGTGAGAGCGTCATGCCCGCGCTCGTCGCGGGCATCCACGCGGCCAGGCTTTCGCCGGGACCTGCGCTACGAGCGTCCGTGCAGGAACCTGCCGAACGCCTTGAGCGTGGTCTCCGACACGTGGTGCTCGATCCCCTCGGCGTCGGCCTCGGCGGCCTCCACCGGCACGCCGAGCGCGAGCAGCACCTCGACCACCAGGCGATGGCGGGCGCGCACGCGCGCGGCGAGCGCCCGGCCGGCCTCGGTGAGAAAGACGCCGCGATAGGGGCGGGCGGTCGCGAACCCTTCGCGCTTGAGGCGGGCGATCGCCTTGATGGCGGTCGCGTGCGAGACGCCGAGCCGGCGGGCGATGTCGGTCGGCCGCGCCTCGCCGGCGCTCTCCAGGAGATCGTCGATCAATTCGACGTAGTCCTCGAGCAGCGCCGTCGACTGGGCGGAGCGCGCCTTGCCGAAGCGGCGCGCCTGGGCCCGCTCGGTGGGCATGAGCGGGGGCGATTCCACGCGTCTGTGCAGGGCCTTGCCGGCCATTGCTGATCCTCGAAGCGAAGGCCGCGCGGCGCGCGACCCTTGCGCGACGGGCGGAGCCGCCATGCGCCACGGCAGCGGACGGCATGGTACCACAATTTGCAGCCGCGGTTGATCATTTAGCACAATTGGTTATCTTGTAGCAAAGGCTACATCTTGAAGGCTGGTCCGCGACGGCACCGATGCTCAACTCGACCTACCAGGGCTCCTTGTCCGAGCGCACGGTCGCGGCCGCGCAGGCGCTGCTCAGCGGCGAGCGGCGCGGCCTGCGCGGCTATCTCGCCTTCGCGGGGCCGGCGGTGGTGGCCTCGATCGCCTACATGGACCCGGGCAATTTCGCCACCAACATCCAGGCCGGCGCGCGCTACGGCTACCAGCTCCTGTGGGTGGTGCTGCTCGCCAACGTGATCGCGATGCTGTTCCAGGCGCTCAGCGCCAAGCTCGGCATCGTCACGGGCAAGAACCTCGCCGAGCTGTGCGGCGAGCGATTCCCGCGCCCGGTCGCCCTGGCGATGTGGGTGGTGAGCGAGATCGCCGCCATGGCGACCGACCTCGCCGAATTCCTCGGCGCTGCGATCGGCCTGTCGCTGCTGCTCGGGCTGCCGCTGCTCGTCGGCATGGTGATCACAGGGGCGATCGTGTACGGCCTGCTGATGTTCGACCGCTTCGGCTTCCGCCCGGTCGAGCTGATCATCACCGGCCTGGTCGGCATCATCGGGCTTTGCTACCTGATCGAGATGGTCATCGCGCCGGTGGACTGGCGCGCCGCGGCCTTTCACGCGGCGGTTCCGCAGCTGCCCGATGCGACTGCGCTCCTGCTGGCGGTCGGAATCATCGGCGCGACCGTGATGCCGCACGCCGTCTACCTTCATTCCGGGCTGACCCAGGCGCGCATACCGGTGCGCAGCCGCCGCGAGATGCGCATCGTGCTGCGCATGTCCAATACCGAAGTGGTGGTGGCGCTCTCGGTCGCCGGCCTCGTCAACATGGCGATGGTGATGATGGCGGCGAGCGCCTTCCATGCCGGCCACAGCGACGTGGCCGAGATCGAGACCGCCTATCACACGCTCGCACCGCTGTTCGGCGGCGCCGCGGCCGGCGTCTTCCTGGTGTCGCTGCTCGCCTCCGGGGTCTCGAGCGCGACGGTCGGGACCATGGCGGGCCAGATGATCATGCAGGGGTTCGTCGGCTTCCGCATTCCGATCTGGGTCCGCCGGCTGGTCACCATGCTGCCGGCCTTCGTGGTGGTCGGGATGGGCGCCAACGCGACGCAGGCGCTGGTGCTCAGCCAGGTGCTGCTTTCGCTCGCACTGCCGCTGCCGATGATCGCCCTGCTGATGTTCACCCGCCGCAAGGACATCATGGGCGAGTTCGCCAATGGGCGCGGCACACACGTGACCGCGGTGATCGCGACCGCGGTGGTGCTGGGGCTCAATGCGTTCCTGATCATCGAGAGCGTGTTCTAGCGATGTAGCCCGGATGGGGCTGCCATCCAAATTGCCGGCCATTGGCTCGCCAACGCGGCCCTCTATCATGCGCTCGCCGAGCATGACCCGCGCGACTACTTGCCCGCGTGATCCGCGGCGAGATCAGCGACACCGACGATGAGCCTTTCCACATCTACCGCGGGTACTCGACTGGCCCGCACGGCGGCTCGCGCTCGTAGATGACCAGGCGACCCCGAATGACCTTTTCTTCCATGGTACGAGGTTACGCCGGCCTCAGCGGGCACGGCAAGGCGACAGCCGACGATAGGTCCTTCTTCGGCGGTAGGACCGAAGAAAACAAAAGATTGGCGCGCGTTAACAAGCCGGCGGCGGAGGTCGTCCCATATGGGTGGTGGCCGACCAAGGGTGGGTCGGCCGCAGAGATGGTGTTCGAGAGGAAATACGCTTGAAGCGGGAAATGAGCCCGGGCCAAAAGGCAGCGCGTACCCGGAGACAGCGCGCTGCGGGCCGCAAGGCCGCACGCACGCGGAAGCTTCGCGCGGCAGGACGCAGAGCGGCGGAAACCAGGGCGCGCCGCGCGGCGGTTTGGAAGTTGGCCGGCCGTAAGGCTGCATGCACGCGGAAAGTTCGTTCCGCAGCCCGGAAAGCGGCTCGCACACGAGCACTTCGCGCAGCGACCCAGTAACGCTCCCGGACGGTCACTGCATAGGCCGTCGAAGCCCGTTCAAAAACCAAGACCTGTTCCCCGCCGCAGTTTGGCGGCCGGGTAACGCTTGCCCGTGCGGAGCATTCTAATGCCAATCGAATCCGACGTAATCGCCGTCATTGATGATGATCCTATGATGAGGATCGCGCTCAAGGGTTTGCTGTCGGCGTTCGGCTACACGGTTGAGATTTATGCCTCGGGTGAGGCATTTCTCCAGGTCGCGGCGACGTGCAACGCGCTTTGTTTGCTCGTCGATGTTCACCTCGGGAGCGGCTCCGGGTTCGATCTTGCGCGCCAGCTTGCGGTAGCTGGATTCAAATTTCCGATTATCTTCATGACGGAAAGAGCCGACGCAGAAATGGCGCAGCGTGTCATCGAAGCGGGCGGCGTAGGATTCCTACAAAAGCCATTTGCCGGGCATCTGCTGATGGAAATCTTGAGGCGGTCGAAAGCCGGCGGCTCGTCGCACTCGTAGATAATTTTCTGCGCGTCGGGCCGCAGTTCAGCCGAGCAGCCCATCGAATTTGCCAGTGGTCGGCGGCTGCCGGTGACTCCGGGTTGCGCACGGAAGCTTACCAGAAATTCGCCTATCCTGCGGCCACGCGAACGAAAGGGCCCGCGCGCCGCGCTCAATCACCAGCCGGCAATTTTCGGAGGGCCCCCCGGCCGGCAATTTGGGGCCTACCAAGGTCCGGTCTTTTGGCAAAGCGGACATGGGCTGGCCGTCAGCGGCGGACGGGCCCGACGTCCGACAGCCAGCGCGTCCTTCAGCTGCGGGTAAATCTCTGCGGCCAGTTGGTCTTTCCCATGGTCCGTTCCAGGGCGTACGATGGCTTCCCAGGCGGGCGGCTAGTAGTGGGATGACGGACCGTGCCGTGGCGTCGCGAGGACGAGTTTCCGATTGTCGTGGCGAACATGCCCGTCACCGCGCAGCAGCGCAGGCTCGCGATGATGGTGATTGCCCTGCTGCTGCTGGTCGCATTGATTGCGGCTCCGTTTGCCACCGTGCAGTTGCCGCAGGTCGGCGCGTTTATACCGGTTCTCCAGACCCTCATGTGCATGGCCGATGTGGTCACGGCGGTCTTGTTGTTCGCCCAGTATTCGGTCCAGCCCCGGTTGGCGATTCTCGCGCTCGCGTCAGGCTACATGTCCGCTGGTCTGTTTGCGTTTCTTCAGACGCTGGCATTTCCAGGCGGGTATGCGCCCGGCGGGTTGATCGGTGACGGCCCGAACAGTCCAGCCTGGTTTTTCGTGTTGTGGCACACCACGTTTCCGCTCGGGGTACTGGTGTATGCGCTGTGGAAGAACGCGGACGCCCCGGATGGCATGGCCGGACGATCCAATGCAATGATCATCGGCACCACTGTCGTGTGCGTCCTCCTGGTCGATGCGGGGCTGGCGTGGTTGGCGGCGAACGGGACCGAATACCTGCCAACCATGTATGCCGGCGACCTGTTGCGGCAGACGGCCTTCGCCAGCGGCATCAACGTATTCCTTTGGCTGTGGGGAATGACCGCGCTTGTCGTGCTGTTCGTGCGACGACGGACGATCCTCGATCTGTGGCTGATCGTGGCGCTGATCGCCTGGATGCCGAATTTCCTGATCGCCGTGTTTATTACGGCAGTGCGCTTCTCTGTTGCTTGGTACCTCGCGCGAGGTTATGCGCTGGTCGCCAGTTTCACGTTGCTCACCGTCCTGTTGACCGAAACGACGCTACTCTACTCGAGACTAGCGACGGCAATCCTGCTGCAACGACGCGAACGCATGGGCCGGCTCATGAGCCTGGAAGCCGCCACCGGCGCAATTGCGCACGAGCTGCGGCAGCCATTGACGGCAATCGGGCTGCACAGACATACGGCGGCGCTCCTTCTCGGAAAGCTTCCACCGAAGCTCGATGACGTCGGCGAATGCCTGCGCCAGATCGGCGATGCCACCGAACGGGCGGCCAATGTGATTGCGGGCGTCCGTGCGCTGTTCAAGGGCACTCAGCCCCGAAGGGCGAGCATCGTGATCGACCAAGTCGTGCAACACGTTCTGACGCTTGCCAGCCACGACCTGCAGGTCAATCAGGTTGCTGTGACGGCCGAGTACGACAGCAACCTTCCGTCGATAGAGGCCGACCCCATACAGCTGCAGCAGGTGGTTCTAAACCTGATCAAGAACGCCATCGAGGCCATGGCGGCGACACCGTCGTCCTCGCGAGCCCTTCGTGTCACGACCAGCCAAGGCTCCGATTCCGACGTTCTGCTGCGGGTCGAGGACACAGGGCCGGGGCTCGCTGCTGCGGATCCAGACCGCATCTTCGAACCGTTCGTCACGACGAAGGTCGACGGAATGGGATTGGGCCTCGCGATCTCCCGCACGATTATCGAGGACCACGGCGGGAGACTGCGGGTGACGAAGTCGGGCCCGCACGGAACTGCTTTCGAACTCGCGTTGCCCCTCAATGGGACGCAAGTCGGAAAGGATTGAGCGCGTGCTGAAGTCTCCTTGTGGCACTTAGCGGAAGTCGAGGCGTTCGCTCGCGAATGTTCGCTCTCGGGGTACAGCGGACCGCGCGATCAGAAGCCCCCGTTGGCAAATCGCTCACCAGCGCGCGGCCTAATCGCAACCGCGAGGCCGTCGGCGGGCGATTGAAAAGCGGCTCGGCGGGCAGACATCATCGAGGTTTTACAGACCCCGAAAATCGCATTTGTTTTCAAAGCGCGCATTTGGCGCGTTTTACACTCCATGTTATTGAAATCACGAGGTCCGGCAGTTCGGATGGAGCGAAGCGACATCCGGCACTTCAGGTCCCGCATTTCGCGGAGCCTGTCCTCGGGCTCGCCGAAGGCGAGACGCGTGGGCTCCACGCGGGCTACAACTATTCTTCCGCCCGCACCCAGCCTTCCGACATCAGCCGCTCCTGCGGCAGGAAGCGGCCCTTGTAGTCCATCTTGCGCGAGCCGCGCACCCAATAGCCGAGATAGACGTAAGGCAGGCCCATGCGGCGGGCGCGCACGATGTGATCGAGGATCATCAGGGTGCCGAGGGATCGCTCGCCGGCATCGGGCTCGTAGAAGGAATAGACCATGGAGAGGCCGTCGCCGAGCACGTCGGTGAGGGCCACCGCGAGCAGGTCGCCGCTGCGGGTGCCGTCCGCGCTGCGCAGGCGGTATTCCACCATCTTGGTCACGACGTGGCTGTCCTCGACCATCATCGCATAGTCGAGCACCGTCATGTCGGCCATGCCGCCGTCGTGATGGCGCGAGTCGAGATAGGCGCGGAAGACCGAATACTGCTCCGACGTCGGCACCGCGGCGCGGAGCTCGCCGACCACGTCGCTGTTGCGCTCGAGCACCCGCCGCATGCTCCGCGTCGGGCGAAAATCATCGGCCACGACCCGCACCGAGACGCAGGCCCGGCAGGCTTCGCAAGCCGGGCGGTAGGCGATGGACTGGCTGCGGCGAAAGCCGCCATGGGTCAGGAGGTCATTGAGCTCGCCGGCGCGCTCGCCGACGAGATGGGTGAACACCTTGCGCTCTTCCTTGCCCTCGAGATACGGGCAGGGCGAAGGCGCCGTCAGGTAGAATTGCGGCGTATCGCGCGAATGCTGGGTCAACTCTCGTCTCGCGATCCGATTCCGATCGTCAGGATTGCGCGTACCCGAAGCGCGCAACCGTGTTCGCCGGGAGTGTATGCGAACTTCGGGTACGCGGCATAGCCTAACGTCGTCGAAGGGCTTTTGTATGTCTCGATAGGGGTTCAGGGCATCCCCCGCAAGGCCGCGGCGCGCGCCGGGCTGTTGATCACGACGGTGCCGAGCAGGATGTCGTGGAGGAGGCGCTTGCGCGCATTGAAGAGGCCGACCAGCAGGATCAGCGGGGTGAGCGCGGAGACGGTGACATAGAACACCAGCGCATGGGCGGCGCCGAGCACGAAGTAGGACGGCGCGCCGTACCAGGTGCGCATCTCCAGCCCGACGACCCGCATGCCCAAGGTGGCGGAGGCGGGACTGCCGAAGGTCGATCCGTAATAGATCAGGATCCAGATCACCGTCCCGGGATAAAGCAGCCAGAACAGCGGCCATCCGAGCCCGAAGGTGACGAGCACGAACAGCAGCACGCAGACGAAGGCGAGGGCGACCGGGGCGAAGATGATCACCACATCGATCGCGAAGGCGAGGATGCGGCGGGCGAGCACGCCGTCGAACAGCTCCGGATTGCGCACCGGATCGTAGGCATGGGGCTTGATGTCGAGGCCGGCGCGGCCCGGATCGCCGTGCATCATGACGTTCTCCACCATTCGCGGCGTGATCGGCGTCGCCCGAGCGTATTCGATTTGCAGCGGCGCCGCAGACCCGTCAGCGCATCCGTTCGACGGCACGCTCGAACGCCTGCTCCTCGGCGCTCGGGCCGTCGCTCGCGATCTGGGGTCGCGGCCGCGGCAACGGGATGGCGAGCCGGGCGGCGATCGTGCGGCTCGGCCGGCTGCGCGGGAGCGGCAGGTTGACGGTCGTCTCCGCCGGGGCGGGCGCTGCCGCGGCGAGTTGCAGGGCTGGCGCGGTGGGTCGAACGGGCGGCGGGGTTGGCTCGTCGCGCCAGGACGTGGCGGCGGCGATCTCGGTCGCGCCGTCCGATGCGGGCTCGGTGTCATGTGCGGCGAGCGCCGCGGTCGTGTCCGGGTCGGCCGCGGCCGCATCGTCGCGCCGCGCGGTCGCAGCGCCGTCCCGCGCGGGCGCCGCCGCGGCGGCGCTCGCCGGCGTCCCGGCGAGGACGACGGCCGGCGCGGCCGCGATGGCGCGCTCTTGCGCCACGGCGCGCGCTTTCGCCGGCGCCACGAGAGCGCTGCGGGCGACGTAGCTGTTCAGGAGAACCGGCACGAGCACCCAGGTGGCGATGATCACCGCGCCGAACATTGCCACGAGCACGATGAGCCGCGACACACCCGACGGAGCCGCCTGCCCGTGCTCGATCTCGTCACGCATCATCGCCTCGTCCCCGCCCAAGGCGCGCGAATCCACATCGACAACGACTTACGCTTAACTGTACTCGCGCTGAACAATACTCGCGCTCAGCGATACCCGCGCTCAGCGATACCCGCCGTCGCGCCGCAGCCGCTCGGCCGCGCGTGGGGCGAAATAACTCAGCACCCCGTCGGCTCCCGCGCGCTTGAAGGCGATCAGGCTTTCCATCATCGCCTTGTCGCCGTCGATCCAGCCGTGGCCTGCGGCGGCCATGACCATCGCATATTCCCCCGACACTTGATAGGCGAAAGTGGGCCGGCCGAACGCGTCCTTGACGCGCCGCACGATGTCCAGGTAAGGCAGGCCAGGCTTCACCATCACCATGTCGGCGCCTTCGGCGAGGTCGAGCTCGACCTCGCGCAGCGCCTCGTCGGTGTTGGCGGGATCCATCTGATAGGTGCGCTTGTCGCCGGTCAGCGTCTTCGCCGAGCCGACCGCGTCACGGAACGGCCCGTAGAAGGCCGAAGCGTATTTCGCCGCATAGGCCATGATCTGCACGTCGGTGCGGCCGATCGCATCGAGCGCTGTCCGGATTGCGCCGACGCGGCCGTCCATCATGTCCGAGGGTGCGATGATGTCGGCGCCGGCCTCCGCCTCGACCAGCGCCTGACGCACCAGGATCGCGACGGTGTCGTCGTTGACGATCTCGCCGCCGCGCAAAAGGCCGTCGTGGCCATGGCTGGTATAGGGATCGAGTGCGACGTCGCACAGAATGCCGACCTCCGGCACCTCCCGCTTGATGGCGCGGATCGCACGGCAGACCAGGTTGTCGGGATTGAGCGCCTCGCTCCCCTCCGCGTCCCGCAACGCCGGATCGGTGTAGGGAAACAGCGCCAGGCAGGGGATCGTCAGCTCGCGCGCGCGCACGGCCTCGCGCACCGCCTCATCGACCGAGAGGCGCTCGACCCCCGGCATGGAGTCGATCGGCGCGCGGACCTTCTGGCCGTCGACGATGAACAGCGGCCAGATCAGGTCGTCGGTCGACAGCACGTGCTCGCGCACCATGCGTCGCGCCCAGTCGGCCCGGCGGTTGCGGCGCGGGCGACTGGCGAGATCGAGCGGCTGGGCGGGCCGTGCCTGGGTTTCCGTCGCGGGTTCGACTTCGACCGGCACGAACCCGATCGGGCGGCCGTATTTGAGGGCCATCGGATATCTCCGGATCACGGCCCGGTTTTAGCCCTTCCGGGCCGCAGATGCCAATGGGGGCAGGAGCGCGCGCATCGACGCCAAGCCAGCCTTTGCGCCACCGGGGTGGCTCACGGTAGGGTGGACGCACAATCGCACGCTGCGGGTCGCAATGGATTTCCACCTCACCGAGGAACAGCAGGCGTTCCAGGCGACGGCGCGCGAGTTCGCGGCGGCCGAGATGATGCCGCAGGCGCGCGCCTGGGACGAAGGCGAGGTGTTTCCGGTCGAGGCGCTGCGCAAGGCGGCGGCGCTCGGCTTCGGCGGCATCTATGTGCGCGAGGACGTCGGCGGCTCGGCGCTCGACAGGCTCGACGCCACCATCATCTTCGAGGAGCTGGCCCAGGGCTGCGTCTCGACGGCAGCCTACATCTCGATCCACAACATGGTGGCGTGGGTGATCGACCGTTACGGGGACGAGGCGCAACGCCGCTGGCTCCTGCCGCAGCTCTGCACCATGGAGCACTTCGCGAGCTACTGCCTGACCGAGCCGGATTCCGGCTCCGACGCCGCCAGCCTTGCGACGCGCGCGCGGCGCGACGGCGAGCACTACGTGCTCGACGGCGCCAAGGCCTTCATCTCGGGGGGCGGCGTATCCGACGTCTATCTGGTGATGGCGCGAACCGGCACAGGGGAGCGAAGCGACGCCGTTCTTCGAACGGCTGCGCGAGGGCCGAAGGGAATTTCCTGCTTCGTGGTCGAGGCGGGCACGCCCGGGCTCTCGTTCGGCGCACCGGAAAAGAAGCTCGGCTGGAAATCGCAGCCGACCGCGATGGTGATGTTCGAGGGCTGCCGCGTGCCGGCTGCGAACCGCATCGGCGCGGAAGGCGAGGGCTTCCGGATCGCCATGGCCGGGCTCGACGGCGGGCGGCTCAACATTGCGGCCTGCTCGATCGGCGGCGCGCAATTCTGCCTCGACCGCACGATCGGCTACATGCGCGAGAGAAAGCAGTTCGGCACGCGCCTCGCCGATTTCCAGGCGCTCGCGTTCCGGGTGGCCGATTATGCGACCGAGCTCGAAGCGGCGCGGCTGATGGTGCGCCGCGCCGCGGTGGCCGTGACGGCGGGCGAGCCGGGCGCGACGCGGCTCGCCGCCATGGCCAAGCGTCACGCGACCGATGCGGGATTCGAGGTCGTCAACGGATGCCTGCAGCTGCATGGCGGCTACGGCTACCTGCGCGACCATCCTGTCGAGCGGGTGCTGCGCGACGTGCGCGTGCACCAGATCCTGGAGGGCACCAACGAGGTGATGCGGCTGATCGTGAGCCGGGATCTGCTGGGGAATTGAGCGGAGGCAGGGATGAGCTTCACTCTCGTCGCCCAGCAGGTCGCGCTCGTGACGGCCGCCGTCTTTGCAGGCGCCGCGATCTACGTCAACGTCGCCGAGCAGCCGGCGCGCCTCGCCCTCGACGACAAGGCATTGCTGGCGGAGTGGAAGCCGAGCTACGCGCGCGGTTTCGCGATGCAGGCGAGCCTCGCGCTCGTTTCGGCGCTGGCCGGATTTGTCGTTGCCTCGATCACCTGGGATTGGGGCTGGCTCGTGGGCGCGGTTCTGATCTTGGCCAACTGGCCCTATACGCTGCTCGTCATCCTGCCGGTGAACAAGCGCATCGAAGCGACCTCGGGCGATCGCGCCGACGCGGAAACCCGGATGCTGATCAAACGCTGGGGCCGACTTCATGCGGGGCGCAGCGCGCTCGGCGCCGCGGCAACGATCGCCTATTCGGCCTCGATCGCCGGATGAGCGACGAGATCCTCTTCGATCGCCGCGGCGCGGCCGGCCTGGTGACGCTCAACCGACCGCAGGCGCTCAACGCGGTGACGCACGGCATGGTGCGCGCCTTGCGCGCCAAGCTCGATGAGTGGCGCGACGATCCGGCGGTCACGCGCGTCGTCGTCACGGCGGCGGGCGAGCGGGCGTTCTCGGCCGGCGGCGACCTGCGGCACATCTACGATCTCGGCCGCGCCGGGCGCTTCGACGAGGCGCTCGAGTTCTGGCGCGACGAATACGCGCTCAACACCGTGATCAAGCGCTATCCCAAGCCGTACGTGGCGCTGATCGACGGCATCGTGATGGGCGGCGGCGTCGGAATCTCGATCCACGGCTCGCATCGGGTCGCCGGCGACCGATATCAGTTCGCCATGCCGGAGGTCGGCATCGGCTTCTTCCCGGATGTGGGCGCGACCTGGTTCCTGCCGCGCATGCCCGGTGCGCTCGGCGCCTATTGCGGCCTCGCGGCCGAGCGGCTGCGCGCCGAGGACGCGGTCGCGGCTGGCGTCGCGACGCATCGGGTGCGATCAGCGCGCTTGGGGGATCTGCGCGAAGGCCTGTGCGGGACCGTTCCGGTGGACGCGCTGATCGCCGCTTTCGCCGAACCGGCCGCAGAGGGGCCGGTCATGGCGATGCGGGACACGATCGATCGCCATTTTGCCGCCCACACGGTCGAGGATATCGTGGCCGGTCTCGAATCGGATCGCGCCGCGCCGGCGCAGGCGATGGCCGGCGCG